>JABGWD010000265.1 GCA_018645725.1 Opitutia bacterium
GCCCACTACGTCCTTTTCGTAAACTACGATGATTTCCAGAACGAAATCCTCCGCAAGACGAAGGAATCTGCGGACGAACCAAGTTGGTTCTTTTCCGGATACGATTGCGACAGCCTGGCCCTTGAGAACGTCACGGGGTTTGCAGATTGCTTCCTCCCCTTCTTTGCCAAACACGGGAACGCCTATCTTGAACTTCGAACCAAGAGCGTGAACCTCAAGGTTCTCGAGAAGACCGATCCCCTTCCTAACGTCGTCACCGCCTTCAGTTTTACCCCCGATGAGATAAGCGAACAGCTCGAGCATGGTGTTCCCTCCGTCTCCTCCCGGATCCGGGCAATGGAGAAAATTGCCGGATTGGGCTGGCCGGTCGGTCTGCGCATCGACCCGCTCATCGACTGCAAGAACTTCGAGGAGCGTTACCGCACCCTCTTTGACAAGCTCTTTGCCAACCTCCCACCCGACTCCGTTCATTCCGTCTCCCTAGGTGCTTTTCGTGTCCCGGTTTCCTACTTCAAGAAGATGGAAAAACTCTATCCCGAGGAACCCCTTTTTGCCGGAAAATTCGAGAAACGCGGGAATTTCACGGGATACCGCCAAGAAATCGAGCAGGATAGAAGTGCCTTTTGCCAAGACGAACTGCTCAAGCGCATCCCCAAGGAAAAACTCTTCCAGTGCGAAACGAGCGTGAAAGAATCAGGTCAATGAACTACCGAAGGACAATCCCGTTGCCTTTCCGCCAAGGACACCCTACTATGATTTCGAATGGGGAAATCGCCACCTTAGCTCAGTTGGTAGAGCACTCGCCTTGTAAGCGAACGGTCGTCAGTTCGAATCTGACAGGTGGCTCCATTTCATTCTTCCTCGCGTTCATCGTCTTCCTTCAGCTCTTTGCTCACCCCCACCTTTCGGCAAAGGAGACAGCTGAACTCCGGCAAACGGCGGAAACCGTCCTTCTCTACCAGCGTTCGTCCGGTGGTTGGCCCAAGGGGTACGACCGAAACGAAAAGCTCACGACCGAGGGGAAAAAAACAGTACTTGGCTGGCGCCAAAAGAAAGAAGCAACCATAGACAACGGGGCAACCCATACGGAAATACGCTTGCTCGCCAAGGCATTCCATCAACTTGGTGACGATCGTTTCAAGAAAGCGGCCCTTCGCGGAATCATCTACTTGCTCGATGCACAGTACAAAAACGGTGGTTGGCCCCAGAAATACCCCAACCCGACCGGTTACCATCAACACGTCACCTTTAACGACGGAGCCATGACCGGGGTGATGGAAGTTCTGAATGCCATCGCCCAAAAGGACAGGGACTTTTCCTTTGTTCCCGACCCCATCCGCCTGAGATGTGGGAAAGCGGTGGAAAATGGCACCGAGTTCATCCTTCGCTCCCAAGTCCGGATAAAGGGACGCCTGACCGTTTGGTGCGCCCAACACAACCGGAAGACTCTCAAGCCCGCCGGAGCCCGATCCTACGAGCTACCCTCCCTCAGTGGACACGAATCCGTGGGGATCGTCCGCTTCCTCATGAGCATTGAAGAACCCGACGAGAGAGCCAGGGATTCCATCGAGAGCGCGGTAGTCTGGTTCGAGGGCGCAAAACTGACGGGAATCCGTCAAGTAATCGCGGATGCGCCAGGAACGCCCAAGGGAACGGACAAAAAGATTGTACGCGATCCGGACGCCCCTCCCCTATGGGGTCGATTTTACGACCTGACGAATGAAAAACCATTCTTTTGCAGTCGGGATGGGATTCCCCGTGATTCCATCGATAAAATTTCCTACGAGCGCAGGAACGGGTATTCCTGGCTTGGAGAATATGCCAAGGACCTGCTTGCCAAGGACTACCCCAATTGGAAAAAGGGAAACGCCCGGTAATCCCGTCCTTAGGGCGCGGGCATGCCCGTGGCGACCTGCACCGGGGAAGTATGCTTGACCGCGCGCCCCATACCGAGCATTCCGTCGTTATCCCTGCCCATCACCCGCATCGAGCCGTCACTCATCCGTAGGTAGGTGCAAAAGCTCCCGCATGAAACGTCGGCCGCCCCCGAGAAAAGAACTTGCATGGGGGAGTTGCGATTGGCAAGCGTCCCGTCCCCAAGTTGTCCAAATTGATTCCGGCCCGTCGTCCAGACACTCCCGTCGGTCTTGACAAAAACGATATGATCATTGCCTGTCGCCACCTTCGTCACCCCGGAAGCGACAATTTGAACGGGCGAATGCCGATCCTCGAAAGTCCCGTCCCCAAGTTGCCCGAATTGATTGTCCCCCATGGCCCAGAGCGAGCCGTCATTTTTCAGGAACACGCTGAAATTCCATCCGCAATCAAGGGCCGTGACGTTTGCATCCACGATCATGACCGGGGTCTTGCGCTCATTGGTCGTGCCATCCCCAAGATTTCCCTTGTCGTTCCCACCCATCCCCCACAGGGAGCCATCGTTTTTCAAAAACAAACTGTAATAATTCAGACCGGCAGAAATCAAGGTGACGTTCGCATCCACGATCATGACCGGGTTCCTTCTCTCGGTGTAGGTGCCGTCCCCCAGTCGCCCCTTTGCATTGAAGCCCATGGCCCAGAGCGAACCGTCGGTCTTGACGAACAGGCTGTGCCCACCGCCGGCACTTGCACGAAGGACCCCGGAACTCACGATTTCAATCGGTGATTTTCGTACCGTCGTCGTGCCATCGCCCAAGCGGCCGTTTCCATTGAGCCCCATCCCCCAGAGTGAACCGTTGGACTTGACGAACAGGCTATGGTTCCATCCCGCGCTTATCTCCGAAACGTTCTCATCCACGACCCTGAAGGGCGTGGACCTGCGAAACTCGATTCCCCCATCACCCAACCGCCCGTGTTCGTTAAACCCCATGGCCCAAAGCGAACCGTCCGTCTTGCGGACCAAGGCATGATAGGCTCCCCCGTCCACCTTGCTCACATTCGCATCGATGGACTGGACAGGAAGGTTTTGTTGAGTCGGGGAATCATCGCCCAATTGCCCCCAATGGTTCTGCCCCATTGCCCAAAGACTGCCATCCGTCTTCTGGAAGAAGGTGGCCTTGTTGCCAGTAGCAATTCTAACGACTCCGGAAGCAAGCTGGACCGGAGAATAATTCTCGACCGGGTTGGCCCCGCCCAGCTGACCAAAATGATTTGCGCCCATGCCCCACATAGTACCGTCCGCTTTCAGGAAAAGACTGTGATCCAAACAACTGGATACGGCAGTGATTCCGCCGGACACGATTTTGTGCGGAGTACTTCTGGACTCGCTCGTATTCCCATCACCCAGCTTGCCATAACTGTTCCAACCCGTCACCCAGAGCGAGCCGTCCGACTTCACGAACAGGCTATGCCCTCCCGAGGCGGCCACTGCGGTCACGTTGGCATCGACGATGGGCACGGCAAATTCTCGTCTCGACCAAGTGCCGTCCCCCAGCCGTCCCCCCTCGCCCTTTCCCATGGCCCACAATTTTCCACCCGTGGTGACATAAAGGGCATGATCAATTCCCCCGCTCATCGACTCGACGCCCGAGGGTACGATCAGGACCGGCTTTCTGCGCTTGGTCAGGCTCCCGTCACCGAGTTGGCCATGGTTATTTCCACCCATCGCCCACAAGCTTCCGTCGGTTTTCAGAATCAATGCCCAGTGCCAACCCGCTACCGCGCTGGCAACTCCCGAATTCAAGACTTTGATTGGAGTGACGCTCTTTCTTTCCGTGCCGTCACCCAATTGACCCCAGTCATTTTTTCCCATGGTCCAAAGCGAGCCATCAGTCTTCACGAACAGGCTGTAGCCGTTACCGGTGGCAACGGAAACGACGTTTCCATCGACCAGTTTCACGGGAGTGGAGCGGGGGAGCTCGTCACCCAGCCCGAGCCTTCCTGAGCCACCTTCGCCCACAACCCATAGGGAACCATTCGCATCAATTCGAAGGGTGTGATTCCAGCTATCGATAGCTTGTACGCAAGTAGAGGAAGCCAGCTTGACGCGCATACTCGTCTCGGAAGCCCCGAAGGCATTGCTTGCCACGAGGGAGTACTGGCCCGGTGACTGAGCCGCAACGTTCAACTGGGATCCCGTTGCCCCGTGTATGGAAGCTCCGTCCTTTTTCCACTGGTAGGTAAAGTATGCCCCCGTGGTCTCGGGAGCCTGAAGGACAAGGTTTTCATGGGGACGGGCCAGGTAATCGGAAAGCGGTGCCTTAAAGGATGGCTTCAAGGACGGAGCGAGATAGGCCCGGAGGATGGGGTCGAGCATTTCCTTGCTCACGGAGTCGGACTTGACGGAATTGGCCACTTCCGCAGCCAGGGCAAAGGGCGTCGCGGTGATTCGCCGGTCGGGGGTCAAGCGGCGCAAGCCCTGCCCGTCACCGGCATCAAATCGAACGCGCAGGTAGAGCTCGTCGTGTTCGAGAAACAAGGTTGCGGGAAGTGGGTTCATCCCCTGCCCGCCCAGAAGCACGACGTATCGGCCATTCGTAACCGAGACGTCAATGGTGGAATCGTTCTGGCTGCCATTTCGCCAATGAATGGCGCCGTCCTTGTCCCGGATGGCAAAGGCAAACTTTGCCTGTCCGTGGTAATTGACCGAGTCAATGGAGACCTTGCCGCTAAAGGGCACCGGTGGGGAAGCGCTCAATAAGCACTGTATCAGGCACATAAAAAGCAAATATATCCCTGCCCTTGTCATTTCTACAGTTTATTAGTTAATCTCATAGGAATGTCAATCAGGCACTTTGGCAGACGATGGACAGCGCGAAATTGCTCCACTTGAACCGGTTGGACGAATCTACGGGACATCCTTCCCCCTTGACTCTACTTGGCAGTCCCGCAATAACGGCAAAATCATCGATTACCCGGTTATCAACTTTCCATGAACTTCAACCTCGAGGCAACCCTTTGGTACCTGTTTTTCGTGGACTGCATCGGGGCGAACCTGACGGCTTGGTTCTTCAAGGATTGGTACGAGAAGAACCTGGGAAACATACCCAAGCATTTCCCTGCCACCAAGGGTTGGTGCCTCGTTTATCTTGGCCTCATGCTTTGGCTCGGATGGGCCTTGCTCCGGCAGGAAACCCTCCCTTGGTAATAGTATCCAGGCTTCGGCTACCGACTGCAGGCATCAATTCCAGCCAAAACGTTTTTAGCTTACGGCGTTTATCCACCCCCTTGAAAAACGGTCATTGGATACCTTCCGAGCAGCAGCACTACCCTTGGCTTCAAATTCCCACGATTTTGCAATGATTTAAATTGCTTAAGATACGATCGTAGCCAGAAAGCGATACGGGCTCATTGCATTCCTTACCAACCGAGAAGTCTCCCAATTGCCCGTAAAACCGCTTGGCGCTTTACCAAATTGAAGTTGGCGTACTGATTGATAACACGGGAAAGTTAGTTTTTTAGGCTTTGCTCAATGACGACGTACTTCCATACGCCATCAAAAACGACTTTTGTTCAAAATTCCACTCTCTATGGTGCGAAATATTTACAACTTCCAAATTAATTTGCCAAAATCAACAATTCTAGTTGTAACTTGAGTAAAAATTACGAGAATGAGCTCTTTAACCCGAAAAACAATGATCAAATCCTTTCTTAACTTATCTGTTATTTTCGCATTAGTTGCCCTGCCACTATTCGTTTCAAGCGCTCAGCCTGCCCCAGATGCCGACACCGAGGCAACCGCCGATGGAGACGCGCCCGCAGCAGCACCTGGAGACGCCCCGGCAGCGGCACCTGGAGACGCCCCCGCAGCAGCACCTGGAGACGCCCCGGCAGCGGCACCCGCAGCACCACCCGCAGCGGCACCGTCTGCAGCAGCAATGGTTACGGGAGGTGCAGCTCCAGCTCCAGTCGTTTCGACGGCCGTTGAAAGCAGCACGCTTGTTACTGCGGTTCAGGCGGGCCTCCAAGTCAGCGATGCGGTAGCATTAGGCTCCAACAACATTAACAAGTTGGCTGATAAATCCGCCAATGTCGGAGGTGGCGTAACCAACTTGGTCAGTCAGTTCAAAACTCGTGCCGTGGTAGTCAAGGCATTCTCCGGTGCAGGCGACATTACCACCATTGTCAACGGAACCGTTGACAACCTGGACTCCGACGCCCTTACTTCAATGAAGAATTTTGATTTGGGCACCCTGACGGAATTGGTGAAAACTCCCGATGGTTCCGGTGATTTGGCAGCACCCACGACCTTCAATATCGCCAACGCTCAAGCAACGATCAAAACGTTGGGAACCAAGTCCCATGTCGTGAAGGCATACGTTGATTTGGGCAAGGCAGTCTCAAACGTATTGGCTGACAGTGGTTTTGTTGCCTTGGCCAAAGACACTGAAAATCTTTCCAAGATGGTCGAAGCCAAATTTATCGCCACCGACATGAAGGCGTTGGCCGGTACAAGTACCATTGCCAACTTTTCCACCAAAGCCAAGTTTGCTTCGGCGTTGGCACCAGGCGGTGCAACCGCAGCCGAACGATTGCAGTTGGCAAAAGACACGAACACCAACATTAAAGATACCGTATTGTCCACCATCAAGCTGTTCTCGCATGACGACCTCAAGGTGTTCACTGAGATTGGGGCCACCACCGATCAAGACAAAGCCGGTTTGTCACTTGCATCCAAGTTCGCCAACCTTGAAGTAACCGTAAAGCTTGCCGAAGCATTCGAGGTAACGGACGCAAGTGCAGTATCAACCTTCAAAACCGAAGCGGCAAAATTCGACAACGACTTCATCTCGACCGTTGGCCAAGAAAAAGACCTGTTGGGTGACCTTCGCGGAAAAGCTGGTAACGCCCTCACCCTCACTAACATTACTAAAATTGAAATCAAAGCTAACTTCGTCATCAAATCCAAAGCAGAAAACCCGGATGCTGCTTTCGACTACACTGCAGTAACCTCAGACTTGGACACCTTGGCCCTGTACGAAAACGTAATGGACAAGGGACTCAAACCAAGCGAGTTCAAGGATCTCAGCAAGGAGGACCTCACAACCGTTTCCTCAAAAACCAAAGAGCAATTGGACGAAGACAGAGCCTCAGGCAAAACCCCTGCCCAAGCTTTGGCTGAAGCAAAGGCAAAAGCCGCTGCCGACAAAGCCGCTGCCGACAAAGCCGCTGCCGACAAAGCC
>JABGWD010000266.1 GCA_018645725.1 Opitutia bacterium
CTCTCCTATGAATTCGATTGCGGTGGCTGGCAGACCGAAGGTTGGCAGGCAAAGGGAATGCACGACAACATCGCGGGCTTTCAGGGCTTCCTCCAATTCCGGTTGCCAAGCAAACCCGGTTCCCTCTTGCGCAAGGGACTCAAGATCAAACCCAACGGATCCGACCAAGCTTTGCTCCTCAAGTTAAGGGCAGATGTACCGGTCGAGATCGAAGCCCTGGCCAATGGCAAGTCCCTTGGTTCCGTCATGAAAGTTCCCGCCGGTAAGCAATTCAAGGAGGTTCGGGTTCCGCTGAATGGCAATGCGCATTGGAAAGGCGTCATCAAATCTCTCGAGATCAAGCTCAAGGGATCCGAAGGGGCCGATCTGGAAATTGACGTCATTGAAGTGAAGCGATCGTGACCCTTTTCTTCGCTCCAATGAAAATCTCTTTTATTGCTTCCCTGCTCCTGCTTGGAGCGGCCTTACTCGCCCAAGCCAGCAAACTTCACGAAACCTCTGTTCGTGCGAGCGAGATCAACCTACTGGCCAAGGAACATCCCGAGCTCAATTTCACCTTTGCCGAGGTCAAGGGGAAGCATCAGGATTTACAGCACGCCATCGTAGACACCCGTGTGTCGTCCCGTGACCGTTTGGTGATTTGGTTGATGAGTTACAACGGTGAACTCTCCAAGTACTTGAGCGGTTTGGGGCTGCACCTGATCCAACCCCACTATGCCAATCGTTGGTTTTCTACCGTTCCTAAGGAAATGCACGATACCGGAGAGTGCTTGGGTAGCATCCGATTGGAGGCTGCCACCGGGGAGGACCATAGTCCGCTCGTCAAGATTCCCAAGCCCGATGGCTTGGCTGCCCGCTCCCTTGAATTCGTCAAATGGTTGGTTAAAGAAAATCCACAAGGGGAATGGAATCGCTTTCTTAACGAGAAACGAACGGATCTACTTTGGGACAAGGTCATACTTTCGGGCATTTCCCATGGCTCAACCACCTCGGCCCGTTTTGCCAAGCATCAAAAGGTCGCCCGCGTGGTGGCGTTTTCCGGTCCGCGTGATCAGTTGGAATCCTGGCAAAGCTTGCCATCCGCCACCCCCGCCAACCGGTACTTCGGTTTCACCCATATTCTCGACAAGGGATGGACAGCTGATCACTATTGCCGATCCTGGCAAATGCTCGGGTTGGCAAAGTTCGGTCCTTTGGTGAACGTCGAGAAAACCAAGTCTCCTTTCGGAAACTCGAGGCGTCTGATTACCGACTTCGACGTCGATGGAAATGCCAACAAAGCTCATGGTATCGTGGTTCGGGACGGGCGCTGGAAAGAGGTTTGGAAATATCTTTATACTCATCCAGTTGACAAGGTAGGCAAAACCGTCCCGCCTGATCCCTATTGCACGATGAAGATTCGCTCGAATTGATGATCCTTTATTGTATCTTTGAATTAAATAGAAGAACTGTATTAATTTCCGTGGCACTCAACTTTAACGCTCCACCCCCTTGATCAAGATGCATAAGGAACGGGGAACGGTTGACAAAAACTAATAACCCAAACGAAAAACAATGATAACGATCTCACCTAGATTTAAAATTTATTCGATCGCCCTTCTTGCCTTGGCAGGAGTCCTTCACGCAGGGAAAAAGCCCGAAGAACAAAAGGGATACGATAAGGGCAAGGACGTCGGATTGAAAGCCCCCAAGGGAGCCGAAGTTCTTTTCGACGGCACGATGGAATCAGTCCGGAAGAATTGGGAAATGTGGCCAAAAAAGGATATGGAGATCACCTGGAAGATCATGGACAACCCGAATGGCAAGGGAAAGACACTGATGACGGATGGCGGAAAAAGATGGGGTACGCACGACTTGGTAACCAAGAAAAAGTACACCGATTACGAAGGTCATGTTGATTTTGTAATGATGGGAGCCCGGGGTGATGGAAAACCGGACGGTTATTCCAACAGCGGGGTTTATATGCAGAATCGTTATGAAATTCAAATTGAGTCGCCCAAGGGAAAAAATATTCAGGATCCGTACAATTGGAAAATCGGGGGACATGGGATCGCAGCCTTCTGCATGGATCGGGTGCCTGACCGTAACGCATGGAGGCCGAATGGGCAATGGCATGCGTTTCACTTCGTAATCAAGGATGCGAAATGGGACGGTGACAAAAAAGTCGGGAATGCACGGGCCACGGTTTGGTGGAACGGAATCAAGGTCCATGACAACGCCGAGATCAAGCACGCCAACGGCGGAATCAAGGTTACTTCCGCCCCTGGCGGTCTGAAGCTCCAAGAGCATGGCCAGGACGTGCGCTTCAAAAACGTTTGGATCGTAGATCAATCCAAGTAATTTCGACCTAATCAAGCTCCGCGCTGGCGGAGCTCTTTATATGAACTCATGAATCTCCGCGTTATTCAGTCTTGGTTTTTCTTAGCCTTGGCGCATCAGGTTTTGGCCGATGCCCCTCCGAATTTCATCATCCTCTACGCGGATGACCTCGGATATGCCGACACCTCCGTCCAGATGATGGATGGCGAGCCCTCCACGAAACACGATTTCATCCGGACTCCGGGAGTCGAGAGGTTGGCCGAAATCGGAGCTCGTTTTACGGCCGCCTACGCTCCTTCCCCCACCTGTACGGCGTCCCGCATTAGCATTCAGCATGGTCAATCGACTGCCCGCATCCAGTACCGGAACGTATTCGACGTCCTATCCGCCGTTCAACGTCCGGATGGGTACGAAGCGGAGGTGACCATGGCGGAAATGCTCAAGGATTCCGGAAGAAATTACGTCACCGCTCATTTTGGAAAAGGATGCAGTGCCATGGGCCGGTTCGAGGATGCCGGCTATGACGTTACCGATGAGAACCCGGGTGAAGCTGGAGGAAATGGAAATGGACATGGTTCCTATTGGGATCCAATTAAGGACAAGACACCTTTCCCTCCCGGTAACCCCAAGCGTATGTATTCATTGAAGCGCGATTCCGTTGCCTTTCTGGAAAAGCATGCGGGCAAAAGACCATTTTACATGATGGTTTCCCATTACGCTCCTCACATTCCTCACCTCTGCACGAAGGAAACTTTCGAGCGAACCAAGAAGCGTTGGGTTGCCATGGGCAGGGATACCGAAGGGATTGAAAAGGAAAAATCTTCCGTCCGCAGGGACATTACTTATGCAGGGATGGTTGAGGAAATGGACATGACCTTGGTCGCCATACTCGACGCCCTGGAAG
>JABGWD010000267.1 GCA_018645725.1 Opitutia bacterium
CTGATGGTATGCTTGTCACCGAGCTTTATGGTGAGCACGCTCGAAACGTTTCTGCCCAACTGCGAGGCCAAGGCGGGACCGAAATCACGATCCGGTCTCTTTTTCTTCGGAGCCGGGGCTACCGTGACCTTGGGCAAGCCCTCGAGGTAGTCCTGAGTGATGGGCTTGTATCCGGTGTACATGGGCTTCATGAATTTTTCCCGGATATAATGGATGACGTCGTAGCGTTCCTCCGGACTCATCCAGGTTTGCGGTCCCATCAACCCGTTGCCCTTGGTCAGTGTCACGAACATCGAATAGGGATCATCCCCGAACTTGAGGGGTCCTTTCCCGAAAGCCCGGGAAATCGGAAGGGCGGGGGTTATGCCATCGGTGCCATGACAGTTGGCGCACAGGTTCTCGTAGGTCGATTTTCCACGGGCTTGGCTCGCGTCGTCCCATGATTGCAGAATGCCTGCATGGTCGACTGAATTGCCTTCTACTTTGGCCAGGGCTTTTTGACCGTAAAGAGGAACTGCCAAGAGTGAGAATGCGAGGAGCGAGGAGACGGAGAGTTTTGTCATTTTACGCCATGATCCAAGATCCTTGAGGGAAGTCAAGGCAGAGGCCCGGATCTTCTCTCTATTGACCGTTCGTACCCTTGGGGAAGACGTGAGTGAGCGGAGTGGCCAATTCGAGTCCGTGTGTTTCTTGGAGCCGATAGGCATGCTCCCGAACGCAATTTCCCGCTTCGATCAAGCGATGGGCCGACTGGAGCGTGTAGGACAGGCGCCAGCGTACCCCATGGTCTCCGCACTCCTTGTTTCCAATCGCAAAACCGCCTTCCTTAACCGCCATGTCGTCCACTACGGTGTTGTTCCACACCTCCTCGAGCATGATTTGGATCTTGTCCGGATCGGTACCGTACCCGAACCAGAAGTCCTCGAATTCCCTGATTCCTTTTTCCAGGTCGGTCTTGAGCACGTCGACCCGGGCGAGCCGGAGTCTTGAGTTGGGAAGGATGATGTCGTGCTTGTTGATGAGATCGCGGACGATGGTCTGGAAACTCCCGACTTGCAGGACGATGGCAGTCAGGTTTTCGTCCCGAATCTTGATGACGTCCCCGCGCTCGATCTTTCCTTGGCTTATGATGAGAATTCCGCTCAAGAAGTCTCCCGCCCAGTATTCCTTGCTGGCGAACACGAAAAGGGCGAGGAATCCGAGTACGCTGGTCGTCTGTAACCAATCCTCGAAGCCCCAGATGTTGATCAGGAGGACGATGCTGATGCAGAGAATTACGAAATAGACGGAAAGTTCCAATGTTCTCGATGTGTGGGTCTCCGAGGTTCGGGAAAACCCCTCGATTGCCTTGGCCTTCCCGTACCTCTTGAGAATCAGAGCCTCGGCAAAGTGAACGAGCAAATAACTGGCAAGGATGACAAGAAAGGTTTGGCTGATCGCCCGTCCGATGCTGATCTCAAAGATGACCGCCACGAGGTAGGTTATGAACAGAAAGAAATTTGCGAAGTGAAGAATCCGTAGCCGGGAACGGCTCTTTTTCTTATCCTTGATCTCCCCGTATCTAGTCGCGAACCATTTGGAAAAGACGAAGATGAAGAGGTTGACCGCCAAGGTGAAGTGATCGATCGGCCCCAGCACCTCGAGGTGATTCCGGATTACCTCGACCGCTTGGTCCAAGCTGAAGGCTGCGAGCGCTATCTGCACGTATGCTTTTGGTTGCGGAAGTGAATTGGCATCAACTTGGACATGGTTAGGGACACCTTGACATCCAAGGAAATCCCCAGTGTTCGATCAAGGGAAAAAATCATCCTTTCTTTCCGTTGGGCAGGGAAATGCTTGGGGATTCGGGATCGGAGTTAAAAAAGATGAGTTCAGCAACTTGAGTGGGTTGGTTTTCCGCAAGGTACTTTTTTTGTCCGGGAACAACACGCTGCTCGTATTTTTCAATCAGGGTTTCCATGTCTCCAAAGTGGGCAAGGTCTCGAATTTTCGCCCGTTCGAGAATGACCTCGACCGAACACATTATCAGGATTCGAAAGTC
>JABGWD010000268.1 GCA_018645725.1 Opitutia bacterium
AGACTTTTGCCATTCGTACGGACAAACCGGTGGAGCACGTCTTTCCCGATGGGTTCTCCGCCTATTGGGTCCGGGCGATCAGTTCAGTGAACACCACTGCCACGGTAACGTTCCGTTACGAATAACCTTACCCTATTTTTATGAAAGCAAAACACGTTCATCCCGGTGCCTCTCCCCATTTCTCCCTTTTTAGGTTTGTGGCTTTGGTCTTCGCAAGCCTTGCCTTGGCAAACTTCGGATGGGCCGTTCCCGTGGACTTGAAGGCTTATGATCGCGCCTGTGGGGTGGAGTTGAGGGAAGACGGAGACTCATTGCTTGTCAAATGGAGTACCGCGGCGGGATCAACCGAATTGACTCTGAACCTCTCGGGGGAAGGATTTTTGGTGAGATCGATTGCCGTTGGAAAGGATGGCGACAAGCCTGTCGTGGTTTTACGCGATGCCGATCCGTTCACCGTCTTGACCATTGGGCAGCGGGACTTGAAAAAGCGGGGCGGATGGACCATTTTCTTTGATCGTACGAGCCGCAAGCCCAGCGAGTCGGGCAAGTTGGGCTTCAAGCTCGATTCCGTGGTGGCCCGTAGCAAGGGGAATCGATGCATGGTCGATCTGGGCGGACTGGAGGGACAATCCTTTTCGGGGAAGTGGCGCTTCACCTTTTATGCAGGCTGTGACTTGATTCATTTGCAGGCAGTTGTGGAAACAAAGAAAGACGCCCGCGCATTGCTCTATCATACTGGGCTCACTTGCGACCCAAAAGGAAAAACCGTGACCTGGATCGGACTGGATGACAAGGCGCACGAGGTCAAGGCGACCTCTCGGGAAGCCCAACCGGAAAAGACCAGAAACCGGGCGATCGCGCTCGAAACGCAGACCGGTTCAGTCGCCCTCTTCCCTCCCCCCCACCGGTACTTCTATCCTTTGGATGAAGCGTATAACCTCGGGTTCACTTGGCACGGCACGGGCTTCATGGATGAAGTTCCGGGCTTCGGGATCGGCATCCGACAGGATCTCGAAGGGGACCGCCGATGGGTTCCCTGGTCCAACGCTCCTCCGGGCACAAGTCAGGAACTGGGCATTTTCTGGCTCCCCTCGCTTGACCGGGGAAGCGAGCTTTTCGACCGGGTCAAAGCTTATACGCACGGGGACCGCTTCCCCGCGGTGCCGGGACACAAGACCTTTACCAGTCATTATCACGTCGAACACGCGACGAAACTGATCGAGGCCCGCGAAAAAAAGGGCCAGGCCGTCCTGCCTCCTGCCCTGAAGAAGCCCGAATTCGTCGAGGTGTTCAAAAAGTCCGGCATGCAGATCGTTCATCTCGCAGAGTTTCACAACCGGTTGGGCCGATCGCGCCGCGATCCCGACAAGGCCCTCCCCCTGCTCAAAACTTTGCATGATGAGTGCGCCCGACTTTCCGACAAGGGCTTTCTTCTCCTTCCGGGCGAAGAACCCAACGTTCACCTCGGCGGTCATTGGATCAGTTTTTTTCCGCGTCCGGTGATGTGGGTCTTGAACCGGGCAAAGGGAAAGCCTTTCGTCGAGGAGCATCCCGAGTTTGGTCCCGTCTATCACGTCGGCAGCCCGGAGGACGTCCTGAAGTTGATGGAACTGGAGAACGGATTGATGTGGGCGGCTCATCCCCGGATCAAGTCGTCGACCGGTTACCCCGATCTATATCGGGAGAAGCCCTTCTTCAAGTCGGACCGTTATCTGGGCGGGGCATGGAAGGCCATGCCGGCGGATCTTTCGAGGCCTCGCTTGGGCTGGCGGGTGCTCGATCTTCTCGACGACATGTCGAACTGGGGAGCGAGGAAGCACGTCGTCGGCGAGGTCGATATCTTTCGGATCGACCGGACCACGGAATTTTATGCCCATGCGAACGTCAATTACTTGCGCCTGGACCGAATCCCCCGATTTGAAGACGGATGGACTCCTGTCCTCAAGGCTTTGCGCGACGGCGCATTCTTCCTTTCCACGGGAGAGGTCCTTATGCCGCGCTTCACGATTGACGGGAAACAGTCGGGAGAGAACTTGAAGCTTGATGAGTCGGCACGCGCGAAACTGGAAGTCGAGCTGAATTGGACGTTCCCAATGGCTTTTGCCGAGATTATTACGGGTGATGGTAAAGAAGTCTACCGCCAGCGGATCGATCTGTCCGAAACGGGAGCCTTCGGGAGTAAAGGAATCAAGGAGTCCCTGGAATTAAAGGGGAAGTCCTGGGTCCGTTTCGAGGCATGGGACGTAGCGGCCAACGGGGTCATCTCACAACCGTTGTGGTTGGAGTAAGGAAAATTCCTCTGGTATGATACGAACAATCCCATCATTGCTCAAAAGGTCCTTGCTTGCCCTGACTTGTTGTAGTTTGGCGACCTTAGTTGTTTTTGGATCACAAAAGACTGAACATGAGTTTCCGGACGTCGCGAAACTCCCGTTGCAAAAAGGCCTCCCCGATCCATTCCTGATGCCCAACGGCAAGCGGGTTTCAACACCTCGGGATTGGCAGAAGCAGCGTGGTTACCTTAAGGCGATGCTGGCGAACTACATGTACGGTCGGATACCCCCTCGGCCCAAGGAGATTGAAATCAAACAACTCGGTTCGAGGCGGGTTTCTGACGGACAGGGGGGCGAAGAGCGATATACGCTGACGATTCGCCGCAAAGGGAAAAGCGTCACATGCGGTTTCCTGCTTACCCGGCCGATCCGTAAAAAGCGCTACCCGACCGTTATTAAAAATGACCGCGTCTCCTTCGATGATCTGCCTGTTAACGGTCCTACGCCGGACAGTTTCGATCCGGGAATCGAAGCCATCAAGCGGGGTTACCTGCTGTGCCGGTTCAACCGTACTGATTTGGCAACCGACACTCGCGGAGCCGGACGGGAAGCGGGTGTGTATCCTCTCTATCCGGAATACGACTGGGCCGCCCTTGCCGTTTGGGGCTGGGGTCACGGTGTAATTTTGGACGCTCTGGACCGGTTGGAAGTGACGGATATGAGCAAAGTGGTTGCAACCGGCCATTCGCGCGGCGGAAAGGCAGCCTTGTGCGCCGGTATCTATGATGAACGCATTGCCATTACGGCTCCCAACTCGTCGGGGACGGGTGGCACCGGTAGTTTGCGATATTTCGAGGATGGACAGAGACCACAGACGATTGGTCATCATATCGGCAGGAACGAACGCTGGTTTCACCCAAG
>JABGWD010000269.1 GCA_018645725.1 Opitutia bacterium
AAAAAATCAGAGGAGAAATGATGGCCGACAAGGGAAGAACCATGAAAGTCAAGGTCACGTAGGAACCCCAGCCCTTGGCATGCAGAACGTTCGCCAGCACCGGAACCCAAAACCCCAGAGCGGCGGCGAGGAGGAAAAAAGCAGGGCAGAGCCAAAACGGCGCGCCTTTCTTTGGAATGAGTCGAGTCACTCAGTCTTGTTCAATAAAACCGAAGACCGCGCAATCCCAATCTTGGGACTCATTCCATAGTGCCTTCACCCACTCCTGAAACCCTTGTTTTTTCTCCCTCTTTGCTTCTATCTGCTTATCCAGTCCGAAGGCCTATGCTTGCGAAGCAAATCGTCCTGCATCTCTCCTACGAATTTATAGTATCCCTTGAGAGTCAATTGGGAAGCGGCCGGTTCATCAATCAGAACCGTCGTTCGTTGGTGAAGCTGTAGAGCAGATGCCGGGCAAAAGGCGGACAACGGGCCTTCGACCATATCGCGAACCGCCTGCGCTTTGTTTTCTCCGTTTGCCAGAATCAGAATGCGCCGGGCGTCCAAAATGGTCTTGATGCCCATGGTGATGGCGAGTTTGGGCTGAAACTCATCGGGTTCGAAAAACCGGGAATTATCCTCGATCGTCTGCTGTGTAAGAGTCTTGACCCGAGTGATGGAACCAAGGCTTGAAGTGGGTTCGTTGAATCCGATATGCCCATCGGTTCCGACACCCAGAACCTGAAGGTCGATGCCTCCCGCCTCCTCAATGCTTTTCTCATAGGCGGGGCCGACTTCCAAGGGGTTTTCCGCCATCCCGTCCGGTACCTTGGTGTTCGATTTTTCAATGTCGATATGATTGAAAAAATGATCGTCCATGAAGGTACGATAACTCTGGGGGTGATCGTCGGGAATCCCCACGTATTCATCCAGGTTGAAGGTTTTGACCTGTTTGAAACTCAAACCGTGTGTTTTGTGTCTTTCGATCAGTTCCCGATACAAACCCAAGGGAGTCGACCCGGTGGCCAGACCGATGACCGAGTCGGCGTACTTTGTTATTTGTGACTCGACAAGGTCGGCGCTTTTTTTGGCCAAGCTGGTAGAATCAGGGAAAATTAAGACTTCCATCGGATGAAGCTAGTGAGTCGGGAAACCTGCGCCAAGCAAAAGATTGAGCCAGCTTGAAATGGGTTTCACCGAGGTCCCCAAAGCCGGCTTTTCTTTTAAGCCACCTCCTTTTCTATTTTTCCAAGGCGAAGTGAGTAGGCACGAAAAAACCCGTGCTCGCCAAGGAAGACACGGGTTACGCGGACCGGGAGTTATGATTCCCTAGTCACTTACGTATAACGCGAAACGGGAGGGAATTGCGGAAGGGGCTAAAAATGATCGGGTAGCGGGTGGTTGACCTGGCTACCGCAAGCTTCAGGGCTTTCCCGCTGAGGATGAAGCCCCCCTCCACTCGTAGAAGACTGGTTGTCCGTTGCTGGATCCGAGCAAGTACTGCCAGGAGGCGGATTGGTGCTTCCAGAGGTAGGGATAAACCCCAGGTTGGGTCCACATCCAGCGATGGTCCCTCATCCAAAGCCACAAGCCACCCGAGCCGTCGGGATGAGCGTAGGCCCAGCCGAGCTTCAGGTGGTAGATCCATCCGCTCTCATGGGGGCGGAAGGCTCCGAACCAAGGAGAGGTTCTCCAACCTCCGGCTTGGGCATAGGAATCCGACCACCAACGGTTGGGGCTTCCCGACGTGGTGAACTTCTTGGGCGACCCGTTGGTCGTGCCCAAGGCATTGGTCGCCACCGCCCGGTAATAATAGCGCTTGCCCGGTTCGAGGGTGAGTTCCAGATAGAAGTTCGGACTGCCCGGAAAAAGAGATGCAGGTTGGAGGCTGGCGTTGCGGAAGAGCATGTTGTCCGCGAGCTCGAATGCGACCGTCGTCACCGGACTTCCTCCGTTCGCGAGGATTTGCCCCCATAAACGGATCTTGCCATTGGGTACTTCCTCGTGAGGAAGGGTCTGGGGGATGGGACGGAAAAGGGAGGAGTGTGAAGCAACCGGAGTGAGCGCCGTGCCATTGGAGTCAGGGTAGGTGAAGTTGGAGTCGACGGGGTGATTGTGGTTAACCGTTTGATGGGGAGCGGTACCATTGTTGTCCGGGGTTGGATTGGGTTCCGGCTCGGGGGTCGGGTACTCGATGACGTAGGCGAGCGACTGTCCCGCCGAGGCGGAGTGAATGGACGAGGAGTCCGGAGAGAGGGCTCGGCTGTAGGTTCCGTCCACCCAAGCCATGCGGTGACCCTGCGGTTGGCCCACCGTGTTGATGGCTGCCGCGATCAACTTGGTCACTAGAAAATCCTTTTCCGCCGCGTCCCCTACTTGGGCTAGGTAGCCCCCCTTGGCCTCGGCC
>JABGWD010000270.1 GCA_018645725.1 Opitutia bacterium
AATGTTCCGTAACGGGGTCCTGAAAACAAATGCGAACGGCAAGACGATGGCTTTGGGTTCTCCCACGGCATGGGGCCTTTGGGGCGCCAATTGGTACGGCATGGTGGACGACTTTCGGGTTTACTCGGTCGAGTTGAATTCGGCTGAGATCAACGACATATTCAACGATGATTTGCCTGTAGCTTTGACCCCTTTCATCAGCAGCAACAACCAAAACCGAAAGATTCAGACTATCACGGTCAATTTCAAACGCAGTGGTTCGAACACCAACGTCACGGGCTTGGGCTTGGATGATTTCACCGTGACCGGTGGAACTCTCAGTAATTTGAGCGGCAGTGGGTCGAGTTACACCGTAACCCTTACCGCCAATACCATGCCGAGCACGGTCAGTCTCGCCTTACGGGCGGCTTCGGTTTTTACCACCGACGGAATTTATGCCAACCCGTCCTTCTCGATTGATTTGCCCGTTGTAACCCCTGGATTCAGTGGCGAAAGCATCACTTCCATTGACACGGGGGCGAACGGTACTTTTGAATCCGGAAGTAACTTAGTCTTTTGGGTGGATGCCAATGAGATTGCAGGAGCCCAAGTCGGGCAGGCTGTGCAGGAGTGGAAAGACTTGTCGGGCAACGACAACCACATGGACCAAGTCGAAGGCAATGCTTCCTTGCAAAGCGGTCCGAGCGGTACCCAAGTCGTTCATTTTGACGGGAACGACCGCTTGCTGACCTCTTTTAATTTTCAAGAAACCCTCAACGAAACTGGATATACTGCCTTTGCCGTTTCCCGTTACGCAACCGACAATGCGACCTACAAGCAACGCGTCATTACTTCGCAAGGAAGAAATTGGATTTTCGGTCATCACGGTAATAAAAATCGTCGTTTTCACTTTGACCAATGGGTTGACGGGGGAACCACTACGTCCGATACGGTCTTTCACCTTTTCACCGCCGTGCAATCTCCAAATGCCGCGAACTTGGATGCCAACGGCACCTGGAACGGCACGGATTTTGGGACATCCGTAAGGACATGGACGTGGATGGATGGAACCGTTGGAGCCGCAAACAGTCAAAACCAAAACGACAATCATCCGGTTCCCGCTCAAATTGCCTTCGGTGGATACGATACTACGGAACATTCCATCGCCGAGGTGGGCGAAATGTTGATTTTCGGAGGACTCCTCTCCGATGCAGACCGTCTGAAGATCGAGGGTTATCTCGGTTGGAAGTGGGGAATCTACATGGATACCAATCATCCCTACAAGAACGGCAACCCGTTCCTCGAAGATGGTGCTCCGATCATCGTCAAGAACAAGTTGGCGGGTTCGGTCGGGACTCCCACCTTTTATACTCTTGCAACCACCGGATCGACACCGACTTGGTACGGATTCGCCAATGCACCCAGCTGGCTCGACATCAATTCCACCAGTGGTCAGATTTCCGGCACCCCACCCGCCGTGGGCACATACGGCGTGAAGATTCTCGCAGCCGATGCGCAGGGACGGGTCGGGGTTTGGTCAACCAACATGCGTGTGACCGCTCCTCCCGTGCTCACAACTAACGCAGCCGATGAAATTGGTCTTTACGGGGCCGACGTTTCGGGAACCATAACCAGTGATGGTGGGGACGGTACGGGAGTCAAGGTTCTTGCCTTCTTCGGCACCGTGGATGCGGGTAACGATCCATACGCCTGGCAAAATCAGCTCGTGCTGGGCACCTACGCTCAAGGAGCCGATTACCGGGGCCGTTTGGCCGGTCTTTTCGTCGGTCAGCAGTACCATTTCCGGACGGCCGGTCGAAACAACGGAGGATTCGGCGGTTTGGTTTGGAGTCCGACCAAGACCTTCTCCACCCTTTCCAGCCTATCGCCTCCGAACTTGGGCCCCCTCACCGCAAGCAAAGCTTCTTATTTCGACGCCACCTTGAACGGTAGCATCGTAAGCACCGGGGGTGAGTATCCCCAGGTCAAGCTCTTCTGGGGTAACGAGGATGCAGGCAATATTCAAGACGTGGATCCTTTCAACAACAGCAAGTGGGATTACGTGATTGACCTTGGAACCAAGGGAACCGGTCCGTTTTCCAGTGCCGTTACCGGGTTGAGTCAGCCCAACGTCTACTACTTCCGGGCCTATGCGGTCAATTCCGGAGGATCGACCTGGTCGCCCGTTGCCGGAACCTTCAATTCAAAGCCCCTCCCCCACAAATCAGAGCGTTTGGCCGCTTGGTTTCCATTCGATCAAGCCGGAGACAACCTGTTGAGCGCCACGGTCAGGATGGAACATGACGACTGGTCCAAGACCGGTACCAGCGTCAACTACTACTCCTCGTACTACGATCCCGGTACCACGAGCTGGGAAAAGCACAGGAATCGGGCCATTGCGGAAGGTTCCCGCCTTCCGACCACCCTGGAAGCCCGTTTGATCCGTCTATCGACCTACAGCGACATGTGGATGCCGGTCGGGGATTCCGAAAACCGCTGGATGCAAGTGGGAGCAAATGATGGCAGAAGGGGCAAAACTCATGAGGAACAATATAATGCCAAGCCCGGTTGGGGAACGAACGTCACCAATGATTACGGTCGTACCATGACTTGGATCGACGTGCCAAACGGACCCGATGGAGAAACGACGGCAAGAAGGCTCAAGGAGGATTCCTCGACCGGCTTGCACGGAATCACCAATGGCGGAACCGTACCGATTGCGACCGAGATCGGACAAACCTTCACGGCATCCATTCACGTCAAAGCCGAGGCCAGTGGCCGGACCGAAGCCTACGTCGGCATAGGACAAGATGGGAACGGTACCGAGCTCGGAGCCATTTACAAAGTATTCAACCTATCCAATGGCACTGCCCTTTCCGCCACCAAGACAACGGGAACTTCCCTACCAACGGCCGGGGCTGCCACGATCACTGCAGTGGGATCCGACGGTTGGTACCGCATTACCTTTTCCGCAACCCTTACCGCTGGTAACCGCGTTCGTTTTCATGCCGGTACGGCATCGGGTGGTGAGGTCAGTTATGCCGGAAACAATACCGCCACTACGCTTGTTTGGGGGCCGCAACTCGAGAAAGGTTCCGCACCTACGGTTTACGTGACGGCCGGTATTGTCGAATCGATCATCGACCCCCTCAATGGTTGGACCGGTTCCCTTACGGGTAATCAGGGTAAATCCCCCGTTCTTTCCGGTGATGGATTCGGCGGAGGTTCCTTGGCCTTCAGTGTGGACGAGTGGTTGGCTTCCGACGCAAAGGGAGCGGACATGGGGGTAGGCGGAAGCAACCCCCGTACGGTCTGTTTTTGGATGTTCGTTCCGGGCGGTCAACAAAGTGAGTCGGGAATGTACGGGTACGGTACCCGCGGTTGTACCGATGGCAGAAACAATATGTGGGCATTACGCTCATTCTGGGGTGGTTCGAACTACACCCGTTTTCGTTCTCAGCACTGGTGTTGGGATCCCGAAGTTCAGATTGCCGAGGGTGTCATGAACCGCTGGTCTCATGTTTTTCACATGTATACGGGGACGAACGTGCAGGTTTACGTTGACAACGGTAATGGTAGCACAGTTCAGCGTCACGATTGGGGACGTACTGAGATCAGCACCGGAGAGAACCACGGTGTGCAAATCGGAAGATTTTCAGAAGAGACTCATCAACGTCGCACGTTCAAGGGGAAAATTTCGGACTTCCGGATTTACGACCAAGCTCTTTCTTCCGGTGACCGGGCAATCATCTACAACAATGGAAATGGCGAAAGCCTGACCCCTGTCTCCATTACCAGCGCCTTGGAAAAAAATGCGACTTTGAACAACGCCTTCAGTTACACCATCACGGCGGATGATCCCAATGCCGTGCTGAACGCAACCGGTTTGCCCCAAGGTTTGGGCATCAACCAAACGACCGGTGTCATATCGGGAACACCGACCATCGGGGGAACCTATGCCGTAAGCATGATTGCGGAGACTTCTGCTTCCACAGACGTGAAAATCCTGACCATCAACTTGCCGGTTTCCGTTCCCCAAATTGCGATCGATGACCCGAGTTTGGTGTATGCGACGACCGCGCGGGCTTCCGGTTCGTTGGTTCAAACGGGGGGCGCGACCACTTCCATTTCCTTGCATTACGGCACCTCGGACGCCGGCACCGGAACTTGGCAAAATACGGTAAGCCTTGGAAATAAATTGGTCGGTCCGTTTTTGCAGGACCTGACCGGACTGAGCGTCAGCACGACTTATCATTTCCGTTACAAGGCGACCAATTCGGGTGGTCCCTCCTGGACGACCACGAAGAGTTTTACGACTCCATCCGCTCCGGTTGCTCCTGTTCTCGGGTCGATCAACCTCGTTTCGAACATAACCTCCAATTCGGCCATCCTCAATACCAGTTTGCAAGCAAACGGGGGTGCGGTCACCACTGCGAAATTCTACTGGGGCACTGCGGACGGCGGAACGAATGCTTCCTCTTGGCAAAACGAAATCAATGCCGGTACGGCGGTTCCCGGGGTTCTGAACGCCGTTCTTAGCCCGGGTGCGATCGGTGGTCCGAACGTTTATTTCGTCCGAACTGCCTTCACCAACTCGGTTGGGGTGACTTGGACGCCCGAGACCTTGATTTTCACCACCGTGGCCGAACCCATTTCCCTGCCCGGTCTTATTGCCGGTGGACTTACCGGAAACATGAGCTTCACCGACAACCCCGGTGATTTGGAAACCTGGGCGACCGGAACGGGTGCCGAAAACGGAGTCGACCCCCTCGGTACCGGTTTGGGACAAATTTCCACAAAGCCACCCTGGTTGGACAACTTTACGGTCGTTTACACCGGGCAGGCCTACACCGATTCGGGTAAGATTTCCTTCCGCGAGAACATTGACGACAAGAGTCACGTCACGGTCGATGGATCCGTCGTGATCAACGACGGTTCCTGGAATACGATGCAAGAAGCGCACCTTAACCTCGGTCAGCCCGGTTGGTATGATTTCGAAGCCCGATTTTCCAATGGTGGTGGAGGAGCCGGTTCGATCAGTGGTATCGGATTTGCTTATTCGCTTGACGAGGGAGTCTCTTGGGCGGCTGCCGCAAACGAAGACGAGACCACGGCCAATTTGTTCCGTTACGGTACCCGCGACGTAACCCCTGCGGTCACGAGTTCGGGGGACGTTGCGGCGGCCAAGGGCAACCCATTCAACTACCGGATCGAGGCCTCCAGCAACCCAACTCATTTCGGCGCCCACAACTTGCCCTCCTGGATGACCCTGAACCCGGGTACCGGGATTCTTTCGGGAACTCCAACTGCGGTGGGATCGAGCACATTCAAGGTTTTTGCCTATAATTCTTATGCCGCCGCAATCAAGGAAGTCACGGTCAAGGTGATCGACTTGGATGATTGGAAGTACTCTATGGATTTGACTCTCGAGTACACCGGAGCCGGTGATGTCTTGGACGCGACCAAGCCGGGGCAAGGATCCGTGACCTATTCGGCCGGAAATAATTCCTATCCCGGTACAAGAGCGTTCGATGACAAGGGTAACGTGACTCAAGGAAGATGGTTGGCAAACAAACCGACTTCTTCGATTCCTACCTGGATTAAATATGATTTCACCCAAGGGGAAAAAATCATTGAATATACGGTCCAAGCCCAAAGTTATAATTTTGCTCAGCGAGGCCCCAAGGATTGGACCCTGCAAGGCTCGAACGATAACTCAAATTGGACGACGGTCGATACCGTTTCCAACCAAACCAGTTGGACAAGTTGGCAAACAAGATCGTTTACGGTCGATTCCGCTGGCTCTTACCGCTGGTACAAATTGGTCTTCACCGCCAACAATGGGGACAACACGTTGGGGATTGGAGAGATTGAGCTTAAGACCAGGAAGGGTCTCTTTGGCTTCCCGGCAAACCTTACGGTCAACGAAACCAAAGCCGACGGATTCAAATATTCGCAAGTCGCCTCGGTAAGTGGCCGTGATATCCGCTTCACCGATTCCACTGGCGGTACCCTTCTCCCCTATCAGTTCGACGGTTGGAACCCGGGGGCCGATTCTTACGTCTGGGTCAAGATACCCAAGGTCCTGCCTTCTGCCGAAGGAAATACCACCATCAAGATGTGGTGGGGCAACGAGAATGCGGTGACCGAATTTCCCAGTTACGTGAACAACGGGGAGGTTTGGTCGAGTTATGCGGCCCGTTGGAACATGGATGATGAGGAAGGACCGTCGATTTTGGATTCCTCCCCGAATGGAAATCACGGACAAAAGACCGAAGTCACTTCCAACCCGGCCGGAGTGCTTGGTGGAGCTCAGCACTTTCCTACGGGTAGAACCGACGGGATCAAAATTCCTGCCTCTCCGAATTTTACCCTTGGCTCGAGCTTTACCGGTTCGATGTGGATGAAATTCGAGGGAACGGCCGTTACCTCGGGCAACACCAATGACATCAATTATCACCGTCTTTTCAGTGCCAAGCGCTATTGGAACCAAAAAGTCGGTTTCGAACTGATGATGCGTGACAACAACGACAAAAGAATGCACGGGCGTGGGGCTCAGGATAACCCGAACTACCAACTCGACGTGGTAAACAGCTGGAAGGCATCCGAATGGGAGCACATTACGTTTGTTGCAAACGGCCAAGCCAAGACCATTACCTTCTACAACGATGGAGCTTACAAGTCCTCGGGCAGCATGAGCGCAACCGGTGATCTCAGTGAGGGAATGATGATCGGAAATGACTCCGAACTCAACGATTGGGGCATGGATGGAAAACTGGACGAGGTCCGTTTTTCTCCCGTCATGCGATCCGAGGAATGGGTTCGGTTCTCCTACGAGAATCAGAAAGCCGGAGCGGACATGTTCGAATTCGACAATTTCCAAGGTCCTCCGTACTTCGGGGACGTTGCCGACATCTACGGAAAGAAGGGCAAACTCATGAGCTTCAATCCCCCCACCTTTGGTACGGTGTCAAACCGCACCGCGGTCGGTTTGCCCGCCGGATTGTCTTACAATACCGCAACGGGTGTCATTTCCGGTACCCCGATCGGTGGGTCTTCTTCCGACGTGACCATTACCCT
>JABGWD010000271.1 GCA_018645725.1 Opitutia bacterium
GACCGTATAGAACGTAAATGCGGTGATCGAAAGTCGTGCCCGGGTTCTTGCCGCCCTTGACAACACGGTATTTGGTCAAGGTCAAGCCTCTCAAGTTACCGCTGGCATTGATTTTCGCCGCTTCCCGCAACAAGGTTTTTTGGTCGACCAATTCAAGAACGATTTTGCTCTTGGGTTTCGCAAAACCTACCTGCAAAAGCGATTTCCATACTCGAGCGTCAACTTCCTTGAGCAAGTCCAGTCTGAAGATTCCGTCCTTCAAGCAAGGCCCGCAAGTCATCCGGCCATCCGCAAAGAATTGTTCCTTTGTGGCATTTCGCTTGGGAAAAATTCGCGAGCAGGTTCCGCACAGTCCCGTCTGAGAGAAATGCTCGACGTGAACCATCCCTCCCCACCCGTCTTTTCGGAAGCGGTTTCCGGGACCAAAATTCTTTCTGCAGACCATGCACCGGAAGCATGCGGTATGATAACTTGCATTTCCCGCTTTGGTCGAACGGGTACCGAGGGTTCCGGAGCAGGTCGCGCATCTCGGCACTCTCATCCATTGCTTGACGTAGGCCTGGTCGGCAGGGGAAAAACGGGTAATGGAAAAATGGTAGTCCCTGCCACGTATCCTCAATCCGATCCGGTCGCCCACGACCTCGAAAAGTTCACCGTCCGACTTGACTCCGCTCGTCGTCGTCCAAACCCGGGCTTCCAAGAACAGACCGGACCACAAACCGAGGAGAAGAACAGACGCGCGGAAAACGAACACGGCAATGCAAATGACTCAGGCAAGAAGGGACCGCCAGTATTCGATTCGGCCCTTGATTTGTTTGGGCCCGGGCATCCCGGGCTTTTCCCTTTTAAGAAATGCCCGCTCGAGGTCAAACACTTCACGCCAATCGGAACCGATTTGGGGACAAGACTTCTGGGCTTGCTCGTCCGTCAGTTCAGTAAGAACGCATTTTTGTGATTCGGCCAGCGAAACCAATTCGCCTACCACATGGTGGGCCTTTCTGAAAGGTACGCCCTTTTCAACCAAATAGTCGGCCAAGTCCGTTGCCAGCAACAAAGGATCGGATGCGGCTTCACGGCAAACTTCTTCATGAAAAGAAGATTCACGCAAAACACCGGCCACGACCGCCAAGCAAAGGCAAAGCTGATCAAACGAATCGAATACGGGAGGCTTGTCCTCCTGCAAATCACGGTTGTAGGTCAAGGGGAGCCCCTTGATCGTAACGAGGAGATTTTGCAGGTTGCCAATGAGCCGGCCCGTTTTGCCCCGGATAAGTTCGAAAGAATCGGGGTTCTTTTTCTGAGGCATGAGGGAGGAGCCCGTAGTATAAGAATCAGGCAACTCGACAAAACCGAACTCCGAGGAATTCCACAGGATAAAATCCTCGGCAAGCCTTGAAAGGTGCAGGGCGCATCCGGCGCAGGCACTGGCAAACTCCACAAAGACGTCCCGGTCGGCCACTGCATCCATGCCATTGGGGGTCAACCTGGGCTCTCCTCTTTCGTCGACAAACCCAAGCGCTTTGGCTGCAAAGCCCCGGTCAAGGGGAAGGGTCGATCCCGCAATCGCACCCGAACCGAGTGGGCACACGTTCGCGTGATCCGCAACGGTTGAAAACCTTTCGTAATCCCGCCCCAACGCCTCAATGTGGGCAAGAAGATGGTGCCCTACCGTTACGGGCTGAGCCCGTTGGAGATGAGTGTACCCGGGGATCGGCAGGAGCGCGTACCGTTCGGCCAAGTCCAAGGCCGATCTCATGCTTCCCTCCAGTGCCGTCTTGATTTGATGGCATGCATCCTTGAAAAACAGGCGCATATCGGTCGCAACCTGATCATTCCTGCTCCGCCCGGCATGAAGCTTGTCGGCGGCTTCGGTCTTTTCCCTCAAGGCCTGCTCCAAATTCATGTGGACGTCTTCCAGCTCTAGTTTCCATGGAAAATGATCCTGAAGGATTTCCACGGACAACTCTTCGATCCCTTGTTTGATCTCCTTGAATTCATTGCTGTCGAGCAAGCCGACGTGGGCAAGCATGGAGGCATGACCGAGGCTACCTTGCAAATCGTAGGGGGCTAATCTTTGGTCAAAGGATATGGACTCGCCGAAAACCTGCATGAGGTCATCGGGTTTGTGCGAAAACCTTCCGCCCCAGCTAACTTGCTTTTCATTGTCTGCCATAAGATTGATATCTTCCAAAGGAAGCACCCTCCCGCAACCTTATATTCAAAGACCGGGAACAAAAGCTTAGCTCAAAAGCTTCTTCAAGTTCGCCTTCGCGTGATCGCGATTGAGCTTGGCGATGAAATCCAGGGAAATGTCTTTGGGGCAGGCGGCCGAGCATTCCCCGTAATTTCTGCAGTTTCCAAAACCCGCATCGTCCATGGCCGAAACCATGTCAAGCGTGCGTTTGTCTTTTTCCGCCTGTCCTTGGGGCAACATGTTCAAATGGCCGGCCTTGGCTGCGGTAAAGAGCATGGCGGATGCGTTTTTGCAGGAAGCCACGCAAGCGCCACATCCGATGCAAGCTGCCGCATCCATGGCGCTGTCGGAATCAGGCTTGGGGATGGGGATGGCGTTGCCATCCGGGGCGCTTCCGGTGCGGACGGTAATGTATCCACCCGCCTGGGTAATCCTGTCAAAGGCCGAACGGTCCACCACCAAGTCACGCACCAAGGGGAAGGCGCGGGCCCGGAACGGCTCGATGGTCAGAGTCTCCCCATCCTTGAACTTGCGCATGTGAAGCTGACAGCTAGTGGTCGAGTTCTCCGGCCCATGCGGATGTCCGTTGATGGTGAGGGAACAGGTTCCGCAAATGCCTTCCCGGCAGTCATGATCAAAGGCAATCGGTTCTTTCCCATCGGCAAGAAGTTGTTCGTTAAGCTGATCAAGCATCTCCAGGAAGGACGAGTCCTCGGATACGCCGTCCAGTTCATGCGTTTCAAATGAACCGGATTTCTCGGGTCCGGCTTGCCTCCAAATTTTCAACGTCAGCTTCATCGATTTAAACTATTTGTAACTCCTCACCGCTAACTCCACGTTTTCAAAAGACAAATCTTCGGTGTGACGGTCAGGGGTCTTCCCTTCTCCTTTGTATTCCCAAACTGCGGCATGGGCAAAGTTTTCGTCATCGCGCATTGCCTCCCCATCCTCAGTCTGGTGCTCTTCGCGAAAATGCCCGCCGCAAGACTCGTTTCTCTCCAAGGCATCCCGGCAAAGCAATTCCCCGAAATCAATGAAGTCTCTCGTGCGGCCCGCCCGTTCAAGCTCGGCATTCAAGGTTTTCCCGGAACCCGAAACAAGCAGGTTCTTCGAGAAATCATCGCGCAATTCCTGAATTTCACCGATGGCCTT
This sequence comes from Opitutia bacterium, assembly GCA_018645725.1. Lineage (GTDB taxonomy): Bacteria > Verrucomicrobiota > Verrucomicrobiia > Opitutales > Seribacteraceae > Seribacter. The sequence continues at coordinate 3,347 of JABGWD010000271.1, forward strand.
TTTCAGCCCCGACTCGTTCCTCGCCATTCCCGCATATTCCCACATGATCTGCCCAAGTTCCTTGTGATAGGATCTGGAAGACCTTTTTCCCTTGGGCGAGACAAGTTGATCAACGCGTTGCTTGACGGAATCCAAAACTTCCTTCACCTCCGGGCCGTCCGGGCTGATGGCACCGGCTCCCGCACTGGCCAAGTAATTGCCTATCGTATAGGGAATGACGAAATAACCGTCGCTCAAACCTTGCATCAATGCGCTCGCCCCTAGCCGGTTGGCTCCATGATCGGAAAAGTTGGCTTCGCCAAGAACAAAGCATCCGGGAATCGTGCTCATCAAATTATAATCAACCCAAAGCCCTCCCATGGTGTAATGAATCGCGGGATAAATTCTCATCGGTCTCTTGTAGCCGTTTTCACCGGTGATTCGTTCGTACATCTGGAAAAGATTGCCATATCGCTCCCGGATGGCCGATTCGCCCAGCCTGGAAATGGCATCGGAAAAGTCCAAATATACGCCACGCCCACCGGGACCCACTCCTCTGCCTTCGTCACAAGCCTCCTTGGCCGACCGGCTGGAAATATCACGCGGGGCCAAGTTTCCGAAACTGGGATACTTGCGCTCTAGATAATAGTCCCGTTCGCCCTCGGGAATGTCAGTGGGGTATTTGGAACAATCGGCGGCGTCTTTCGGCACCCAAACCCGGCCGTCATTGCGGAGAGATTCCGACATGAGGGTAAGCTTGGATTGATGATCCCCGGAAACCGGAATGCAGGTCGGATGGATTTGGGTATAACAAGGATTGGCAAAGCCGGCGCCTCTCATGTAAGCGCGGTAAGTTGCCGTCACGTTGCACCCCGTTGCATTGGTCGAAAGATAATATGCGTTACCGTATCCTCCGGTGCACAAAAGAACGGCATCGGCTGTCCATGGATCCACTTCTCCGGTGACCAAATTACGGGTGATGATACCCTTGGCATGACCGTCCACGCTAACGATATCGAGCATTTCATGGCGGGTGTGCATCGTAACTTGCCCGGCCGCGATCTGCCGGCTCAAGGCACTGTACGCTCCAAGCAAAAGCTGTTGCCCGGTCTGCCCCCGAGCATAAAAAGTACGGCTCACTTGAGCTCCGCCAAAGGAACGGTTGGCAAGAAGTCCGCCGTATTCGCGTGCAAAAGGCACGCCTTGAGCGACGCATTGATCGATGATATTGGCACTTACCTGAGCAAGACGATGAACGTTCGCCTCACGCGAGCGGAAATCCCCTCCTTTGATCGTATCGTAGAAAAGCCGATGGATGCTGTCGCCGTCGTTCTGGTAATTCTTGGCTGCGTTAATCCCGCCTTGGGCAGCGATCGAATGGGCCCGACGAGGGGAATCCTGATAGCAGAAACAATCCACGTTGTATCCCAATTCGCCCAAAGTCGCCGCGGCTGCCCCACCGGCCAAGCCCGACCCCACGACGATTATCCGGTACTTTCGTTTGTTAGCCGGGTTAACTAATTTCGAGGAGAAGCGGTGATTGTCCCACTTCTCTGCCAAGGGACCATCCGGTGTTTTCGAGTCGAGATTCATTGGATCGAACGGTTTGGTTGGTACGAATTACGGGAGCAAGGAAGCGGAGGAAAATACGGCGGCATCGAAAAGACTGAAAATTCCGGACTCTTGAGCAAGCACGGCAACGGGCACGATGGAAAAGCCAATGAAGACAAGCCACGCGTACGCTTCCGAAGCAACCTCCAATCTTCCCCGCCAAGACTCGGAACGGATACCCAGGGACTGAAAGACACTCGAAACCCCATGCGAAAGATGCCGGCATAGCAAAAACATGGAAACGACGTAAAAAACGGAAACTCCTTCCAAGCGAAATCCGGCCAAAACCATTTTGTAAACGTCTTGAATCTCGGAATCATCCGGAGAACCGACGGTTGTCTTGAGTTCGTTGTACTCGGGAAAAATCAGACGAATCGTAAAATGAAGAAGATGAAAGACAATGAACGACAGAAGGATCGTTCCGGTCAAGCCCATGTACAGGGACGACCAACCCGCCTTCTTGGTAACCTCCACTTCATTGGGACGCGGGCGGGCCTTTCTGTTCTCGGAAACAAGCGCGAAGGCAGTCCATGCGTGCAGGATTACGCAGGCCAAAAGAAAAATCCTGGAACCCCACAAGACGAACCACGGAAGGCTTTGCAGGTCATGGGCATATTTGTTGATCTGCTCCTGCCCGGCAAGAATCTGCAAATTTCCGGCCATATGAACGAAAACAAAGCCAATCAGAACGATGCCCGTAAGGGCCATTAGGTACTTTTTTCCGAGTGAGGTAGAAAACATGGATCTTATGACTTATTGGCACTTTTTTACTTACTCAAACAAATGACGAGTGTAAAGGCATCAGATCAGAAGGATATAAGTATGGTAAATTAGAGAGATTAATACTCTTGGGAAGCTTTTGCGGATGTCAAAGTGGATAATTTCGCAAAAAATTCAAAACAAGGTTGCATGCGCACGGCTTGCCGTGTCATTTCATTTCGTGGGATCAAAAAAGGCATGAAGTACATTTTTATTACGGGGGGGGTGGTTTCATCCTTGGGAAAAGGGCTAACGGCTGCATCGCTTGGCGCATTGCTCGAACAGAGACGGTTGACCACCCGGATTCAAAAGTTCGACCCCTACCTGAACGTCGATCCGGGAACCATGAGCCCCTTTCAGCACGGGGAAGTTTACGTGTTGGACGACGGAGCGGAAACCGACCTCGATCTCGGGCACTACGAGCGCTTTACCTCGGGCAAGTTATCCCGTTTCAACAATTTGACGAGTGGCCAGATCTACGAATCGGTCATTCGCAAGGAAAGACGAGGCGAGTATCTTGGCAAAACGGTCCAAGTCATCCCTCACGTCACCAATGAAATCAAGGACCGCATTTATGCAGCAGGCGAAGGGGTCAACGTCCTGATCACGGAAATCGGGGGAACGATCGGCGATATCGAAGGTCTGCCTTTCACCGAAGCGATGCGTCAATTTGCGAGCGAAGTAGGAAAGGCAAACGTCCTTTTCATTCACATGACTTTGCTCCCCTCGCTCAAGGCAGCCGGTGAACTCAAGACCAAGCCTACCCAGCAAAGCGTGGCCAAGTTACGCGAGATCGGAATCCAACCGGACATCCTGATTTGCCGTACCGAACAACCCATCACCGAGGAAATCCGGGAAAAACTCAGTCTCTTTTGCAGTGTCCCCACCGAGGCGGTCATCGAGGAACTGGACGTCGCTCACTCCATCTACGAACTTCCCCACATGCTCAAGAAGGAAGGTCTCGACACGTTGGTCACCCGCTTTCTCGGACTCGATGCTCCCGCTCCCAAGCTGGACGAATGGGAAGAAGTCGTTCACCGGTTGCTCAACCCGAAGCACAAGGTCCGGGTTGGAATGGTCGGAAAGTACATGGACCTTCAGGACTCCTATCTCTCGGTAAACGAATCGATCGTACACGGAGGCATCCGCAATGATTGCGAGGTCGAGGTTCTTCACATTGATGCGGAGGATATCGAGCGTGATGGTCCGGACGCCCACTTGGCCGAACTGGACGGAATTCTGGTCCCGGGTGGATTCGGAGATCGCGGAACGGAAGGCAAGATCATCGCCTCCCAATACGCCCGCGAAAATCAAATCCCCTACCTGGGTCTTTGCCTCGGGATGCAAATTGCCGTAATCGACTACGCCCGCAACGTTTTGGGGTTGGAAAAGGCGAACAGCACAGAATTCGACCCCGAGACTTCCGACCCGGTCATTCACATTATGGAGGAGCAAGTCGGAATCAAGGACAAGGGGGCAACCATGAGGTTGGGCGCATGCCCATGCGTCCTGAGCAAGGAAAGCTTGGCTCATCAGGCATATGCCCGGGATGAAGTCTCCGAACGCCATCGTCATCGCTACGAATTCAACAATGATTATCGTGAGCGACTCTCGAAAGCAGGATTGCTAATCACTGGAATCAACCCCGAAAAGGATTTGGTCGAAATCGTCGAAGTCAAGGATCACCCATGGTTTGTCGGCGTTCAATTCCACCCTGAATTTCAATCGAAGCCCAATCAGGCCCACCCCCTGTTCGCCTCTTTCGTCGAGGCGTCTCTTGGCAGGAAACTCGAATCAACGAGCAACCAGCCTGCGGACTCCGCCTGATTGCGGCTTGACCTGAAATCACCTGGTCGGAGGATGAGGTGGAACGCATGAGATAAGTTGGTGTCGTGATCATAGACTCCCACACCCATCGCTATCCGCCCGAAGTTTTCGAGGATCCGAAAACCTTTTCCGAGGCAAGAAGGGAAAGCCATTGGCTCGAATTGGTCTTGCCGCAAAAGGGACCCCGACTACAGGGATGGGCGGACAGGAATCAGATGATCGGCGATATGGATGGAGCGGGCATCGACCGGTGCGTCCTGCTTGCCTGGTATTGGGAAAACCCGGAAACCTGCCTTTTGCATAACCAATGGCACGCCCAGTGGATCAAAGAAGACCCTGCACGATTCTATGCCTTTGCAGCCGTTCATCCAGGGATGGAAGATCCGGTCGGTGAGCTGGAAAAGAGGCATGAACAAGGATTCTCCGGAATCGGGGAATGTCACCCCTGGGCACAGGGATTTTCCATGCGCGATCCAGCCTGGCTATCCTGCATGGAATTTGCTCAAGGCAAAGGTTGGCCGGTCAACTTTCACGTTACCGAACCCATCGGACACGATTATCCGGGCAAGGTCGCCACTCCGCTTAAGGAGTTCCATTGGCTTGCCCGCGAGTTCCCCGAACTCAAGATCATACTCTCCCATGCCGGCGGACTCATCCCCTTTTACGAACTTAACCCCCGCCTCAAACCCGAATTGAAAAACGTCTATTACGACTTGGCTGCCTGCCCCCTGCTTTACGATCCATCTTTGTATCGCCTATTGATCGATGTGGTGGGCCGTGAAAAAATCATCTGGGGATCCGACTATCCCTTGAAAATCTACCCCGGTCGGCAAAAAAAGCCCGACTTTTCCACTTTTCGCAATGACCTCATTGAGCAAGCCAACCTATCGGAGGTTGAACAAGAAGCGATTTTCGGGCTTACTTTTCTCTCCCTCCTGAATTGACGTGCAAATCGAGCTTCAATCCCTTCGCCCCTACCCCATACCGGACAAATTTATTCCCGAATCCGAAGTGTGGGAAAAGAACCTCTGCATCGAAAGCGGGGGGAAATGCCTGCTTTCGGCCCAATCAGGCAAAGGGAAAAGCACCTTGCTGCACGTTCTCTATGGCCTCCGGCGGGATTGCTCGGGGGAAGCCTTGCTTGATGGTCGTTCTGTTTTTTCCCATACGGCAGACGAATGGGAAGCCCTTCGAAAAACAAGAATAAGCCTTCTTTTTCAAGACCTGAAGTTGTTCCCCCAACTCAGTGCCCGAGACAATGTCGAACTGATCCCCGAGGCAAACCCCAAGGCTCCTCCGGTCGATGAAATGCTTGTCCAAGTGGGCATGGAGCAATTCTGCAATCAACCCGTGGAAACGCTTTCTTTCGGACAACGGCAACGCATCGCGTTACTGCGTGCATTGCGCAAACCCTTCGAACTGCTTCTTCTGGACGAACCCTTCAGCCACCTTGATGAGGAAAACACCGCCCACGCTTGCCGTCTCATCGTCGAAACCGTCGAGCGAAACCGAGCCAGCTTAATCATCTCTTCCCTCGGAGACGATCCCCCCATAAGCTTTGACGAAAGGTTTCGCCTGTGAACCCATCTCAAGAAAGATCGATGCGCGAAGCAGTAAGGGCAAAGGGCTCGGGTTGGGAAATTTGGATCGCATCCCTTGGCTGTCTGCTCGGTTCAAGCCTGCTCATTCTTGCCGTTCAGCTTTATCAGGACAGTAACCGGTTCTTCGACGAACAAGTCTCCCCCAGCAATTTCTTCACCCTCAACAAGAAGATTCAGGGGGGCGCCCTGGTCAACCTGGGCAAAGGCGAAAAAACTTTTACCCAAGAAGAACTCGACCAAATTGAAAAGATGGAAGGGGTCATGAGAACGGGAGGTTTCACCCGGAACAAATTTCCTCTCACTCTCTATATTTGGCCATCCGGCAAAGTAGGCCTGGGCGCTGCCGCCAAAACCGATCTGTTCTTCGAATCGATTCCGGATGAGTTTCTCGACTTCGTTCCCGAAGAATGGGAGTGGGATGAGAACTCCTCCACAGTCCCCATCATCGTCCCCAAATTTTATCTGGATCTGTGGAATTTTGGACTCGCCCCCTCGCGGGTCGAGTACCCCACCCTCTCCAACGAAGCCGCTACCGGCATGCCCATCGAATTATTCATCGGGAACAACCGGGAAGTTACTTTGGAAGGAAGGTTCGTGGCCTTCAGCAAGCGCATCAACAGTGTGCTTGTACCCGAAAGCTTTCTCTCTCAAGCAAACGAAAAGTACGGAAAACCCGATGCCGGGCAGTATTTCTTTCTATGGAAAGACGGTGCGGTCGACGGCCCCCCCCGAACACTCGAGTTCCTGCAAGACCTAACCGAAGAGCAAAAACAAAACGGCGAAGTCTCCCCGATTGGCAGTCCGGCTGAAAAAAAGCCGATCCTCGAGATTCTCGAGGCTCAAACTTCGGATACGCATCTGCCTTCTCGTATCATCGTGCAAATAGAAGGATCGCCCTCCGATGCTTTTGTTGCCGAACTCGAGGCCAAAGGATACGAGATCAACCGTGAATTCCCCGAGCAAGATCTTGTCAAGAAAATCACCAATGCCGTCTTTCTCGGAATGGCAATCATCGGGGTGCTTTTCTCAATCAGCTCGATCGCCACCTTTGCCACCAGTTTCCGTTTGGTCGTTACCCAAGCCTCCGAACCGGCAACCAACCTTCTGTTACTCGGCTTCTCATCCGAGTCCCTGACCAAGTTGTTCTTCAGGCGCTTTGTTCTCATTTTCATGCCCGTCTTTCTTGCTGCCCTCGCAGCGGGATTCGGATTGCAAAACCAGCTCTGCAGCCTAGCAAAAGAGGTCGGCATGGAACTGGAATCCGGGCTTTCGGCATGGACCTTGGCCTTCGGCCTAGTCTATTGCATTCTCTTTCTCGTCATCAACCGCAAGACAATCGAAAAATCCGTAGACAATCTTGCCAAGTAATGATCGTTTCTTGCGAACCAACCCGACAGGCAAGACGAGGAAAAAGTGGAGGACATCCAGCGTCGCAGCACTTTGGCTTGGTTCGGAGGAGACAGTTAACCGGGTCTTAGTTTTGGCAAGACCGGTTCCAGTTCGTCGAACGGTCAGGGTTCCTAGAATTGGGATTGGCTGGCCGATTCAAAATAATCGAAACCGGCCTTGATGGATTTTACCGGAATACGCATCTCCGAAGAAAGGCGACCTTTCCCAAGGCTGAACTTTCCCGTGACGGGGGGAACGTTCAATGCAAGCAAGCCGTCCATCAATTCACCCAATGGGTTTTCGCCCCCCACCGAAACCATGCTCATGACCACTTGAGCGTAACGGGCAACGTCAAGCCGCCAGCTTATGATCTCGCCCTCCTCAAGTGATAATTTTTCAGCCAGGTTGTTTTTTGCCGGCTTGCCGGTTTTAACAGCTTGCAACAACTTGGCAAGCTTGTCCTTGCTAGTTGCGGCCAAGTATTTGCCGTCCAGTACGGCGAAAAAAGTATTGGTATTGGAATAAGGAGCGAGGGCCAGAATTTCTTCTCCATCCAGTCCCTCGGCATCCATTTTCATGCCGAACTTGAAAACCTCGACCCCATCGATGGGTGCGCTTTCCTCGAATGCGAAATCATATTTCAACCCCATGGATTCAAAGATTTCCATGTTCGAAAACATTTCCTGGCCCAAGACAACGGATTCGCTTACGAATTTTTTCAATTCATCTGGTGAGGCCTGAGTGGAGCCAACCTGGACAAACCCGAGCGGATTGCCATCCTCCGAAAGCCCGTAACTCATCGCCACCTGCCCATCATATATCTTCGTTCCCTCACGGATGAGGGCAAGATAGCCATTGGCCAATGCTTTAGCCTCGGCATCTTGGGTGTTTTCATTGATACGGCCGATGACGCTCTCAACGTACTGCAAGAGGCTTGCGCTATCGACGTTGACCAAAGCATCCATCCACCCGCCTCCTGAAATATATTTCCCCGAATCGAGGGAGAAAGGTTTAGGCTCCGAGGAAAAAAGCGCATGGAGTTCCGAATCTTTCCGAGCCGAAGTAGTCGCACCCAAAGTGATTTCCTCAGCAGACAAAGAAAGTTCAAATTTGGTGGCATCCAAGGAGGCCAACTCATCGAACATTACTTGAAGCATCTGCGCGATTGCTTGGGATCCAAGCTCTTGAGCAATGGAATCCCTGACCTCCGGCATCACCTTCCAGAAGGCTCCCAAAAGAACGCCGGCTTCAATGTCATCACCAGGAGCTTCTTCCGCAAAGGAAAGAACTGAAGTCCAGTCCGTTACTTCATCGAACAAACCCGGGGTCATAGTTGCCAAAGTCCACCCCTCTTTCTCGATCATTCTCAACCCAACGGTTTGCGCTTGCTTGGCAACCGGGCTGTCCGATTTCAGTTTCATCGCGAGGACGAAGGTGGGCTCGCTTTGCTTGAAATCGTCAAAAAGCAAAACCGTACAGGGAGCATCCGGGTCAATGGAGCCAAGAGCAGGATCGCCCAAAGCCAAACCCACCATCATCGGCAGCATTGCGCTTTGGGGGCCGGGTTTGACTGCATTGGCCACTTCCACGGCTTTTTGTATCAACTTGGGCAAGGCAATCGTCTTGGCATAGGCCATCGGATTGGATTTTGCGCCGGGCACTTCGATTCGAGGAACCAGTGGGGAGGAATCGTCCGAGGAAGAACCCTTTCCGCATCCAAGGAAAAAGAGGGAGGCAAGCAGGGGAAACAAAGTCAGGAGATTTTTCATAAGGAAGGAAGGTTGCTGGGGCTAAACACAATCAGGCAAAAGAAGTGCACTCTCGTTCTTTTGAAAACTAAGGCAATGAAGTTTTCGTGTGTTCAAGGCAAAGAAGATCAGATCATACGACAAATGAAATTCAGCCGACCTTCATCACCAGCTCGTCGTCTTTGACGGAAAAGGTGACTTCACTCCCCTCCTCCACTTCTCCGGCAACCAGGGCCCTAGCGAGTTGAGTCTCGACTTGCTTCTGTAGAAATCTCTTCAGCGGACGGGCACCGTAGGTCGGGTCGTACCCTTTTTCCCCGATCCATTTCTTGGCAGCGGGGGTGAAGTCGACGGATACCTTTCGGTCTTCGAGCCGTTTGTTCAGTCCGTTGAGCAGAAGGTCGACGATCTCGGTGATTTCCTCGAGAGAAAGCGGTTTGAAGAGCACCACGTCGTCAATCCGGTTGAGAAACTCAGGGCGGAAATGATCACGCAAGTCAGCTAGGACGGACTCCCGGGCAGACTCGGGAATTTCGTTGTCGATCACATTGTCCTGCAGGTAACGGCTGCCGACGTTAGAAGTCATGATGATCACCGCGTTCTTGAAGTCCACGGTGCGACCTTGCGAGTCGGTCAAGCGACCGTCGTCCATCAATTGAAGAAGGACGTTGAAGACGTCTGGGTGAGCTTTTTCGATCTCGTCGAAGAGAATGACGGAGTAGGGTTTTCTGCGGACCGCTTCCGTAAGCTGCCCCCCCTCTTCGTAGCCAACGTACCCCGGAGGGGCACCGAGAAGCCGGGCCACGGAGTGCTTCTCCATGTACTCCGACATGTCGATGCGAACGACATTGCTCTCGCTGTCGAACAAGGTCTCGGCGAGGGATTTGGCCAACTCGGTTTTACCGACACCCGTCGGCCCCAAAAAAAGAAAGGATCCGATCGGTCGGTGAGGGTCTTTGATTCCGGCGCGGGCCCTCAGGATCGCCTCGGCGACCGCATCGACCGCTTCTTCCTGCCCGATCACGCGTTCGTGCAAAATACTTTGCAGGCGCAATATTTTTTCGCGCTCCCCTTCGATCAATTTGGTCACGGGCACTCCGGTCCAGCGGGCTACGATTTCCGCAATTTCCTCGGCC
>JABGWD010000272.1 GCA_018645725.1 Opitutia bacterium
AGGCAAGCGTCCGTCTTCTCTTGGCCAGAAATTACTTCAAGTGGTTGCGCTATGACGCCGCCCGCAGCGAATACACCACGGTTAAGAATTCCTACCCGGACAGCGAAGATGCGGTTGAAGCGGAATTCGGAATAGGGGAGTCCTTCATGGCTCAGAAAAACTATTCCAAGGCGGAGGAAATCTTCGAGGACTTAGCCAACAGCCGTGACTCGAAAGTGGTCATTCGGGCAGAATTCATGCGTGGATTGCTCGCCAGCAACCAAGGAGACCGTGACCAAGCCCGTGATATTTTCCGTTCCGTTTTGGAGCGCGTGCCAGACGTCAAACTCGCGAACGAGACCCTCTATAATTTGGCCGAAGTATACGGAGTCGAGCAACGATTCATGGATCAGCTCCAACTTTTGCGGGCGGTTGGCCGTTTGGGGCAAACCTCCAAGCGGTGGCACGAGCCCGGAGTTGCCCTGTCCATCGTCGTTCAGGACAGTGACCTGGGGATTAGCCGGGGGCATACGAGTATTCCTGTGAATATTCGTACCCAACCCGGAGGGGATGCCGAGCAGATCAACTTGATCAGTGGTGGGGCCGGAAAGGGTCTGTTCATGGCGGAGGTCCCGACCGCCCTGGGCATTGTCTCCAAGGACGATCGGGTTCTTCAGCTCAAGGGCGGAGACGTCATCACGGTCGACTATCCGGAGGAGTTCAAAAAGGAATTCAAGTTTCACATGATGGGGACCAATGAGATCAACGTGGCCTCGGATGCGCTTTTTGATGCCGCGAGCAGTCCGGTCCTCGAAGAGGGCGATGCCAACGAAACCTTTACCGACAAGCTTCTTTCCGAGGAAAAGGCCGAAGATGAGGAAGAGCTTTCATCCGAAGGCAGGCCGGACAACGAAATCAAGCCCGGCAATTACGTCTACCTGCGGGTCAAGGATTTTGATCGCGACCTAACCGACCAAGCGGACCGTGCTCTGGTAAAACTCGATGGGACGAGCGGGGATTCGGTAACCGTTGAGCTTGAGGAAACTGGTCCGAGTACCGGTATTTTCCTCGGACGCGCCCAGACCGGTGAATTGCCGGCCGGGGCCCTGGCGAGCGATGTCTCGATCGAGAGCAGTCCGCTCATGTCGATCGACAAGGATCCCGGATCGTCCTGGATTAGTGAACCGGATGGTTCCACTCCCAAGTGGCTCAAGGTAGACTTGAAGGACGTGTACGACGTCACGGAGGTAACCCTGCGGTCGCCCAACCAACCAAGCCCTTCCGCTCGCTGGACTTACCGGGATGCGAAGGGCGCCGATCGGGCCCTTTCCTTGAATGATGACGGAAGCTACGAGGCCAAGACCGGTGAGGACGTTCAAAAAGGCAAATGGATATACGAGGGAGCCAAAGAAAGGTTCACCCTCTCCCCAAACGAGGGAAATTCGACCGTCTTCACTTTTTCTGAAAACGGTCGGTTCGAGGCGGAGAACGAAGGGGGCAACCCTCATCTTCGTGATGGCATTCTTGAAGTTGCCAACCAAGCCCCCGTGCGGATGAGGCTGAACGGAAGTCATGACGGGCGCTTTTGGTACGAATTGGGCCGATGGCCCGCCGCCCCCGAGCGGGCAAGTCTTGAGTTGGGAAGTGATTCCATGACCCTGCGGACCTACCTGGCCAGAGGGAACCCGACCTTGGATGATTGGGAAAGGTTTGCCAAATGGATCAAGAGCAAGGAAGCCGAAAAAACCGAAAAGGTGGACGATCTCGAATGGGCCTTGTCCGAGGAAATCATCGAAGAGGGAGGCAAGGACTCCAAGACTGCCCGCATCGTTACCTGGTCGGGCAAGTACGCTCAGCCCAACGCTGGCGCATCTCGCTTTTTCGTCTCTGCGGAAAACGCAGCGATCCTGATCGATGGCAAGATGGTGCTTGAACCGGATACCGCGAGGGCAAGAAAGAGCAGGTCGGTCGACGTCTTTCTGGAATCCGGCATCCATGAATTGACCATTGTCGCTTACGTCTCGAACCACAAGGCTGGTGCCAAAGTTACGCGGGTCCGGGAAAACCCGAACGTCGAGCAAATCGTTTCCGGTCCATTCCGTCCATCCGATTTCGATCTCTCGGGCATTGATGCCAAGGCGGATGCCAAGGAAGAGCTTGAAGTCGCAGCTTCGAAGAAGGGATCCAATTGGACGTTTTCCATTCCCAAGGCTCACCTTAGGCACGTCGAGTTCATCTTTGAGGAATACGTCGGTCAATCCCTTGCGGTTAACCAAGTCGAGGTCAAGGCGGGTGAGAAATTGCTTGTCCCAACGGAGGCGGATATTCTCGCGATGTCCGAAAACGACATTCTGGAAATTACTGCCGGGGATGAGGTCGTTGCGAGTTACGTCGATGAGTTTGGCCGCGGCGGGGCCAAGAACCGGTTGCTCACGAAGACTTTGACCGCTACCTATTACAATGCGACGATTCGTCCTGTCAGCTATGCTTTCGTCCGCACTGCATCCGGTCAGGTTCAGGAGATGGAAAAGGAATTGATGAGGATCGATCCGGGCGAACGGATCGTGATCGAGGTGACTGATTACGATATGGACCTGACACCCGAGGTCGACAAGTTGAAGGTCGAGGTCTTCCGCAACAACGATGATCCAATCGCCCTGGAGGCAATCGAAACCGAGGAGAACAGTGGAATCTTCCGTACCGAGGTCGATACCTCGTCCGAAAAGGAAGAAGGGAAACTTCAAGTTTCTTCCGGTGACCGGGTGAACCTGCGCTACGTCGATCCGCAAAACACTTTCCCCGGGCATTCCTTTCCCCGGGAGGGTTTGGTCTTTGTCCGCAAGCCCACCGATGGATTTGTCAGGATCGTGGAGACGCGCTTTGTGCGATCCGATTCAGGAGGCGCTTCCCCGACCTACCTGCCCCGCCCTGACGAGGCGCCCAAGGTCTCCGGTTTTGCCTACGAGATGCCTCTCACGGTTGAGGTGATCGATCCGGATGCGGCCAAGGACAGTCTGTCGACCACCACCGTCAAGGTCGTCATCGGTGAAGGAAACGCCACACGCGAGGCTGTTCTCGAGTGCGAACTTTCGTCGTCCTTCGGGGAATCGGAAACGGCTCCGATCGGGATCTCGAATTGGCCTCTCTACGAGGGACGGTTCGTCGGTCAAGCAGTCTTGCGTCTCGGAGGCGCCGGTAGCCCCACGGTCATTCCGGCCGGAGTGGATACGTCGAAGAATCTTCAGGGTGGCTTACTTGTGCCCGAAGAGGAGGATGCCGGGGATGAATCCGACCTGACCATCAGAGTGATCAACTTGTCCGGTTCGGACTTGGTGGTCGCCGGATACGAAGACGAGAACAGAACGGAAGGCAATGGCACGACCCTAACCTCCCAAGGCAAGATGATTGCGGACGGGGAATTGGCCATCACCGAACCTGATTACGACGAACCGGTCAGCACCCTCTACATGGGTGAGAAAATTTTCCTCAGGGTCGTTGATCCGGACCGTGATCTTTCCTCGGACCGTGACCGCGTTGAGGTCAAGATCGAGACCAAGCTTGGAGAGAAGGAAACCGTTTCCTTGGAAGAAACCTTCAGCCATAGCGGAGTCTTTACCGGTTCCTTCCAGTTGAATCCTGCCGAGAAACCCGTTGCGGATAACTTGGACGCTAACCTGACCATCGAATCCTTTTTCGGGGACTTGGTTTCCGCTACCTATCACGACCCCGCGGCCAATTTCGAGGAGGGCTTTGTCGATTACACCGCCGAGGCAATGGTCTCCATCGGGGCGGACGGATTGATTTCTTCCTTCAGCAAGATCTTTGCGGATGAGGAACTTGCCGTGCGCACGCAGTTTCACGTTGCCGAAAGCTACTTCGAATTGTTCAAAAGCCATCTTAAGCTCGGACGTGAGGAGGAAGCATCGAAGGACTTGGAAAACGGCAGGCTCCACCTCAAGCAATTGGTCGAGGATTATCCTGATCCGAAGTACGCGCCGCGCGTGAATTACTTGCTCGGGCAGTTCTCCCAGGAACTCAAGGAATGGGACAAGGCAATCGAGGCATACGAGACCATCGTGAGGAATTTCCCTGAGCATTCGCTTGCCGCCGACGCCCAGTACAAGTTAGCCCAGGCCTATGAGGAGGCCAAGCGATTTGACGATGCCCTCGAGTCCTACGTTACACTGGCTTCGACCTATCCGAAGAGTCCCTTGATTGCCAATGCCATGATCCGCATCTCCGAATATTTCTACAAACGCGAGGTCTTTGATATCGCGGCCCAGGTAGGAATCAAATTCGTCGAGCGTTTTGATTCGCACAAGTGGTCACCCAAGATGGCATTCCGGGTCGGGCAGTGTCATTACAAAAACGAGAAATATACGGACGCCGCTCTGGCATTCGATGATTTCGTCAAGCGTTTCCCTGATGCCGAGCTTTGTTCGGAAGCCCTGTTCTGGGGGGGAGAAAGCTACCGGATGGGCAAGAAGGTTCCCTTGGCCTTCCAAAGGTACAACCGTTGCCGCTGGGATTTCCCGGAGAGCGATGCGGCCAAGTATTCCCGGGGGCGTCTCGCCTTGCCTGAGATGCTTACCCAATTCGAGAAGGAAGCGGCCCTGGACGATGAGTAGACAGACCTGTTCGAACAACCCAAAGCAATCATGGAACCCAAAGATCTAAATTCAACCGAATCCAACGCTTCTCTTGAATCCAATGGAACCGAGGCCAATGGAGCGGGTCCGGAAACCCCGGTAGAGGAGATTGTTCCCGAGCCGACTTGGTTGGATGGAATCATGGAAGAGGGTGCCTTGGGTATGCTCATGGACGGTGGCGCATTCATGTGGCCCATCCTCATCCTTGCAGTCGTTGGGTTGGCCGTGGTGATCGAGCGCTTCCGGAGCCTGAAAATGCTTGATGCGGACGATGACTCCCTCCGTCAAAAAGTCATCGACCTTTTGTCGGACGACAAGCCGGAGGAAGCCTTGGAGATTTGCGAGAATTCACGCGGCCCCGTGGCTGCTGTCCTGGCCAACGGTTTGCGCAAATACCTCGTGCTTAAAAAACTGGGCCATGACCAAGGGCAAATCGAAGAGCAGGTGGTCAAGAGTATGGAAAGTTACGGCGTCCACATCGTTTCGGCCCTGGAGAGGCACCTTCCCATTTTGGCTACCATCTCGAGTGTGGCTCCGATGCTTGGCTTTCTCGGAACGGTTGCCGGGATGATCAAGTCCTTTGAGGACATCGTCGCCAAGATGGGCGAGGTCAACATAGTGGAGGCCGCGGCTTCCGGAATTTCGGTGGCTCTTTACACCACCGCGTTCGGTTTGATCGTTGGTATTCCCGCCTACTTGTTCTTCAATTACTTCAGTAGCGTGATCAATAGTTTCGTACTTCAAGTCGAGTCGACTGCCGCGGAGTTGATCGAGGTGGTGACGGTTCGGCTTACCCTTGACCGCAGTGAGGAAGGAAGTACCCGGACGGCCAAGCCCAAGAGGGGTCGCCCCGCATCCAAGAAAACCGGGGAATGAAGCTTCGTCGTAACAAGTTGCTTGCCGAGCCCCCCGCCGGGGCATCGAGTGATATTGCCTTCATTCTGATCGTATTTTTCCTCGTCTGCGCATCCGTTCAACCCGAGCAAGGACGACCGCAGGAAATCCCCAAGACGGAGGAAGAACCCGATAAACAGGAGAAAAACAAGAACCCCGAAGTCGAATTGACCCGGACGGTCGTGATTCTCAATGGAGACCCCTTGAAAGACAAGTCGTTCGAGCCCCGATTGAATTCTCTGCTTGCCGACAAGCAGAACCCCGGAGACCGGGTCGTCATGCTCAAGTCCCGCAAGGACGTGTCCTACGAACGCTGGATCCTGTTTACCGGCCTGATTGAGAAAGCCGGTGGGATCGTCACTCTTCAATTGGAAGAGGAGCAAGTGCAGGTCGTCAACTGAACATGAAGATTCCCAAGCGCAGGTTCGAGGCATCCGTCCCATCCATGGCCATGGGGGATATCGCATTTCTCCTGCTCATTTTCTTCGTCATTCTGGCCAAGGCTCAGGACGATAGTCATCTGCGTTGGGAGCCAGCGGCCGACGAGCAACTTGAACAGGCCAAAAATTACAAGGCCAGCGTAGTGATCGACGTAAAGAACAAGACCTATTTGAACGGTCGACCGATTGCCCAAGCTCAATTGGAAGGTGCCTTGGGCGAGCTCCTGGGAGATACCGAGCCTACCAAACGCACCGTTTTGCTGAAGGTTCACAAGGATGCCACGGTTCTTCAATTCGAACCCGTAATCGAGGCGGTTAGCAAATCGGGCGGGGAAATTCATCACGTGCTCGAACAAGAGCGTAAATAATTTCAAAACCAAAACCAAACATGAGCGAAGAACCAATCGTCGAACCAATTGCCAGTCCCAAGGGGGACTTCAAAAAACTGGGACGGAACAGCCAAGCCGTCGTTGGGGAACTTAGGGAGTTTCTCGCCAACCTCAAGGGCAAGAGCCCCAAGGAAATGATGGGGGCGGTGGCGGAGAGCAGCCTTGCCCAAAGTCTCTTGATCTCGACCTTGATCATGACGATCCTCGTCTTTGCTTTTTCCGCCATTCCCTATTTTTTCAAGGATGATAAGGATGCCGTTGAGTCGGCGGAAAAGGGAAGCACTGTCCAAGATGAAACCGGTGGTCAACCGCCCGCGCAATCGGGTGCCGGAGAAAGTTCGTCCGGGCAAGCAGGTGTGGCTCAGGAAACTACCCCCCCGAAAACCGCTGAGCAAAAAACCGCCGACATCCTCGGCGTGGGGGAAGTGGCCGATCCGGATTCCAATCCATTGGATTCCGGTGGCGCCGACCTCCTCGACGGGCTGGATGACCTTTGATTAAAGGCATTCAATGACCTTTTCCCGTACCCTGCCTGTCGTTCTCACGGTTGCGGTTGCGGTTGGTTGGCTTTACTTGTGGTTGGATTGGTTGACCTTCAACCAACTTTCCTCCGAGCAGCTTTGGGGCGGTTTCGGATTGAGCATGGCAGTGGTTGCTTGGTGGCTGGATCAGTCGCGTAAAAAGGACAGGGTGATCCGTCACCTTGTCTATTCCATTTGTTTCTTTCCCGTCTGGCAAATTTCCTTGTTTGCCCTTGGGGAGCTGGGATCCAGCGATGCCTCGGGAATCTTTACGGTTTGGTTGTACCGGTTCGGCCTGTTCTTTGGTTTTTTGATCGGCTTGCTCTGGGTTTGTTGGTTCACGGAAAAAAAATCAAGAGTTTGGCAGAAAAGAAGGTTGGAATACGGATCGGTCGGAAAACGCGTGGCTCCTCTTCATGCGATGCACCTCTCCATTGCCGGCCCGATCGATGGACTCAGGGTGTGGAACCCATTGGACATGGATGCCTGGTATTACGGGAAGCAACGCCAAAAGCTCAGGCAGTCGCTCACCGTTTTGGTCTCCTATTTCATTTTCTTTGCCTTGATGATTCTTTTGCTCCTTCAGATCTCGGGCTGCAAGGAACTCTACGAGATGCCCGCGGGGGGAGGGGAGCAAAAACCCAACCAACCGGTGGTCAAGGTCCAGAAAGTGATCAAGAAGAAGATTATTTTCAATCCGCTGAGCAAGGTGATCGCCAAGGTTCCTCCGATCGAGGAGATCAAGCTTCAGTTGATGGAGATCACCAAACACGCCTATACCGTTGGTTACGGGAAGGGTGCAGGGGCGGGGTTCGCCGGGGGGACGAACCGAGGGAAAGTTCGCTTTATCAGGCTCGAGTACAATGGAGGGGATTGGGATCAGGGAATTGATGCCGACCTGAACATGCTCGTGCAGTACAACCTCCGCACCCAGCACAAAATTGCGGAGCGTCCGGAAACCCGGAAAATTATTCAATTACGAAATTTCCCCGTAGGCAAAAGCCCACCGATCGTGTACATGACCGGTCAGAAGAACATCAGCCTGGGTAAGACCGAAGTCGACGTGCTCAAGGAATACCTGACCGAAAAGCACGGCATGCTCTTTGCCGACAATGGAGGAAGCGCTCATTGGGGCAATCAGTTCAAATCCCTCATGAACCGGGTATTGCCGAACGTATCTTACATCCGTGTGCCTTTGGATCATCCCATTCACCGTATTCCTTTCCCCATTCCTTTCCTACCCTATGTTGCTCCGCACGGTGGGACGGATGCCTTGGCTTGGGTGGTGAACGGGAGAATCGCGGCCTATTATCATCCGGGGGACATCGGAGATGCTTGGGCGGATGATCATGCCGGCGTGCCCGCTCAGATATGGGAGGCTTGCTATCAACTGGGAACAAACGTCATATTCTATGGCCACACGGAGTACAGCAAATGGTTAGAAGCCCGAAAAAAATCAGATTAATTCCATGCTTGGCGGTCCTGTTCGCCTTGTTTCTTCCATCTCTTTCAGAGGGGGCCCGGTTGGCTTACCTCGAACAGATGCCGCTCGAAGCCTTTGCCAAGTTGCGCGAGATCGAGAAGCATCAATTGAAGATCGCCGAGAAGTTTTATCTGAAGGGCGAGCCCAAGGCCGCGGCCGCCGAATACGACAAGTTTCTGACTCTCTACGAAAGAAGTTCCGGCGGCCCGTACTCCCTACTCATGTGGGCTCATTGCCAAGTCAAGCTCAGGTTGGTCAATACGGCGGTCAGGGATGGCTTCCAGTCTGTCATCGATTATTGGCCGGAATCCCATGAAGCGGTGGTTTCCACCTTCATGATTGCAAAGTGTCATCTCCTGAACGGCGAACCCGGCAAAGCGGACAAAGCCTTCGCCCAGCTTGCGGATGATTTTCCCAAGCATTCGTTGGCAACGCTTTCCCGGGTCGAGATGCTGGGCATTGCGACCACCCGGAAGAATAAGGAAAGGCAAGTCGAGCTATGGACGGATATTGCCTACAAAACCCCGAAGACCAAGGAGACCGCTCCTTATCGTTCTTCTTCGGCCCGTAGCTTGGCCGACCATTTTTTTCTGGAGAACGAATTTCAAAAAGGAGTCGAGGCACTCGAGACCTATTATGACAAGAATCGGGCCGATCACGTTCATGCGATTCATGACGTGTGCAATTCGGTCGTCTCCCGTCTCTTCCGTTCGTCCGAGACCAAGGCCCGGGCCGAGAAGCTCGGGGACGGACTGATATCCTTTGTCGAGCAGGCTCTGCCCAACGACTCGCAGGATAAGAAAGACAAGGCCCGAACCCGCGATCTGCTTGGAAGAATAACCAGCGTGCACAAGTCGCTTGACCGGGACAAGCAAGTCCTCGCCTCCTACGAACGGATGGGAAAGGTTCTGGGCATGGACGATGATATTCTCGGAAGCATGGCGTCTTGGCATAAAGATAAGAAAAGGGTCGATCAAGCCCGCTCGATCTACGGGCGTTACAAGGATCAGGTGAACGGCAGGCGAGCCGTGGCCCGTTCTTATCGGGATGAGAGAAATTACGAGGAAGCCGTCCGCCAATACCTTTCCCTCATTGCGATGGACAAGGAACGCGAGGCCGAGTGGCAACGGGACGTCGTTGGGACCTGGCGGGATGCATCCAAATGGGCCAAGGCGATCACAACCTATCAAACCTTGCTCAAGGTCGATGCGGACCGGTTTTCCGAGTACAACTGGGGGATCGCCGAATGCCATGAGAAACTCTCGAAGTGGAAGGAAGCGATCCTTTCCTATCGACAGACCGACAAATTCCCCGAGGCTTATTTTCGCATGGCCGAGTGCCACCGGCACCTCAAGAAATGGAACGAGGGGCTCATCCTTCTTAACCAAGCCCGCTCGCATGACAACGTGGCCGACCGGGCTCAGCACCGGATCGCTCAGTTCTACGAGATGTCCGGGCAAAAAGAAAAAGCCATCAAGTCTTTTCAGGTCACATGCAAGAAATATCCCAAGAGCAGGTATGCAAGTATTTCACACGCCCACCTGCAGACCAAGTACGGCATAAGCGTGACCCTAGGCGGAGCGAAGGACGAGTAAACCCGACTTCTGAGAAAAGAAGCCGGAGGTTCAGAGGCGAAGGGCTGAGCCCTTTAGAATTCTCTCGAAATACTCAGTCCGATCACGCGGGGCGAACCGGCGACGCCGGGGGCATTGCCATTTCCGAAACCCAGGGTGCTTACCAGCGAGGTGTAATATTCCTCATCCGTCAGGTTCGTTCCGAAAACGGTAATGTCCCAATCATTGATTTCATAACCGATGCCGGCATCGATCAAGGTATAGGCTCCAATGTTGTCGTCCGAGTTTGTGCCGGTGTTATCCCAATAGTATGACTTCCCAATCGTCCGCGAACCCACTTGGTAAGACAAGCCGTTGTCGAGCTCATGGGACAGAAGGAGCGAGAGGGAATGGGACGGAACGAAGGTCAGCTGCTTTCCGTTCAGGTTAGAGAGGGCGGGAAGGGTGGGTACGGAAACCTTTTCGAACTCGCTTTCCATCAAACCGTAACTTGCGCTGAATGCCCAGCCCCCTTCGATCAACCAAGTCGAGTCGACTTCAATGCCGTAAACGGAAGCCTCGTCGGCATTTTCCAAGTAGTAATTCATAGTTAAGGGTTCGTTGAGCTCGAATTGGTAATCCTCTATGTCATTAAAGAAGGCAGTAAAGTTGACCTGCCAAGTTTCGGATGGAGAAAGATCAAGAGAAGCCTCATAGGAGGTGATTTTCTCCTCGGAGAAAACCTCATCTCCTGGAGTGCTGGTAAACGCCGAGTATCCTCCGGGTTTCTCGGTATACCCGATTCTTAGGTTCAAAGAGGTAGTATCCGAAAGCTTGCGTTGCCAATTTGCAGAACCCGCAATTCCGGAGAAATCTTTTGACGAATCATGGGTTTGAACACCCATGTTCGTACGAAGCATCGATTTGTCAAAATCGTCGTGCCTTAGATCAAAAGAAAGCAGGTCAATTTCTGAAACTGCTTTTTCCAAGTTCAATGAAGCGGCAAGGTTTTGACTTTTTAACAAGTAAGTTGTGGGTATTCCCATACCCATATATGTATTTAGTCCAACTGGAACACCAACAAATCTCGTTGCGACGCCTTCCACTTCATCATCACCGAAATAAGTTCCAATAGACCAAGAAAAATCGTCAGATGAAGTATTTGTGTAGTGAAATTCTTGTGACCATGTGTCTTGGTTCTGTTGGATAGTTGATGTCATGTAATGCAACGAATCCAAATGGTTTATAAACATTACTGGAGGTCCTGTGTATTGATTCGGTTCATTCGAGAGATCGATATCGAGCCTGTTGGGATTCATTTTCCATTCGTTCCGATTTGTGATCGAGAGCAACGTACCAGAATCGAGCTCATGTTGAATTTTGAGAAATTGCTGATTCTGATCAATCTCAGTATATTCGTCAAAGTTGGTGGAACGGTCATAAAAGTCTCCACCGTCTCTTAGTACAATGGGCTGGGCTCCCAATTCGTGAGTTGCGAAAGAAAGACCCAGGGTGGCACGGGTCCCTTCGCCTCCGTCCCAGTGCAGTCGTAGACCGCCGTTCCAACTTTCCGAGTCATTGTTCCGCCCAGCGGAGTTGCTCAGAAAACCATCGCTTGAAGAGCGCTGAACGGCGAGGGAATAGGACAAGTCCCCATCCATGGGACCCGAGCTGGCGAGGTCGTATTTCTGAGTGTTGAAAGTCGCGTAGGAAGCAGAAACCCGGTTGACCTGCTCATCTCCCGGTTTCCGGGTGATCAAGTTGATCGCTCCTCCCGGAGCAAGCTTTCCAAAACGACTGAGCTGAGGTCCTTTGAGTACCTCCACAGCTTCCAAGTCATAGAGGTTGGATCCATAGGAAAAGACGTTTCCCTGGGGAACTCCATCGACATACATTTGCACGCCCGGGGAGCCGAAGAACTGAGTGTTTCCGATTCCTCGGATGGTGAGTACGTCTCCGAATGACTTGATTCCGTTCTCACTCAAGTAAAGATTGGGAGCCAATCCGGACAGATCTCCCAGCGTATTCACTTTTCTTGATTCCAGTTCACCTGATCCCAAAACCGTGGACCTTGAAAGATCAAGTCCTTCGAGTTGCGTTCCTTGGACGGCAATTTCTTCAAGCGTCTGGCGACTGGCGTTGGCATCGGTTCCTTGCCCCAACAGGCTTGAGCAGAGGAAAAGTGAAAGAATGAATGATGTTGTGTTTTTCATTAAATGTAGCGAGTCAGAATGCCCGTATGTTGGCATGAGGCAAAGGTAATTCCTTGGTGAATTCGTATTTTATACGACAACTAGCATCCTGAGGTTACGTCTTTTGCTCAAAAATCCGACCAGTCGACGGATAATGAAAGGGTAAAAACCTGAAACTTAATCGAGAGGGCGCTTTTCGTAATCATTTGAATTTACCCATCCGGTACGGGGCGTTTTCTTCCCGCTGACATACCTCTCGTAGAAATTGTTCCAATCCCCGACGAAGGGATACTTGTCGAAGATGAAGCCCCGGTCGAGAACCCTTGGGTCTCTTTGCTCCTTGAGTTCCGTAAAAAGTCGGGTACGAAGGCGCCTTTCGACTTCCTGATACTTTTCCATGCCGGCTAGGTTTTCCAAGCAGTAAGGATCGTTTCTCAAGTCGTACATTTCGTTGACGGGCCGTTTCCCGAAATTCATTCGCCAAAATTCTTCCTCTCCTTTTCTGCGCTGGTTGAGAATGAGGGTCTTGATCGGGCTTTCATCGCAGTTGAGGTAACCGGTTTCCGGGTTTCCCACTGGCCATCGCTCATTTTCGAAATTTCTCAGGTAAAGAATTTCTCTCGTGATGATTCCCCGTATTGGGTAGCCGCGATTGTAAGGGCGCCCGACGTCATGCCTTTCCTTGCCGACGAGTTGAAAGTCGCGCTCGGGGTTTACTTGGCCGGACCTGGGTGATTTGAACAGATCGAAGAGGCTTCTCCCGGCAAAGGGCTGCATACGCGTTTTCCTTCGATCCACCCGGGCCGCTTCGAGAAAGGTAGGAGCGAAATCGGCGAAACTGACGTAGTCGTCGACTTGCCTCCGGTTTCCATTGATTCCCGCAGGCCAACGGATGGCAAGGGGCACGTGGTTGGAGTAATCGTAGGCTTGCCCCTTGCAGCGGGGGAAAGGCATGCCATGGTCGGAGGTTGCCACCACGATCGTGTTTTCCGCCAAACCGGATTTGTCCAAGGCATCGAGAATTCTTCCGAGGTGGCTGTCGTAATGCTCTACTTCAATCGCGTAATCGAGCATGTCGTTGCGCACGGTTTCGTTGTCCGGCCAGAAAGGGGGAACCTTGTCGATGTCCGACAACTCCTTTCCCGCCTTCACTCCACTTCCGTATTCGTATCCGCGATGCGGTTCGGTCGTTCCGAACCAAAAGGACCAAGGCCTGTTTCTGGGAGCCTGCTTGAGGAACTCGATGAAGTTGGTTGCATAGTCGTTGTTGGAAATGGCCTTTGCCGGGGGGGGCGCTTTGTTTCTGGAAAACGCTCTACCCGTGAGCTGGCGTAAATTACCCTTCTCGTCCCGGGCGATTCCCGGTCCCCATCCTTTTCCCGTATAGCCTACCTCATATCCGCTTTCGGCCAACGTTTCGACCCAGCCCCGGTACTTGGCCGGGAAAAAATTCATGTGGTTGGCCGCTTCCTCCAGTTGCCAGGAATTGCGACCGGTCAGGATGATGGCCCGTGAAGGGGCGCACTTTGCATTTGGGGTGTAGGCCCGATGAAAAAGAATGCCTTCCCGGGCGACCCGGTCGAAGGCGGGGGTTTTCACCCACTTGCAATCATAGGCTCCGGCGTGACCGAAACTCCAGTCGTCGGCAATGGCGAAGAGAATATTGGGTCGGGTATCCCGCTTTTGGGACCAAAGGCAGGCAGTCGAAAGGACAAAGAGAATGGAAAGAATCTTCATGGGTTCCCATCCTTGCAAACCGACCTAGGTCAAGCCAAGAGCGAAAATGAACAAGTCCGCAGATTAAAAGCGTTCGGCAAGCTTGCTTGCGATGGTCTCCCCGATGTTCAGCGATGCCGTGGCGGCAGGGGAGGGCGCGTTGCAAACATTGACCACTCGGTTGCTTTCCTGAATGAGAAAGTCGTCGACCATGCTCCCGTCACGGGTCACCGCTTGGGCCCGAATCCCGGCAGGGGCACGCTCGAGGTGCTTGGCCTCGATTTCGGGGATCAAGCGTTGCAGGGCCCGCACGAATGCTCCCTTGTTGTAGGATCTCCACATCTCGCCCAGTCCCATCTTCCAGTGTTTGAGGGCCATTTTTCCAAAACCGGGATAACCGAGCGATTCGATGAGGTCCTTGAGGTTGAAGTCGAGTTTTCCATAGGCTTCCCTACCGAAGGCGAGCACGGCATTCGGTCCGCACTCCACCGCTCCGTCGATCATCCGCGTGAAGTGAACCCCGAGGAAGGGAAACTGCGGGTCGGGTACCGGATAGATCAGGTGCTTGCAGAGATGTTTGGCTTCCTTCGTTAATTCGTAGTACTCCCCCTTGAATGGAACGATTTTGGCCGGAACGGGTTGACCGGACAACCGGGTCACACGGTCGGAATGAAGGCCCGCGCAGTTGACCAAAAACTCGGATTCGATCTCTTCCCGGTCGGTTCGAATGACGAGGCTTTCCCCCCGTTCGTTTATTTCCAGGGCTTTGCGGCCAAGCAGGACCTCGTTTGCGCCGGTTTGGCCGATCCATTCCCCCATGCGTTCACAAACCTGACGATAGTTCACGATCCCGCATTCCGGGACGTGAATGGCCTGGATTCCAGCCGCATGAGGTTCGATTTCCAACATTCTTTCACGGGAAATGATCTCGCATTTCACGTCGTTGTCTTTCCCCCGCTGGTAGATTTTTTCCATCCGTGGAATTTCTTCCTCATTGAGGGCGACGATGATTTTCCCGCAAAGTTCGTGTTCGATGCCGTGTTCCTTGCAAAAATCCTCCATGGCCAATTTGCCTTTACGGCAATTGACCGCCTTGAGGGAACCGGGCTTGTAGTAAATGCCCGAATGCAACACTCCCGAATTGTGTCCGGTCTGGTGTTTGGCCAAAGACGCTTCTTTTTCCACGATAACGACCCTCTTGCCCGGGTGACTTTTGAGGAGCCGATAGGCCGTTGCCAAGCCAACGATACCCCCCCCGATGATGCAAATATCGGTTTTCAAAATTGCTTGATCAGTCGACCTTGATTTTCCCATACGCCCGGTCGAAATGGACGTAACCGCCATCCGGGTAAAAAATCTGCCCGGAAGTATGGGACGATCGGGCGGAAGCAAGAAAGACGACCGAATCGGCAATCTCGACATCGGTGGTCATGCGCTTGCCCAAGGGAATGTTTTCTTCGATCGATCGCAGGGTGGCTTCGGGGTCATCGAGGGAGTCGAGCCACCGGCGGTACATGGGGGTCATGACTTCCGCAGGTACGACTGAGTTTACACGGACTCCCCGTTGCGCGAGATCGAGAGCCCATTCCCTGGTCAGTGCATTCATGGCGCCCTTCGAGGCGGCATATCCGGAGGTTCCGCCTTGCCCGGTAACCGCTACCTTCGATCCCACGTTGATTACGTTTCCCTTGGACTCGACGAGCTTGTCCAAGGCAAAGTGGGTGAGGGCGAAAACGTGGAATAGGTTTTTGCGCAAGCTTTCGAGAAACTCGGTCGGAGAGGATTCCAAACCGATCCCATCGTTTGTCCCGGCGTTATGGACGAGGACATCCAGTCCGCCTCCTGTCTCGATGGTTTTTTCAACTGCATTGCGGCAAGCCTGTTCGTCCGTCAATTCGGTCGGTATGCAAAAGGCTCGTCCGCTGTCTTTTTTGATTTGCTCGACAAGATCACCGGCAACGTCCGGGTTGCGGTCGACGATTGAGACGATCGCTCCTTCCTTTGCGAAAGAGCGCGCGATGGCTGCCCCGATTCCCTTGGCTCCGCCCGTGACCAGGACAACCTTGCCTTCGAGCCCAAGGTTCATGCGGATCCGACGACTTTTTGGGCGGAAGACCCGAGTTGGTCGATGCCAAGCTCGACCAGATCTCCTTCCTGCAAATAGGTTTCCGGGTCCATGCCCATGCCCACGCCTGGGGGAGTCCCCGTCGAAACGACGTCTCCCGGAAGCAAGGTCATGAACTGACTGACGTAGCTCAGAAGAAAAGGAATCTTGAAGTGAAGGTTGGAAGAGTTACTCGATTGTCTGGTTTCCCCGTTGACCTTTAACCACATGCCCAAGTTGTTTGGGTCTTCGATTTCGTCGGGAGTCGCGAGAAAGGGGCCGAAAGGGGCGAAAGTATCACAACTTTTTCCCTTTACCCACTGCCCGCAATGCTCGAGTTGGAAGGCCCGTTCGCTGTAGTCGTTGTGCAGGGCATACCCCGCGAGGTGGTCAAGGGCATTGGCTTCGTCGACGTAACTGGCTTTCTTTCCGATCACGAAAGCAAGCTCCACTTCCCAGTCCGTCTTGTCCCCCTTTCGTGGCAGGACCAAGTCGTCATTGGGACCGCAAAAAGCAGAAGAGGCCTTGAAGAACAATACCGGTTCATCCGGAAGCTCCATCCCTGACTCTTCGGCGTGGTCTTTGTAGTTCAGGCCGATGCAGACGATCTTGCTGGGCCGGGCAATGGGCGATCCATAGCGCTCCCCTTCCGGGAATGGCGGCAATTCCGAGGCGTTTTCATCCGCCCATGCCTTAAGCCGCTCGAGACC
>JABGWD010000273.1 GCA_018645725.1 Opitutia bacterium
AACCTGCCTTGCCACCCATTCCTGCACCTCCCGGTGGGGACGAGCCCCCTGCCTTCCCTCCTCTCGACTCGGGATCCGGCGATTTGCCTCCTCTTCCCGGAGGAGACGAACCTGCCTTGCCACCCATTCCTGCACCTCCCGGAGGAGACGAACCTGCCCTGCCTCCGCTTGATTCAGGATCCGGTGATTTGCCTCCTCTTCCCGGAGGAGACGAGCCTGCCCTGCCTCCGCTTGATTCAGGATCCGGTGATTTGCCTCCTCTTCCCGGAGGAGACGAGCCCCCTGCCTTTCCCCCTCTTGACTCCGGATCCGGTGATTTGCCTCCACTCCCTGGTGCCGAATCCCCGGAAGGGGATCCTCCTCCCTTGCCTGCCTTCCCCGAATAATATCTCTCCTGGTCCCAGTTGTTTTCATGCAAAGGTTTTCGATCTGATTTGTAGAGCCAAACTCATCGGATGTTCGTGTCTATTTCAGGGCGTGCGAATTGCATGATTCATTCGTTTCTCCAATCCGTTATGATCAAATTTGTTTAGATGAACATTGTCATAGCTAGAGACGATCAAACCTTTGGACCTTATTCCCGCGAGCAGGTAGATGATCTCTTGGAGCAAGGAGAGCTTTCTCCCGGTGATCTTGCGTCCTGGGAGGGTGGGGAAGATTGGCAGTCTTTGAACGAGTTGCTTTCCTCTTCCTCCGAATCGGAACAAATGGAAGTTCGGGAAGATGGCGAAAACGAAGATGATTTCGATCATGAAAAAATGAAGCAATGGGAGGATGGGTTCGTTGATGACGGAGAGGGGTTTGAAGATGATGAACAATTTGTCGATGAATCGCTTGATCAGGACGTCGGTACCCCTGCGGTTTCAACGCAGGCAAGTGTTTCCCATTCTTCGGAAATTGCGGACGAACAGGCTGCCCCGCCCATTTCGACTCCCATTGAAACACCTTCAGTCGCAGATGATTCGATTGGCGAAGACCTTCAGCCCCCCCCCCCACCACCCCCGGTTTCCGTTGCTGCCCCATCCCCAACAACGGCGGAGGAAACCAAGCCTCAAGCCAAGGAGAAAGATTCATCTTCTCGGCCAAATTCAATTACCCCAAGATCGAAAAAAATCAAAGGGTTGAACAGTCGTCAAACGGTCATAGTGGTGAAGAGCGCGGGCATATTTTCGAAAATTTATACGATTTCATTGGTTTTTCTTATCCTTGCCGTCCTCTCCTATCTCGTTGCTTTTGCATTGGTTACCGTATGGCCCGAAAAAGTTGGGCCCAAGTTGGAGAGAATCGGCATTTCTCTTGAACTGTTTGGACAAGAAGGAACGATCGGGGATTTGCCTCCTCCTCCGGAACCTTCTTCCGCAACCCCTTCCGATCCATCTGATTCAGACAGTGGAACAAACAATACCGGAACGAAATGAACTTGTATCTTACCCGGGACGGTCAGACTTTCGGTCCCTACACGGTTGAACAGGGTCGCGAGTACCTGGCCACCGGACAGTTTTTCGAACAGGACTTTGCCCTTTTCGAGGGGCAGACGGATTGGCAACCGCTCGGTCAACTTCTTGCCTCTGCCGCTTCGCCGCAACCTGTGGAGGAAGTGCCTTTGGCCGAAACAGTGCCCGCAACGGCCGAGTCACGAGAAGCCGTCGTCACATCCGGTGAAGTGATTCAATCGGTCGGAACCGAAGCAGCAGCTGCAGGTATCTCCACGTCATCCCCAACGCAGACTTCCGGCGGACGTAAAACGAGGAAGGCAAGCAGGATGAACAAGGGAGGAACCGTTGTCGTTACCAAGCAACGCAGCGCGCTGTCCAAAATCGTTTCCATTCTCGTAGTCTTTATGGTTACCTTGGTCTTGGTCGGTGGGGTGGTTACCGGTTTGTATTTTGCCATGCCTGCGACCATGGGTCCGTTCCTTGCCAAAATGGGAATTCCGTTGGAGACACAATCCCCCGTTGAGAATACCGCCCGGAATGCAGTGACTGAAGTCAAAGTCAAACCATCCAAGCCCGGGGAAGTTATGCTCGACGAGGAGCATTTTCAAAGATTGCGAATTTCCGGCATCAGAATTTTGCCGATTGAGGGGGACAAAGGTTTGCAGGTCATTTCGTCGGTTGATTCGGAAATGGCCATGCAGGATGATGATCTTTCCGCCCTTGATCCGCTTGCCGACTACATTGTTTCCCTTGACCTGACCAATTCGAAAGTAACGGACGAAGGGCTGGGTCTCCTCCTGCAGATGAAAAACCTTGAAAAGCTCAACCTCGAAGGGACGAAGGCCGTCACCAGTGCGGGGATCGCCAAGCTCAAGCCCCTCGAAAAGCTTAGTTACCTCAACTTGGTCCGCGTCCGAATGGACGATACCCTGATCGATACCCTGATTGGCATGGAAAACCTCAGGGAGGTTTACTTGTACCAAAGTGGATTGACCGAAGATGCCATTGCCCGGTTAGGCATAGCCAGACCGAAGATGTTCGTCAAGGGAGGCTAGGCCTTTTTGGTCTTCACCTTTCGCTTTCTCTCCGGAAAGCATGCTTTGCATATCATGCATTCCATACCGTGGCAGGCATGAGCTGGGCAATGTTCGCGGCCGTAATAAATAATTTGCAGGTGTAACTTGTTCCAACGTTCCTTGGGAAAGTGCCTCTTCAGGTCTTTCTCCGTTTGCGTTACGTTTTTTCCGTGCGTCAATTTCCAACGTTGGGCCAGACGATGAATGTGGGTGTCCACCGGAAAAGCAGGGTGCCCGAAGGCTTGGATCATCACAACCGATGCGGTCTTGTGCCCGACCCCGGGAAGTTCCTCCAGTTCCCCGAAGGTGGAAGGTACTTTGCCCGCATGCTTCCGAAGCACAATTTCGGACAGTCCCCGAATCGCGTGCGCCTTGCGAGGAGCCAAACCGCATGGTCGGACGATTTGGTCGATTGCCTCCACTGTTTGCTTCGACATATCAAAAGGGTTGTCGGCCAAGGCGAATAGTTCCGGAGTGACTTTGTTCACCCGCGCATCCGTGCATTGGGCGGACAAAAGAACCGCTACCAGCAGGGTGAACGGATCCTTGTGATCGAGGGGAATGGGCGGGGAAGGATACAGTTCGTTCAACTTTCGATCGATCAAGTCCACCCGCTCGCTCAATTTCATCTTCTTACCTTGCCAAACATTCGCTCGCCGTTCAATCCCACAAGGTGTGACGTTACGTCCCATTTGAGTCCGGTCCTTACTCATGAACGTCACTTTCCGTGATTCGCCCTTGATTCAACCCCACTGTTTACGGGGTGTTCGAGGGAATGATCACCCGTAGGATTAGGAACGCAACCTGCAATACCACTCCCATGAACATCGATCCCGAAAGGTTTACCGAGCTTGGAATTTCCGCGATCACGGAGATGGCGGAAGTGGCCAAGCGCAATGGGCAGCAAGAGGTCGAGGTTTGGCACCTTTTGTCGGCCTTGATGGCTCAGGAAGATGGAATCGTACCCGCCCTCTTGGAGGAAATGGGCATTGGTACCTCTCCGGTCCAACTTGCCCTTCAGCGTGAGTTGAAAAACCTGCCCAAGATCGCGGGTGACGTAAACACTTCCCGTTCCTATGCCTCGGCCGCGTTGACCGAAGGAGTCGAGAAAGCCCAGAAGGTTTCCAAGGACATGCAGGACGATTATATCAGTACCGAACACCTTCTCCTTGGCCTTGCTGCGGTAGGCAAACCTGCCACCTTCAAGCAATTCCTCAAGAATTTCGAGCTTTCCGAAAAGAAGATCAAGGAGGCCCTGCAAAAACTCCGTGGAGGTCAAAAGGTTACTTCCCGCACCCCGGAAAATTCATTCCGGGCTCTCAAGAAATACGGCATCGATCTGGTCGAGCAGGCAAAGGCCGGAAAACTCGATCCGGTCATTGGTCGGGACTCCGAAATCCGTCGGGTCATTCGCATCCTTTCCCGCAAGACAAAGAACAACCCCGTACTCATTGGTGAACCCGGGGTGGGAAAGACCGCCATCGTCGAGGGGCTCGCTCAGCGTATCGTGCGCGGCGACGTGCCCGAAGGGCTCAAGGACAAGACGATCTTTACTCTCGAAATGGGATCGCTCCTGGCGGGGGCCAAGTTCAGAGGAGAATTCGAGGAGCGGCTCAAGGCTGTTTTGACCGAGGTGAGCAAAGCCGATGGTCGCATCGTTCTTTTTATCGACGAGATGCACACTATCGTGGGGGCGGGCAAGGCAGAAGGAGCGATCGATGCGGGCAATATGCTCAAGCCCATGCTTGCCCGGGGTGAACTTCGCTGTATCGGGGCCACCACACTTAACGAGTACCGCCAACACGTTGAGAAAGACACCGCTCTGGAGCGACGCTTCCAGACCGTGTTGGTCGATCAGCCCAACGTCGAAGACACCATCTCCATTTTGCGGGGCCTGCGCGAGAGATTCGAGATTCATCATGGCGTCAATATTCGGGACGAGGCATTGGTCAACGCCGCCGTCCTTTCGAACCGTTACATTTCCGACCGCTTTCTTCCCGACAAAGCGATCGACCTGATCGACGAGGCCTGCGCCATGATTCGTACGGAGCTCGACAGCATGCCGGCCGAGCTTGACGAGATCAGTCGTCGCGTGCTGCAACTCGAAATTGAGGAAACCGCCCTCAAGCAGGAAAAGGACAAAGCCAGCAAAGACAGGCTTGAGGTGCTCCGCAAGGATCTGGGGAATGCCCGGGACAAGATGGAAACGATCAAGAGGCAATGGGAAGGGGAGCGCCAAGGGATTGACGACGTCCGTGTGCTTCGTGAGCAGATCGAATCAACCCGTGCCGAAATGGAACGGGCCGAACGGGCTTACGACCTCAACCTCGTGGCTGAACTCAAGCATGGGAAATTGCCCGACCTCGAGGCCGAATTGGAGAAGCTCGAGAATGCCGACAAAAAGGAGGATTCCATCCTCAAGGAGGAAGTCACCGCCGAGGAAATCGCGGAAATCGTGGCCCGTTGGACTGGAGTTCCCGTTACGAAGTTGATCGAGGGCGAGCGCGAAAAAATCTTGCGCCTCCAAAGTATTTTGCATGAACGCGTGATCGGGCAGGAAGAAGCGGTCGATGCGGTCGCCGAGGC
>JABGWD010000274.1 GCA_018645725.1 Opitutia bacterium
CCGGCTTGAAGTTCCGCAACCTGGGCTGGAGCGGAGACACGGTTTTCAATGATGCCCGTTCCTACTTTGGGAAACCCAAAGAGGGCAGGGACCGGTTGAAGAAAATCATTGGCGAGTGGAAACCGAATGTCGTTTTGCTCAATTACGGGGCGGAGGTCGCCTTGTCCGCAGGACGGGCATGGACCGACGAAGCTTCGGCGAGCAAGCGTTCCGCCGGGGATTGGGACCAGAGCGTAGCGGTCTTTCTGGAAGGATACGCAAAGATGATCCAAGAAATTAGGAAAGACGCGGGGGAGGGCTTAAGGGAAATCGTCGTGATCGCCCCACCTCCCTTGGAAAACCTCGGAAGCCCCTTGCCCGATCACCGTGAGTCCAACCGCAGAATGGCCAAGGTGCGGGATGCTCTTCAAGGGTTTGCCAAGGAAAACAAGGCCCGCTTCGTCGATCTTTTCGGAGCCATGGGTGGAGACAAGTTCGACGGAAAGGTCTCCGCTGATGGATTGACCCACGACGGGCTTCATTTTACGCAAACGGGCTACCGCGAATTGGCCGGGCAGTTGGCCCTCGGCTTGGGCTACGGGACTTCTCCTTCCGGCCCTTTGGCCGATAAGCTAAGGGAGGGAATCATCGAGAAAAACCGTCTGTTCTTCCACCGCTGGCGTCCGGCCAACGAGACCTACCTTTTTCTTTTCCGCAAGCACGAGCAGGGAAACAATGCCAAGGAGATTCCACAGTTTGACCCGATCATTGAGAAACGGGAACGTGAAATCGAACAGCTCAGAAACCAACTCCTCAAGAACTCCCAAGGGTAATCACCGCCAAGCTTTTCACCATGAAAAACAAAATTTTCTCTGTTTCCATACTTTTGCTTATTGCGTGCACTGGTTATGGCCAGCGTGGCTTGACCAAGATTCCCGATACCGCGGTCCAGGCTCAGCTCGATGCTTTCGTTCTTCCGGAAGGCGCCAAGATCAACCTGTTTGCGAGCGAGCCCGTGGTGCGCAACCCCATCCATATGAACTGGGATTCACAAGGTAGGTTATGGGTGGTGGGAAGTCCGCTTTACCCGCACATCAAGCCCGGTCAGGAGGAATCGGACCGCTTGGTCGTGCTCGAAGATACCAATGGAGACGGGGTGGCCGACAAGCATACCGTCTTTGCCGACGACCTGCACATCCCTACGGGGGTTCTTCCGGGCGACGGCGGAGTTTACGTGGCCAACAGCAACGACGTCCTGTTTCTCAAGGATACCGATGGGGACGGCAAAGCCGATCAGCGCCGGGTCATCCTCTCGGGCTTCGGAACTGAGGATACCCACCACATCGTGCATACTTTCCGCTGGGGGCCCGAGGGAATGATGTGGCTCAACCAGTCCATCTACATTCATACCCACCTCGATACCCCTTATGGGATTCGCCGCCTCCTGGGCGGTGGAATGTGGCATTACAGGCCCGAGACCAGGCGCTCCGAAGTCTTCATGAAGGGCTTGGTCAATCCTTGGGGTCACGTTTTCGACGAATGGGGCCAGAGCTTCATGACCGACGGGGCAGGGGGGCATGGGATCAATTTCGTCTTTCCGCGTTCGGTTTTCGTGGCTTCGCCCGGAGCCCGCCGAAAATTGTCAGGGCTCAACCCCGGGCAACCCAAGCTT
Source organism: Opitutia bacterium (assembly GCA_018645725.1). Taxonomy (GTDB): domain Bacteria; phylum Verrucomicrobiota; class Verrucomicrobiia; order Opitutales; family Seribacteraceae; genus Seribacter. The sequence continues at coordinate 1,652 of JABGWD010000274.1, forward strand.
TGCGGGTTGGAGATTCTCTCCGGCAGTCACGTTCCCGATGAATGGCGTGGCGCGTTGGCGGCTCCTGACTTTCGGGGTCACCGGATCAAGACCTACCGCCTCACCGACAAAGGCAGCGCTTATCAATCCCGCGTAGGAAAGGACCTAGTGGCATCCAAGCACGGTGCCTTCCGGCCGATCGACGTCAAAATGGGGCCCGACGGGGCGATTTACGTGGCCGATCTCTACAACCCGATCATTCAGCACGGAGAAGTGGATTTTCGGGATCCGAGGCGTGATCACAAGCATGGGCGAATCTGACGGATCAGTTTTCCGGAAAATCCCCCGGCGCCTTTTACCAAGCCTGCCGAAATGAATTCCCAGGCTTTGGCGGAATCCCTGCTTTTTTCCGAAGAGAATATTGTCAGGGAGTTGGCCACTGCTGAATTGCGGACTCGTAAACCTGATGAAATGTTGTCGGCGTTAAATTCCTTTCCATTGAAGGATGATATTCATGTCGTCCGTCGGGTCTGGGCAACCCAGGCATTAAACCGATTGGATATTGGATTGGCCAAGCAATTGACAAAATCTAAGTCACACAAAGCAAGGGCAGCCGGACTGCGTGCCATCTATTACGATGCATCCAATAAAAAATACAAAAACATCCTCTCCATTGCTAAAGAAGCTGTCTCGGACCCATCTCCTCACGTTCGTCTGTGGGGCGTAAGTTTGTTGGCTCAGCTTGATGACCCCAAGACCGTGCCCATTGCCCTCAGGGCGCTTGAAGGCATTGAGCCGGACGACTTTCTTGACTTTGCGGTTTGGTCAATCTGCAGGGAGCACCGGGATCGTTGGGCGGACGAGATGAAAGAAAAGGGAAAAAATCCCTTCGCGAATCTTTCTCAGTTGCTTTTTGCGTCCTCTGCGATTGGCGAACGGTTGGGAGCCGACCGCATACTCACCTCCCTGACCGAGGGAAAAATCAAGGACGATCAGACGGTTTGGGATATCGCCAACTGGATGGCGAACGAGGGATCTCCCGCCCATTTGTCGAAGCTTCTTGGCCTTGCTTCGGAAACCAAGTCGGTTACCCGGCAACATGCCTACCTGAATGCCTTGCTCAATGCAAAAAAGCTCAGAAAAATAAACCCCTCGGGGACCGAGCGTATTGCTTCCTTTCTCAATAACGAAAACGATACCGTCTTTGGAGTGGCGGCTCAGTTGGCCGGCTTGTGGAAAGTCGAGTCCTCCCGTCCGGCAATCCAAAAGATTCTCAATGATGACCGAGCTTCGCCCGCTCGATCCAAAGCGGCTTTGCAGGCCCTGATTGCACTGGGAGGAGAAAAAACGAATTCCTATCTCAACCAACTCTTCGGTGACCCCAAGACGCCTTACGGGAGAAAAGCCATGGTCGTTACGGGTCAGTCGAAGGTTCAGCCGATCCTCGCCGCCCGTCGCGCGGTCAAACTGCTCCAGGAGGCGCCCGGCGGGAAAGACAAGTTTGGAATTTTCGCCGCTTTTCTCGGCAACCGGGGAGCGACCCGGGCTCTGGCCACGGAAATCAGCCAGATCAAATTACCTGAACCCATTGCCTTGCAGGGCTTGCAACTGGCCGAAAGTTCGCCCACCCGACCCAAGGAACTCATTGCTGCGATCCAAAAAGCTGGAGGACTCAAACCCATGAAAATGAGCCTCAGCCTTTCGGAGATGGCCTCCATGATCGAGCGTGTCGGGAAACGGGGCGATGCTGCGCGGGGGGAAAAGATTTACCGGAGGGAGAACCTGCAGTGCGTGGCTTGCCATGCGATCGGGGAAGTCGGTGGGGTCATCGGCCCCAATATGGTCTCCATTGGAGCAAGCGCCCCTCTCGACTACTTGATCGAGTCTCTGCTCGAACCGAGCAAGAAGATCAAGGAAGGGTATCATACCAATTTGGTGACGCTGAAGAACGGGGATGCCCATGCCGGCGGAATCGTCAGCGAGAGCAAGGCCG
>JABGWD010000275.1 GCA_018645725.1 Opitutia bacterium
CACGCCCAAGCGGGCCCGTACCAACACTCCTTTACAAGCCCTGGCCCTTATGAATGAGGTGACCTATGTGGAGGCCGCCCGGGCTCTCGCTCAGAGGATGATGAAGGAGGGGGGGGATTCCGTAGATTCCAGGCTCCTCACGGGGTTCCGTCTGGTCACCGCCCGGACCCCTGACCAAGCCACCTTAGACATTCTTAAGAAGGGTTTCGAGGGAAGAATCAAGGAATTTGAAAAAGACCCCGAGTCCGCCAAGACCCTCATCATGGAGGGTGCTTCCAAGCCCGATTCTTCTCTTTCCACTCCCGAACTGGCTGCCTACTCGGCTACCGCAAGCATTCTGCTCAACCTCGACCGGGTCATAACAAAGGACTGAAATTTTACAACGATGAACGACTTCACCAATCTTCTCCTTTCCAGAACTGACCTGAGCGCCACGCAGGATTTTCTTAATCGGCGCGTATTCCTGCGCAACGGGGCGGCCGCCTTGAGCGCCACGGCTCTGGCCGGTTTGCTCCCCAATCAGGCCGATGCCGGACCGGGAGATACCTTCCCCCATTTTCCGGCCAAGGCAAAGCGTGTGATTTATCTGTTCCAGTCCGGGGCGCCTTCCCAGATGGATTTGTTTGATCCAAAGCCCCTCATGGAAAAACAGCGTGGCAAGGACTTGCCGGATTCCGTTCGTCGAGGCCAGCGCCTGACGACCATGACCTCGGGGCAGAGGACTTTTCCCATTGCGCCAAGTATTTTCAAGTTCGCGCGACAGGGAAAGTCAGGACAATGGATGAGCGATGTACTTCCTCATCTCTCCAAGGAGGCGGATGAATTGTGCTTTATCAAGTCAATGCATACCGAGGCGATCAACCATGATCCGGCCATAACCTTTTGCCAGACCGGGCATCAATTGGCTGGCCGGCCGAGCATCGGTTCCTGGTTGAGCTACGGTTTGGGTACGGAAAATAAGGATTTGCCTGCATACGTTGTAATGACTTCCTGGGGTACTGGTCGGCCCAATGATCAGCCCTTGTACGATCGTTTGTGGGGAGCCGGTTTTTTGCCTACACAGCACCAGGGGGTAAAGTTCAGGAATTCAGGCGACCCGGTCCTCTACCTTTCGGATCCAAAGGGAATCAACCGGAAGATGAGGAGGGATATGCTGGACGAGATCGCGAGCCTGAACCGGAAGGATCGCCAAGTGGTCGGTGATCCCGAGATCGATGCCCGGATTTCCCAGTATGAGATGGCTTTTCGTATGCAATCAAGCGTTCCCGATTTGACTGACGTTTCCAAGGAACCCAAGCATATTCTCGAGAGCTACGGCCCGAATGTTCTCAAGCCGGGAACCTATGCGGCGAACTGTCTGCTTGCCAGACGCATGGCAGAGCGCGATGTCCGTTGCATTCAACTCTTTCACATGGGATGGGATCATCACGGGGGACTGCCAAATGCGGTAAAGGGGCAGTGCCGGGACACGGATCAACCAACCGCTGCCTTGATCGCCGATCTTCGTCAGCGCGGCTTGCTCGATGATACCTTGATCGTATGGGGAGGGGAGTTCGGAAGGACGGTTTATTCGCAGGGCAAGCTGACCGCGACCAATTACGGACGGGATCATCACCCCCGTTGCTTTACGGTTTTCCTTGCGGGTGCCGGGGTGAAGAAGGGTTTCTCATTGGGGGCCACGGATGACTACGGTTACAACATTACCGAGAATCCCGTCCACGTCCATGATCTGAATGCCACCATCATGCATCTGCTTGGAGTCGATCATAAGAAGCTCACCTACAAATTTCAAGGCAGGGACTACCGACTGACCGATGTCCACGGGCACATCGTGAAATCCATTTTGTCGTAGGAACCCACCGAAACGGCAATATTCTTTTTATCTTCATGCGCCGTCTTCCTATCTAGGATGCCAAGAATGACTCCCAGGAATGCAGTTTTAATCTTGATGCTTTGCCACGCTCAGTTGTTGGCAAAAATTGACTTCAACCAGCAGATTCGGCCGATCTTGTCGGACAAGTGCTTCAAGTGCCATGGTCCGGACTCTAAAAACCAAAAGTCCAAGCTGAGGCTGGATTCCTTTGAGAATGCCACCAAGTCACATGGCGGCGTAGTCGCCTTGGTTCCAGGAAAAATTAAGGACTCCGAATTACACTGGAGAATCCGCAGCGAAGACCCGGATGAGGTGATGCCACCGCCCAAGGCCAAACTTCCCCTGACCAAACAGGAAATAGACTTGCTCGACCAATGGATCAAGGAAGGTGGGAAGTATGCGAAACATTGGTCTTTTCAATCCTTGCCGAAGAAGATCGCAGTCCCTTCCAGTAAACATCAATCGCCCCGCAATGAAATCGATCACTTCATCGCCCAAAGGCTTGAGGGTGAAAAACTGAGTCCAAGCGCGGAGACAGACAGGATCACTTGGTTGCGCCGAGTGACCTTCGACTTGGCCGGATTACCTCCGGCTCTTGATGAGATCAATGCCTTTATGGTCGACACATCCGAGGATGCTTTCGAAAAAGTCGTGGATCGCCTCGTGAATTCCAACGATTACGCGGAACGCATGACCTCCGAGTGGCTGGACGTGGCACGCTATTCCGACACCTATGGTTATCAAGTAGACCGTAACCGCAATGTCTGGCCGTGGAGGGATTGGGTCATCCGTGCCTTTCAAAAAAACCTTCCCTACGACCAATTCGTGACCGAACAAATAGCGGGTGACATGCTCCCGAATGCGACCCGGGACCAAATACTCGCCACTTGCTTCAACCGGCTTCACTCTCAAAAGGTGGAAGGTGGAAGCGTTCCGGAGGAATTCCGCATCGAGTACGTTGCGGACCGTGTGCATACCTTTGGTACGGCCTTTCTCGGATTGACCTTGGAGTGCACCCGATGCCACGACCACAAGTACGACCCGATAACCCAAAAGGATTATTACTCCCTGTCCGCATACTTCAACAATATCGACGAGGCAGGGCTCTATTCCTACTTCACGGGATCCGTACCTACGCCTACTTTGGAACTCGGGAACTTGCCTGGTGATGAAAAGATCAAAGAGGCGGAAAGAAAACTTTCCGAAGTCGCCCAATCCGCTGATGCAAGAAAAGCTTTCGAAAAATTCAAGGATTCCTCTGCCAAGGAAAGAATGGGCCATGCAGTTTTCTTCTCCGAAGCCGCTGCCCCGAGCAGGGAATTCGAGGCAAATTGGACACCCCTTACTCTGAAGCCCTCCCTTTGGCTCAATGCGGCTGACCTCAATTCATTTGGAGAAACCTGGCTTGATCTCAGTGGGAATGAAAACCACGCCAAAAGGTTCGGTTCACCCAAGATCATCCCTCACAAGGCAAGTGGGTTGTCGATCATGAAATACGATTCAGCCAAGAACGATTACCACGAGTGGAGGGAAATCAAGGACATACGAACCGTTTTCTGGCTACTGAGCAAAAAGGCGGGCAACTCCGGGTCGCCCCTAAGCCACCCCTCCGTTCATCACTTCTATTCGAACGGGTCCAAATTCTGGCATCCGCAACACACTCATGAACACATCCGCAAGGGAAGCTTGCGGATCAACGGCATTGCGGGCAACGCCTCATCCGCCTATCCCTCCCGCCTGTCCGTTGTTTCGCTCAGAACCTCGGGCAACGTGACTGCAAGCCGAGTGGGCAAGGATCGTGGGTTTGACGGCAAATACAATTGGGATGGGGAAATCGGGGAACTACTCGTCTACAGCCAAGCATTGGCCGATGCGGATATTGAAAAGGTCGAGAACTTTCTCATCCACAAGTGGAAGATCCAAAGAGAAACTCCAAGTTTCGGCAGTCCGGTTGCCTACCTCTCGTTTGATGACCGGCAGGGAAACAAGTGTCCGAATTCCGCTGACCCCGCAAAGGCTGCCAATACCAACGGAAATAACAAAGAGGTCGATGGGAAGCATGGAAAAGGAATCCAGTTCAGCGGGGACGATGCCTTGAACTTTCCATCGGGTTTCGGTGACTTCAACCGGCACCAGAGCTTCGGCATGGCCTTTTGGGTCAAGCCTACCCAATTATTGGACCGGGCGGTCGTCGTGCGCCGTTCCCAGGCTTGGACGGATGCAGCCAGTCGGGGTTACGAAATATTGATCGAAGATGGCAGGCTTTCTCCCGCCCTGATTCACTTTTGGCCTGGCAACGCAATTCGCATCCGCTCTCAAAGACAACTCCCCGTGAATGAGTGGACCCATGTCGCACTGAGCTACGACGGATCGAGCCAGGCGAAAGGTCTGGAACTGTACGAAAACGGAAAATTGGCCGATGTCGAAGTGGTAAAGGATCACCTGACCCGAGAAATAACCGGAGGAGGGTCACCCTTTCTCGCCTTTGCCCAAAGGATGAGGGACCGCGGATTCAAGAATGGCATACTCGATGAATTTTACCTTTACGACCGGTCATTGACCCCTTCCGAGGTTGCCGTTCTTGCCGGAAAGGCAAAGGAGCTAAGACCTGAAGATGAATTCAAACTTTTCCTGGAATCCAAATACGAACCCTGCCGCACGCAAAAAAATGCCTTGGTTTCCGCCCGCACTCAATTCGGCAACCAGCGCCAACGCCTGACCGAAATCATGGTGATGAAGGAAATGCCCGGGAACCGGGAGACGCATATTCTAAACCGTGGACTGTACTCGGATCGTGGTAAGGTCGTGACGGCGGAAACGCCCGAATTTCTCCCCGATGGAACAAACCCGATAAAGAAAAACCGTTTGGAACTGGCCCGCTGGCTTACCTCACCGAATCACCCACTACTCGCCCGGGTCACGGTCAACCGGTATTGGCAAATGATCTTCGGACGCGGATTGGTTTCGACTTCGGAGGACTTTGGTAGTCAAGGCAAGCCTCCCACGCATCCGGAGTTGCTCGACTGGTTGGCTAGGGATTTCATCGATTCCGGTTGGGACCTCAGGCATCTCTTTACAAAAATGGTTCTCTCCTCCACTTATCGTCAAAAAAGCCAATTCATTCCTGCGGCCCGCGAACTGGATCCGGAGAACCTATTGCTTTCCAGAGCGCCCGCCTACCGCCTTCCCGCCGAAATGATCCGTGATTCCGCTTTGGCGACAAGTGGTTTGCTACAACGAAAAGTGGGGGGAGCTGGAGTCAGGCCTTACGACCTCAAGCTTTCCTTCAAGCCGATCAATCCGGACAGGGCTCCAAATATTTACCGGAGAAGCCTCTACACCTTCTGGAAAAGAACGGCTCCTTCCCCGGTTATGATGACCTTCGATTCTTCCAAGAAAGACGTCTGCATGGTCCGTCGCGAACGCACGGACTCCGCTTCGCAATCTCTCGTCTTGCTCAATGGCCCGCAATTTCTGGAAGCAGCCCGGGCGACCGCCCATAAGTTGGTGGAAACATTCGGAAAGGAAAAAGACGAGGAACTCGTAGCTTACGCTTTTCGCCTGCTTACCAGTCGAATGCCCGGGGAGAAGGAGCGTCAGGTCCTGATCCAGTTGCTGGCTGAACAAAAAGCAGTCTTCTCCGACCCGGCCAAGGCCAAGGAATTCCTTACCACAGGTGAATTCAAGGCAAAAACAGATGACCCCACTTACCTCTCCGCAGTCACGATACTGGTTTCAACCCTGATGAATTTCGACGAGGCTATTTCCAAACGATAATTTCTAGCACTGAGATGAAACATTTACCCGAATGCACTGGATTCGAATCGCCACTTGGGCTTGACCGCCGGGGTTTCCTGCAACGCTTTGGGGGAGGATTGGGCGGGATCGCGTTGGCCAACATGCTGCAAGCGGAGACCGGGGACGGTCTTCACCACCCGGCCAGGGCCAAGCGGGTTATCTACCTCTTTCAGTCAGGCGGCCCCTCCCAGATTGATCTTTTTGATAACAAGCCGAGGTTGAAGGAGGAAACGGGAAAAGAACTTCCAGATTCCGTGCGAAGGGGGCAAAGACTTACCGGAATGTCCGGCAACCAGGCCAGTCTGCCACTCGTGGGTTCTCCCTTTAAATTTGCCCAGCATGGACAAAGCGGACAGTGGATGAGTGATTTGCTCCCCCACACCGCAAAAGTTGCGGATGATATGTGCATCGTGAATTCGATGTATACCGAGGCCATCAACCATGGACCGGGAGTCACCTTCATGCAGACCGGTTCCCAGTTTCCAGGGCGACCGAGTATGGGCGCCTGGCTTTCACATGGACTTGGTACGATGAACAGAAACCTGCCCAGTTTCGTCACCCTGGTGACCAAGGGAAAAGGGGGCCAACCGCTCGTTTCACGCCTCTGGGGAAGTGGCTTCCTTCCCGGCAAACATGCCGGCACGAGGTTTCGCCCTGACAAGGACGCCATCCTTTATCTCAATAGCCCGAAAGGCGTCACTTCCGAAGGTCGCCGCAAGATGCTCGACCGTCTCAAGGATCTCCACGAACTGCAGCTTGAACGAACGGGAGACCCCAGGCTGGAAACACGCATTGCCCAATACGAGATGGGTTTTCGCATGCAGGCTTCCATACCGGCAGTGACCGATCTTGGCAAGGAGCCGGACTCCACCTTCAAGCTCTATGGTGAAGATGCCCGCAAGCCCGGTACTTTCGCCGCCAATTGCCTGCTTGCCCGTCGCTTGGCCGAGCAAGACGTTCGTTTCATTCAACTTTACCACCCGGGGTGGGATCAGCATGGGGGTCTGCCCGGAGGAATCAGTCGCCAGTGCAAGGAAACTGATCAGGCTTCGGCCGCCCTCGTTACCGACCTCAAGGACCGTGGCATGCTGGAAGACACCCTGGTCATTTGGGGGGGGGAGTTTGGCCGTACCAACTATTGCCAGGGCAAATTCAACGCCAATAATTTCGGGCGCGATCATCACCCGCGCTGCTTCTCCATCTGGATGGCAGGCGGCGGGATCAAGCCCGGTCATATGCATGGAACCACCGACGATTACAGTTACAACGTCACCGAGAACGGCGTCCACGTCCATGACTTTCATGCCACCATCCTGCACCTGCTTGGCATCGATCACGAGCGCCTCACCTACAAGTACCAAGGCAGGCACTTCCGTCTCACGGACGTTCACGGTCACGTCGTGAAACCCATTCTTGCCTAAAAGCTTTCATCCACTTACAGGTTGATCCATTCTTAATTAATTCCTAACTTGCCCGCCCTCGTATCTCATACTTGAAATGATCAAACGACGCCTCTTCCTTCATCTGCCTTTTCACGCCACGCTGTTGGTTGCCACTTTTTTTAGCCATTTGCTTATCGTAGCCGCAGAATTACCCATTAATAAAGGAGATCGCATCACGCTCGTTGGGGCTGGCATGGGCTCGAGAATGGTTCACTACGGACATTTCGAGACCGAGTTGCATCTTCGCTTTCCCGACAAGGATTTGACTATCCGAAATTTGTGCGACGAGGGGAATACCCCCGGCTTCCGTCCACATCCAGGACGCGAACAGAACGGCCAATACGCGTTCCCCGGCGCCAAGGAACTGATCAACTCGAAACTACAGGCCAACACGGGGCCCAGAGG
>JABGWD010000276.1 GCA_018645725.1 Opitutia bacterium
CCCGGCTAAATACTCCGCAAAAAGAGGAACTGCTCAAAGGCTTGAGCAGCAAGGACCGATGGTATCCCAAAGTCACGCCCGAGGCCTTCGAGAGAATCGTCCTTAAGACAGAACCCCCGACGGAGGAGGAAATGAACGCTGCGGTGGAAGAGCAGTTCGATTGCGTTTTGATGCGCAAGCCGACGGAGGAGGAGCTTGCCAAATACGTCGAACTGTTGCGGTCCTCAATTGAACTGGCTGGAAATTCGGAAGGGTTGCGACAAATGCTCTTTGCCGTCTTGTTGGAGTCCGATTTTCTCTATCGTTTGGAATTGGGAGGTGGGGAACCCGACGAATTCGGGCGGCGCAAGCTCACAGCCCAAGAAGGCAGCTTGGCGATCGCTTACGCTTTGGGAGACCGCAGTCCCGACCCCGAACTAGCCAAGGCCGCCCAAGATGGCCGTCTCGAATCCAAGGAAGACTATCAGCGAGAAGTCAAGCGCCTGCTTGCCGACCAAAACTATTACAAAGGCCCCGTCGACCATAAGATCAGCGGTAAGAACATGCGTTCCCACGAAACTTCGCACCCCAAGATCGTTCGCTTCTTTCGGGAATTCTTCGGGTACCCGAAGGCGGCCAAGATTTTCAAGGATATCGAGCGCAGCGACGGCTATTACCAGAATCCCGGGCGCGGCACTTTGGGCACTCCCGGGTTCCTGATCAAGGAAGCCGACCGTGTGGTGGATTGGTATTGGAAGAAGGACGAGAAAGTTTTCGAAAACCTCCTGACCACCGAAGACTTTTTCGTTTACCACGACAAAGACAACGAAACGGGACGCAAGATCATTTCCGAATGGACGGAAGCCTATGAAAGGCTCAAGAAGACGGATTGGAAGGAAAACCCGGAGAAGGTCATTGAAGAGAATCTGGATTTTCTAAGCGCCAAGAAATCCGTTCGTGTTTCGGGCTTGAAATCCAAGCGCGAATTTATGCGTCACATGCATTTCTGGGGGGAAACGATCGGCAAGGGGCGCACGCCGTTTACCACACCTTCCTTTGCCCATGGCTACACCTATAACCATTCGGTGTTTTACAACCTGCCGCCTACGCCGAATCCTTTCCGCTATGGGGGAGTGGAGAACAAAAATCACAAGGGCTTGGACGACGTGGAGTTCTGGGACTACCCCGTCGAGCAACCCTTCGATCTTTCGCAACGCAAAGGATTACTTACTCATCCCGCCTGGTTGATCGCCCACTCCTCCAATTTTCATACCGATCCGATCAAGCGCGGACGTTGGATCCGGGAAAAGCTTCTCGCCGGAAGCGTACCCGACGTGCCCATCACGGTTGACGCTCAAGTACCCGAGGATCCCCACAAGACGCTACGCGAACGGGTCGAGTCGGTTACCGGACAAGCCGAATGCCGGAAATGTCACGAGCGCATGAACCCGCTTGGTTTTCCCTTCGAGGTGTTCGACGACTTCGGGCGCTATCGCCTCGAGGAGCCCTTGGAATACGAGGAACAACTCGTAGCCAAGGCAAAGAAGAAAAACGGAGCCAACCTTTACAAAACCAAATCCGTCCGCACCTTGGGAGCATTGCGTGGAACCGGTGATTCGAACTTGGACGGGGAAGTCTCCGATCCCTTTGATTTGATCGACCGGTTGGCCAAGTCAGCCCGTGTCCGCCAATCGATCATCCGCCATGCCTTCCGTTTTTACATGGGACGCAACGAAATGATGTCCGACTCACAAACTCTCATGGACGCCGATCAGGCCTACGTTCGAAGCGGAGGAAGTTTCAAGGAGGTCATTATTTCCCTTTTAACCTCCGACTCCTTCAGGTACCGTAAATAATTCAACATTCACCATGAACACACGCAGAGATTTCCTTAAGCAATCCTTCCTCGGAGCCGGCGCCTTGGCGTTTGCAAATGGTTCATCCTGGGCTGCCCAACCGGGCAAGCCTCCCATGCGCTTCATTTTCATGCACCGAGGCAACGGTCTTTGGCCCCGCGTAATGGTGCCGTCCGGTTTGGATGAGAAAACCCTCGAAAAGGAAAAGCGCAAGGAGCCTTTCCAACTCGATCTTGATTCGCACGACCTTCCCGGATGGATGGATCCACTCTCCGCCCACAAGGAAAACCTCACCATCCTACAAGGACTCTCCGGCAAGATGTGCACGACGGGCCATCATTCCTGGTGTTCCTCGTTGGGTGTGTTCAAAGCCAACGAACGTCCCAGTTCCATCAAGTGGGCCACCGTCGACTTCGAATTGGCCAAACTCTTTCCCTCTCCC
>JABGWD010000277.1 GCA_018645725.1 Opitutia bacterium
ATGATGGCAAGGGGTTTGCCCTTGAGGTCTTGTATCGAGATTAGGGTTAGATCCGGGTCTTCGGGGCCGGATTCGCCCGTCACGTCGTCCCAATTGCGCCCGGCATGCATATTGGCCCGTACGGTGGGGTTTCCGAATGGATCGTTTGCGATACGGTCCGGTCGGCGTACCCAGCGGCGCAAGGCAGTGAATTCCGCGGCGTTTACCTTATTCCATCCAACTTGGGCAGGTTGTACGTTCTTTTGGCCGACGGCGATGGCCTCGGCGATTCTGACCTTGAGGTACGGCGTATACCTGGGATCCGCCTTGGTTCCCAGGCAGCCAAGGGTGGAGGGCGCCGTGTGGGTATGGGTGGCGGAAATCAGAATGCGGTCACTTGGAATTCCCGTCCGCTTGGTCGCAAGGGCCTTGGCTTCGTCGAGCATCGGTCGGGGCATCATGCAACTGTCCACCACCACGATGGCAATTTCCGTCTTGCCGTTAGCCAGTACGAGGGCCTTGGCGTAGATGGGGTCGGTTACTCCGGTGGCGCTTCGACTGGTCATGCCGCCGTTGACCAGCACGGGGAATTGTTTGGGGCTTACGTCAAGGGCCACCGCTCCTGCCTGGAATTCGGCATGACAAGCCAGTCCGCAAGCAAGGGCGACAAAAGGGATGGTTAATGATTTCACGGGCAAATTCTCATTAAGCCAAGTCGATGAAGGCAAGCAAAAGCTCGCCCAAGGGAAATAATTCATTTCCGAGTTTTTTTACCCTTGTCTCGAGATGGTAAGAGTAATCAAAATGCGGTTTTATGAGTCGTTTCTTGCTGATTCTGTTGATTCTAGGTGATGCATTGCATGGCAATCCACTCAGTACCGACGAGGCGCTGGTTTCCTTTAGCCTGGAAAGTGAGGAACTGCGGGTCGAGTTGGTTGCCGCGGAACCCGAGGTCGTCGATCCGGTGGCCCTGTGTTTTGACCGGAAGGGCAGGCTTTATGTGGTGGAGAGCCGGGGCTACCCGCATCCCGTGAGGGGGGAATTGCCGAAGGCGAAGATCGGAAGAATTGCCCGACTGGAGGATGCGGATGGGGATGGGCGCTTCGAGAAGCGTACGGAATTTGCCCGCGGGCTGACTTTCCCGAATGGAATTATGCCGTGGAAGAAGGGCTTTTTCGTGACCGATGCCCCGGACCTCCTCTACCTTGAGGACGTCGATGGCGATGGGATCGCAGACAAGCGGGAGGTGGTCCTGACCGGATTTTTTACCAACAGCAGCAGCGAGCAGTTGCGGGTCGCATCCCCAACCCTGGGGCCGGCCGGATGGATCTACTTGACGAGCGGGTTGGCGGGAGGAAAGGTGAGTTCGCCCAAACATCCGGACCGACCGCCGGTGGAGGCCCGCAAAAACGACTGGCGCTTTCATCCCGAAACTCTGGTTGTGGAATCGCTCCCAAGCACGGGACAGGTGGGGCAGGCTTTCGACCGGGAAGGAAGACGCTTTGTCTGCGACAACCGAAAACCTTTGCGCTGGGCGGTCTTTGGTCCCGGCGTCCTTGGCAGAAACCCGAACTTGGCGGGAACCTCGGCCGTCATGGACTTGGCCGAACCGGGGGCCGCCACCCCGCTTTATCCGCTTTCCCCTGATACCACGGCCGCCAGCTACATTCCCAAACTTATGCAAAAACCGCATGCCGGGAGCTTCACCTCCTCCTGCGGCTTGTGTTTTTTCAGTGGGGATGCTTTGCCCCGTCACCGGGGGAGCTTCTTCATCTGCGAACCTGCCCAGAATCTCGTCCATTGCCGGTCTATTGTGGAGACGAAGGACAAGTTCTCGTCCAAGGCTTCCTCCGAGGGTCGCGAGTTTCTCGCCTCGCCGGACCAATGGTTTCGTCCGGTTTTCGCGGCCAACGGACCGGACGGGGCCCTTTACCTGTGCGACATGTACCGCAAGTATATCGACCATCCCAACTACCTTCCGCCCGAGGCTGCTGCTTCCCTTGATTTTGAGGCCGGCAAGAAAAGAGGCCGCATTTGGAGGGTTTCCTCGAGAAGGGATGCCAAGCCTGCGCCTTGGCATAAATCAAAGGGAGTGGCGGTAGCCATCGACAAGGCTTTGAAAGGCGGAGGACTCTCCGAACTTGCAGTCTTGGCTGGGAAATCGGGTTCCAATCAATGGTTCCGTGCCGCCCTGTTCAGTTCCTTCCCGGGGAAAATCAAGGAACTGCTTGAGGAATTTCCCGACAACGCATCGCCCGCCCTTTTGGAGCAATCCGCCAAGATCCTGTCCAAGGAACAACCGGCTGAAAAAATGCCTTCCGTGATTCGCGAGCTGTGGAGCAAAAAGAAAGGGTGGGGATTAGCCCAGCGGGTGGCTTTCCTTCTCGGGTTGCCGGAGAATCTGCGCAAGCCCTATCAGCAAGAGATTCAACCCAAGGCTCTGACAGTTTCACTTGATGGAAAATTGCCCGACGCCGATCGCTTGTCCGCCATCCGCTTGCTCGTACTGTCCGCTCGGTCAAAACTCCTCGTTTTGCTCCGTCCCTCCGAGCCGGACGAAATCCGAGAAGCGGTCATTCGCTCGCTTGCCTCGACCAACGATCCCGTGCTTGGAAAAAAACTGCTGGCTTTGCATCCCACCCTTTCACCGGGTGACGGGGCGGTGGTCATCGACTCGCTGCTTTCCCGCAAGCCCTTCCAATCACTCGTCCTGGAAGCCCTGGAGTCGTCCGTGCTTCCGCTCCATGCGGTGAGCCTGACCCAGCGTCGGCGCTTCACCGGAAACTCCGAGCTGAAGGCCCGGGCAGCCA
>JABGWD010000278.1 GCA_018645725.1 Opitutia bacterium
ATGATGGCAACGTATGGACACCCACCAGCGGCCCCTCGCGCCACATGGAGACCGGTTACGGGGCGATCATCAAGATTGAACCCAACGACCTGAGTGACTCGGGTGGCATCAAGCTCAAGGGTTATATGCCTGACCGTAGCAAGCTCACTTACGAGCAACCCCGGAAGGTTACCTACAATGGCTCGAATGCCAAGCTGTTGCAAAAGATTCACAAGACCGATCTGCCCGAGGCCTACCTCAACGGCAAACATCAGCCCTACGTCGATGCCACCTACAAGAAGCTCACCGAAAAACAGAAGCATCGTATCCACATCCTTTGGCAGGAAAAGCGCAAGGCTGACCCAGAAATGCCTCAGGCCGGCCAGCACTTCGTGCGAATCATGGAATACGTGAAACACAACGTGAAATAATCATGCGAACACTCAGCCTACTCTTCTTTTCCGCCGCCACCGCGATTGCCGCGGATATCTCCGGCATCATCAAGCTTGACGGTCCGCAGCCCAAGCGTCCGCCGCTACAGCTTACCCCTGAAAGTCGCAAGCTCTACGAGGGGCGTCCGTATCCCCGCGATGAAGTGGAACTGGTTAGCGCCAAAGGCGAAATCCAGAACGTCTTTGTCTATATCCGAAAAGGACTGCCTCCGGGAAAAACCTACCCAGTGCCTAAAAAGTCGGCCTTGCTCGACCAGCAACGGTCCATGTTCCGTCCGCGCATTCAAGGGCTGTTCGTCGGTCAGGAATTCACAATGCGCAACAGTGATCCCATCATCCATAACGTGCGTTCGCTCTCTCAGGAAAATCGGCCTTTCAGCGTCGCTCAACCCGCCGGCACGCCCGACCGCTTAAAGCGTTTCAGTGACAAGGAAGGGCCCATTGAATTGCGCTGCGACTACCACCGGTGGATGCGGGCGTTTGTTTTCGTAATGGAGCATCCCTTCTTCGCCGTTACTGACGCGCAAGGCCGATTTACAATCAAGAATCTCCCTCCCGGCGAATACGTTTTGGCCACTTGGCACGAGTCCTTTGGTGAAAACAAACAAACCATCCAAGTCACCGTTGACGGATTAAAGAAGGTAAGCTTCACTTACAAACCGAAGAAAGGATTGAATTTCGAGTGAGAACCCCTTGCCTAACACTACTGGCGTTGCTGAACGTTTCTTTGGTTGCCGCACCGAGGGAAATAGGTAATCCGTCCTTTCTCAGCCCGCATGCCCGGCCTATCGTTGCGCACGGGGATTACGTTTTCGTGGTCAATACGCCCTGCGACACGATCGACGTTCTGCATGCCAATTCAGGCCGCATGCTTCGCCGCATTCCCGTCGGGATTGACCCGGTTAGCCTGGCCGTTCGTCCCGATGGCCGTGAACTGTGGGTGGCCAATCACGTTTCCGATTCGGTCAGCGTGATTGATCTCGAGCAGTCGAAACCCACTTTCATGCACGTCGTCGCCACTATCCAGGACATCGACCCAAAGACCAAGGCCACCCGCTTCGACGAGCCCGTGGGAATCGCCTTTGCCAACAGCCAGAAGGCTTACGTCGCCCTGTCTTCGGAGAACAAAATCGCGGTGGTGGACGTCGCAACCCGAAAAGTGACCAAGGGCTTGCCGATCCGGGCCCAGGACCCGCGGGCCATCATGGTTCGTAATGACAGGCTATACGTTATCCCCTTCGAATCGAATAACAAGACCCAGTTGTCTGGCGGATACAAGATTGATGGCAAGCTCGTGACCTTCAATGCCCATGAGCACTCCATTGCCAACAACAACGTTTTGTCTCTCGGACACGTGACCGATATCGTGAAGCATCCTCGTGTTCCCGATCGGGACTTGTTCGTATTCGACGTGAAGACCGACAAGCTCATTCAGACCGTCGATACCCTTGGTACCTTGCTTTACGGCATGACGGTCGATTCCAAGGGTACGGTCTTCGTTGCCCAGACCGATGCCAGGAATGACGTCAACGGCCGGGCCGGGACGAAAAAGCACGGCCTCAAGGAACTGGGCAACCGTGCTTTTCTCAACCAAGTTACCAAGGTTCGCTTTGAGGGAGGCAAGGCCCGCAAGCCCGAGTTTCTCGATCTCGAACCCTTGCCCCCCGAAAACCCGGCGGATGGGATGGCCTTGGCCACACCCTTTGCCGTAGAGGTGAGCGGGAACGATTCCACACTCTTCGTTTCGGCGGCGGGTTCGGACAAGGTTTTCTCGATGGATGCGAAGAGCGGAAAAGTGATGGGACGGGTCAAGGTCGGGGCCGTTCCCCGCGGAATTGCCCTTGATCCCGGCAAGGCGGGAAAGCCGTCCAGAGCCTGGGTCCTTAATGCGGTGGATAATTCGGTTTCCATTCTCGACGTCTCCAATCCCAGGAGCCTCCGAGTGGTCCGGACGATTCCGCTTGAAGATCCCACCCACTTCGAGTTCAAGGCGGGCCGGATTGCCTTCAACCAAGCCGATTTTTCGAGCACCAAGTCCTTTTCCTGCGCCAGCTGTCACCCGGACGGGCATACCGATCAATTGCTCTGGGTCTTGAAGACCCCGATTGTTACGGGGGGCAACCAAATCATGCCACGTTCCACCATGCCGGTGCGCGGCCTGCGCGACACCGCGCCTTTCCATTGGGACGGCATCCCGGGCGATCCCTACGGGGGCACCAACAGCGCCAGCGTACGCAAACCGGTCAAGCCGAACAGCGACCCGAACGACCCGGTCAGCACCACCCGCCACTTGGTGGACGGGGGCTTGGCCTCGACCATGAAGCAGGTGGAGGACGACTCGACCAATGACGAGGGGAAGGCGGGCTTGATGAACTCAAAGGAGCGGGACTTACTGTCCAAGTTTTTGCTCGGAGTGACTTACCCGCCGGCCCAGCGCCGAGCCTACGACAACGAGCTTAGCCCAAGGGCGGAGGAGGGATTCGAACTCTTTCATATCCTTGGAGACAACGACCCGACCAAGCGCAAGCCGAACGTCTGCGGAGATTGCCACCGCATGCCCTTTTGGGTCAGTACCAATACCCCGGGGTCGGGTATGGAGGCCCCGACTTGGAGAGGAGCCTACGACCGTTTCCTGATTCTGCCCCAGGGGAGGCTTAACATCATAGACTTCGACTTCTACCGCCGGGTGGCCGAGGAAGGAATTCCCGAGCGCAAGATCTGGAAGTTCTCGTGGGGCGGACGGTCGAGGTTCGATCCCGTTTGGGACATGGTCCTCGAAGGCTCGACCGGATTCTCCGGTTCCTTGGGCCGTCAAGTCACCCTCAATTCTTCGACCACGGAGGATAACCTGTCCAAAGATCTTCTTGATGCTCTCGAGCTTTCTGCATCCGAGGGCGCCGTCGTCCTGCAAGTGGAAGGACTGATCATCGAAGAAGGGAAGGGAAGGTCCGTCATCCTGCAATACGATTCAACCCTGAAGGGAGGGAGTTACGTCGAGACTACGGGTCAACGGAAAGCGTTCTCACGAGATGAGCTTTACGTGCTTGCGAATGCGAATCGGTTCGTGGGAACCTTTACCGGCAGACATGGCAAGAACGCCGATTACGACAACCCGCAGCCCGGCATCTGGGCCCAAGGCCCGATTGAGAAACAACGCGGAGCTCAGAAGTTCCCCGTCCTGACCAAACAGAAAAAGACCATGGTGGTGAGCGGTCGACATTTGAAGGAGGGAGCCTCCGTCATCGTAAACGGCCGGAAGACGAGGGGTTCGGTGAAATTAGGCGACAATGAACGGGTCGAGATCGAATTGGCAAGCCTTCCGCCCGAAGGGATGCATTTTGTTCAGTTGCAGAACCGCGATGGCTTGTTCACCAATGACTTCATTTTTCACGTCTCGGATAAGAAGGTAGACTCACAGCAGTTGCGGGGAAAGATTGAGGTAGCTATTTACACCGGAAACCTGGCCGAACTTAAGCGCTTGGTGGAATCGGGCGTCGACGTCAATGCGCTATCGAAGGACGCCGACCTTCCCTTGAGTTCGGCCGCCTTTCACGGCCGGCTTGAGCATGTTCGGTTTCTTATCCAAAAGGGAGCCGTCGCGACCGCAAGGAATCGCGATGGCGGAACCCCCTTGCACGTCGCGGCCTTGATGGGACGGTTTGAAATCGCCA
>JABGWD010000279.1 GCA_018645725.1 Opitutia bacterium
GCCCACCTGCAGAGACCGTCGCCACAATAGGGAGCGCGCAATGAGCTACAACGTCGTCGTCATCTGCGTGGACACCTTCCGCGCCGACATGGGCGGGTCGGGCGGGAAGCTGAGCTTCGTCAAGACGCCAAACGTCGACCGCTTGGCGGAGCAGGGCATGCGTTTCACCGACGCCCACTCGGCTGCCGCCAACTGTACGCCGACCCGTTATGGAGTATTAACGGGCAGGTATCCTTCGCGCATCGGCCAGTTCGGTGTGCTGAAGACTTATTCAAAGCCGATCATTCCGAAGACACGGCTGACCGTTGCCTCTTTCCTCAAGAGACAAGGCTACCACACCGCCTGCATCGGCAAGTGGCACCTCGGGATGAACTGGGTGAAGGTGAAAAGAGGCAAGTCCGAGGAACTTCCCATCGGAGCCCGCATGACGGATGGGCCGAATGCTCTCGGCTTCGATTATTTCTATGGCTTCACTCATGCCCGCAACATCGGGGGAATCATCGAGCAAGACACGGTCGTGGCCAACGTAAAGGGCATCGAAAACCAGCCAATGATGATCAAGAAGGCCTTGGAATATCTCGACGATCGGGCCAAGGAGGACAAACCGTTCTTTCTCTATTTCCCGATGTGTCCACCACACAGTCCGATCGTGCCGGCCGAGAAATTCGTAGGCAAGAGCGGCATGAGTGGCAAGGAAGGCAAATATGGCGACTGGATCTACCAGGGTGACCATATGCTCGGTCAGATCATGGAGGCCTTGAAACGAAACGGGCAAGACAAGAACACCCTCCTTATCGCTACCGGGGACAACGGGGCGGCCGGTCGAACCTATGCGCCCCTTAGGAATAACAAGAGCAGCATATACGAGGGTGGGCACAGAGAACCCTTCGTGGCTCGTTGGCCGGGCAAGATCAAGCCCGGATCCTCAAGCGACCAAGTGATTTGCTTGAACGATCTCTTCGCAACTTGTGCCGATATCCTAGGGAAGGATTTGCCTCCCGATTCGGCAGAGGACAGCGTAAGCGTATTGCCCGCATTAGTAAGCAAGGACAAGGGACCGATCCGCGAAGCAACCGTTCACCAGGCCCCTGCGGGTTTGGCAATCCGCCAAGGGGACTGGAAATTGATCGCCCTGCGCAACGGAACCCGCGAGCTTTACAACCTGAAGGATGACCTCAGTGAGACCCGCAACCTCCTCGAAAAGAACAAGGAAGAGGCCGCGGGGTTGCAGAAGTTGTTGCAGAGCTACATTGACAAGGGGCGGAGCACGCCCGGGCCAGTCCAGAAAAACGAATTTGATTTCGACCTGGAGAAATCCGGGGACAAGAAAAGGAATAAGAAGAACAAAAAGAATCCCCCTGAAGAAAAGTAATACCGTGAAAACCTCGCTAAGCCTCCTCCTGGCCACCCTGCTTCTTTCCAACGCCGGGGCCGCCCCAAAGCCGAATTTCCTCTTCATCATCGTGGACGATCAGTCCCCGCTCGATCTCAAGATATACAATCCGCGCTCCATTCTCGACACGCCCAACCTCGACCGGTTGGCCAAGCAAGGCATGGTGCTGGACGGAGCGCACCACATGGGGGCCTGGGTGGGTGGAGTATGCACGCCTTCCCGTCACATGGTCATGTCGGGCAGAACCGTCTGGCACGTACCTGACAAGCCGGGGCGCGTCATGAACCCGCATGTGACGAACCCCAAAAAGGTCCCGCCCGATCTGGCTCAACATACTATGCCAGCGGTCTTCAACCGTGCGGGCTACGACACCATGCGGACTTGCAAGAACGGAAACAGCTACGACGCGGCAAACAAGCTCTTCACGGTCCGCCACGATGGCACCCGACGGGGTGGCACCGACGAAACGGGCAGTCATTGGCACGGGGAACAGGTCATGAATTACCTGAAAGAGCGCGAGGCATCCGAGGACAATGATCCCTTCCTGATTTACTACGGTTTTTCTCATCCGCACGACGTCCGCGACGGTAAGCCCGGATTGCTCAAGAAGTACGGTGCGGTCAATCACCTCGACCAGGAAAACCTGCCGCCGGCCAACCCGAAGCAACCGCCCTTGCCTGTCAATTGGTTGCCGAAGCATCCCTTCGACCACGGCCATACCACGGTTCGTGACGAAGTGGGGGTGAAGGGTGTCTGGAACAAGCGGGACGAGCGCACCATACGCAACGAATTGGGGCGTGAGTTCGCTTGCAGCGAGAACATCGACATACAAGTCGGTCGGGTCTTGGGGAAGCTCGAGGCGATGGGCGAACTGGACAACACCTACGTCGTCTACACCGCGGATCACGGCATGGCGATCGGGCGACATGGTCTGCAGGGCAAGCAGAACATCTACGAGCACACTTGGCGCATCCCGTTTATCGTAAAGGGTCCGGGGATAAAGGCAGGCTCGCGAACCACAGGCAACGTCTACCTGCTCGACGCCTTGGCCACCTTGTGCGACTTGGCCAAGATCGATACCCCC
>JABGWD010000280.1 GCA_018645725.1 Opitutia bacterium
CGTCTCCGGAGGAAACGAAGGGTCCACCCATCATCGGAGCGGGTTCGACAGAGGCCTTGGTGACCTCGACCACGTCGGCTGCCGGCAAAGGAGTATCGATTCCGGCCAAAGGGAACTCCTTGCGGAGCGGAAAATAGGGATATTCGTCCCACATCAGAATACGCCTGAGGTCAGGATGCCCCGCAAACTCGATTCCGAACATATCGTAGGTTTCCCTCTCATGCCAATTTGCGGCAGGATAGATATCGGAAATCGAAGGAACGGAAGGCTTCTCGTTATCCGAACAAGGGACGTGAAAGCGCAAATACCCCCGATGAACCAAAGAATAAAAGTGGAGGACGACCGAAAATCGAACCTCCGCGTCTTCCCCGTGATCGATCGCCGTCAAATCGACAAGCAAATCAAAGCCCTCCTCGTCGCGAAGAGAGAGAGCCATGTCCGCAAGTTCGTCTGCAGGGCAATCCATCGTGAGGCAATCGATGCTTTCCCTCCTCGAGAGAAAGCCTTTTTTTTCCAACAAGGCCTTTGTGAATTCGTCGTCGATCATACCTTCAACAGGCGGAAACCGACTTGGACTTTCGCAGGTTGCCCACGGAAGGTTCCCTGCCGATCTTGTCCTGAAGTTTCATCATTGCATCCAAAAGAGCTTCGGGCCGCGGAGGGCAACCGCTGACGTAAACGTCGACCGGGACAATGGTATCGACTCCCTGCATCACGGCGTAGGATCGGTACATCCCACCGGTCGATGCGCAAGCGCCCATGGCGACGACCCATTTGGGGTCCCCCATTTGGTCGTAGATCCTGCGGACCACCTCGGCCATTTTGTAAGTCACCGTACCGGCTACAATCATGCAATCCGACTGACGGGGTGAAAACCTCATGACCTCCATCCCGAAACGGGAAATATCGTAACGGGAGGCTGCGGAGGCCATTAACTCGATCGCGCAACAGGCCAAACCCATGGGCATCGGCCAAACCGAATGCTTGCGTATCCAATTGATCACCGCATCCGCCTTGGTGACGATCACGTCACCCTCGACCTTACCGTTGTAACCAACTTCGTCGGATATCATATGCGGGACTTTCTAATGAATATGACAAAACAAGCAAACCCCAAAAAACAATGTTTAAAGTAAAAGGAAAACTAATCGGAAGATTGAAAGCATTCCATCGGTTTTGATCATTGACGAATGGAAGCTTCATCGACATGAAAGGAAGGCGTTCGCATATAATCGGAGAGGTGACAGAGTGGCCGATCGTGCAGCATTGGAAATGCTGTGTACCGCAAGGTACCGCGGGTTCGAATCCCGCCCTCTCCGCCATTTTCGGAAGCCTATCTGTCGCGGACGAACACCTTGGCGTTCCCGGAAAATCGGGCCGAAGCCAAGTCAAGAAGAGCCGGGGCGTTTTTCGACTCGCCTGAACTCGGAGAACTCGCTTGCCCTGCGACCAAAACGGCAATCTTTCCGTATAGATCGCCCGTTTCACCGTCTGCAGGAGAAAGAACGTCTCCCCCGTTAAGCCAACGGCGAAGCCTCATTTGATCCCACTGATTGTAGGGGGATTTCGATCCCAACAAATTCTCGGCAAATCTCATGGCAGCGGTCTTCCAAAGGCTTCCGGAAAGCTCTGGCGATTCGGCCATGATCTTTTGCATGGACGCAGTGTCGAGCCAAAGAGCAGTGACCGACGAATCGGCCACGACGTTTGCGGTCCGCTTAATGCCGGCCAAAACGGCCATTTCACCGATGACAGAACCACGCCCCATGATATCGACGACCAAATCCCCGATCGAAACCTGCACACTGCCCCGGGTAATCACGATCATTCCATCTCCGACATCGCCCTGTTTCATGATCGAGTCTCCGTTTGAGTAAGCCCTCTCCTCGGAAACCGCGACAATCTTGGCAATGAGTTCCTCGGGCATGCCCTTGAGCCAATTGACTTCGCGCAAAACCTCTTCCGGTTCGGGAAGCCTGAGCTCGAGCGGACTGTCCATTACCTCCTTCATTCGCTCTTCCACTTCCGTGATCAACCTGGCGGCTTCGTCCGATTCCAACATTCCCTCGGACTTCAGTTTGCGAATTGAATGGCGTTCATGATTGAGAACCGAGCGGATCGCGTCCTTGGTCTCGATTCCAACGGTCGCCTCGGGATAATTCTCATGCATGTCCCGAATGGAGTGGAGAGCCGTCAAACGATTCTGCCTGATTTCATCCTTGAGCAACTTGGTGACCTGTTGAAGTTTTTTGGGATCTCCGCTCTCATCAAGGTCCTTGGCCAAAGTATCGACCACCTTTGCGATATCCTGCTGTGATACGACGAACGCCTTCGCTGCATCGTAGCTAACGGTAATTCGATCTGAGAAAAAGCTCTTCAGCAACGGAAGATCCCGGAAAGCATCGGTTAATTTGCTGACCCCGCAGACTTTCTCAAGGTATCCCCGATCGGTCATTGGAACCTTGCCTTGCTTATCGAGAAATTCGCTGAGATTATTGTCCAGGGTAGCAACCGCCCGGGCACTCAACAATCCGGCCCTGAACTGCGACCAGTAACTGCTTCTTTCCCTCTCGAGCAAACGGCGGCGGATTTCAGCCAAGGTATCCATCTCGGCCAATTCTTCCGCCGTAAGGGGATAAGCCACCGGATCCGGCAGATATTTCCTGACCTCCGACCAATTCGCGCCGCTGAGGAAACGATCGTCTTTGAGCAAATCCATCTCTTCCTCGCAACCCTTCGCGACGTTGCCGGACGCATTGGAGAACATCAATTTCTTGACCGCCGGCAATTTGGTGAGGCCCAAAGCATTGACCAAAGGACCCACCGTGGTTGCATTGACAAGCAGAGTCAGCAGCACGATGCCTGAAATCAGAAAGAGGAACTGCCCCCGGACACCCGCGGAAATTCCAACCAAATTCACACCGGCGAATTGGGTCCCGTCCCCCTCCCCGAGAACCACGATTCTCTTGTCGCCTTTCTTCAAGGCTTGCCTCAATTCATCGACACCCTGAGAGGTCGTTGTTTCTTGGAGAATCTTGCCCTCTCTGTTTTTGATTTCACCGAACAACCGGATCCTTTGCTCGTCCGTTTGCGAAACCCCGACGATCTTTCCACCCTCCACGGTCGGGGTTGCGATCGATTTGAGGGCGGAGAGCTTGTGCCAAGACACTTTTTTGTCATTTGCCTTGGCTTGCTCGATATTGCGCTCCCAAAGATCTGCTTCATTCTTGTCGAGGAGCACTATGGAAGTCGTTGCTTCACTGTACCCACTTCCACCATCCCCGACTTCGAATTCAAACCGCAATTGCTCCGAATACACCACCAGGGCCAAAGCCAAGCCAATGGCTCCACGCAAAGCGCCCCACCAAACGACTACCGCATCACGGGGAGGCAAGCCGTAACCCGCCTTGCGCATGAGGGGGTAAAAAATGCCCATATTGGTTGCCCGGACGAGGTGAATGATCAGGTAGACCAAACCCAGGATCAAGAAATCCCAACCCGTCGGATCGACTTTTTGGGCAATGACAACGCCAACGACGATGAAAATGATGACGTTCGCGACAAAAGCTATGAATTCCCAGAACTCGTGCATGAAATGCTCGACCTCCGGACTAATCCGAGTCTTGCCCACGCCGGCCATTACGATTCCGAGGGCAACCAAACCGAGAACGCCCGAAACGTGAAAGAAATGTTCGCAAATGAAAAAGACGGCAAAGGAAGTGACCAGAATGACCGTCACCTCGATCAAGGGATCATTGAAAACCTTGCGTACCCAGAGGATCGCAAGCAAACCCAGCAGAACCCCAAGGAGACCACCTGCTGCCCCGATTTTACCAAAGCCGACCGCGGTATTTCCCAAAAAACCGAGAAGATCAAATTCGCCGGTATCCGTCACCATGACCTGAGACCCAGTGACCACCCCGAAAAGAAGGACGAATGCCACGATCGCGGTTCCGTCGTTGAGAAGGGATTCACCCTCGATCAAGGTCCCCAGCTTCTTGCTGGCCCCCAGCTCCTTGAGCAAGGCGACCACGGCCACGGGGTCAGTGGCGCTGACCACGGCCCCGAATAACATCGAGGCGAGCCAAATGAACGCACCCGTCTCCACGTTCCACTCTGACAGCACTCCCCCGGGGTCCCCGAAGGCAGCCACCAAACCGTAAAAGGCAAGGCCCGTCATCACGGTGGCCGTCACAATCCCCGGACCAGCAAGGTAAAAGGCATTGAGAAAGGATTTCTTGAAAGTATGAACGTCCAAGGCAAAGCCGGCCTCGAAGATGAGAATGGGAAGAAAGACGTAAAGAATGAGGTGCCCGTCCAAGTCGCCTCCCCAAGTGATGGCTCCACTCAAAGTGTCGACGGTTTTGGCCCACAATTCGGCAAAGAACCCATGATCGTGAGTCTCATGTGAGACTGCATCATCGGCGTGGTGACTTCCGTGCGGACCGTATTCCCGGTTCAATGCGCCCATTGCCAAGCCAATAAGCAAAAGGAGAACCGTAAAGGGTAGCGGAACCTTCTTGAGGAATTGACGGGTGGCTGCCCCGATAACCAAGGCAACGATCAAAAAGAACAGACCGTAAAGATAATCGTGTCTCCCGGAGGAGGCGAGAAAGGCTGGAAATACGTTCATAGTTTGCAGACGTGATTAAAATTGGGTCGATTCAGTTGGACCGGAGCAATTTGCTGGGAAAAGGACGAGGTTCCAAGGAATTCTCCGCTTCCACTTTGTCCTGCCCTTCCAATCGCTTGGGCGCCCGGCCAAGCAATTCGGAAAGAGGATTGTCGCTGGAAACTTCGTAACTCGTTTTGCCGGTCTCGGCTATCGGAGGAACGGAGGGAAAGGCGTCCTCGGGGATTGAGTCGGGGATGGGCAAGACCTCGAAGGTGCTTGATCCTTTTGCCCGTCCGACCTCTGCCCTGTAGGTCTTGCCGATCGAGCCCTTTTGGGCCTCCACGACGTTGGTGAGAGAATTTTGAAACGAAGGCGCGTTCGGAAAACCGGAAAGCAGGTAGGAACTCTCGACCACGGTTCCGAGGTTCACGTTTATCTTGTCACCCATTCCAAGTCCACCGGGTTTTGCAAAAACCAACTCGCCAGGCAGAAGTTCGAATTTTCCGGCATCCGAGAAAATCAGGATTCGGCCAAGCACGCAAAGGAGTTTGAGACCGCCGTTGGGCTCGACCTCGGTCATGCAAGTTCCGATACCGGACAACTTGACTTGGGTTTCCGGACTGGAAAGAACCACGGACTCCCCGATCTTTCTCGAGAGCATCATGATCGAACCCTCGTGGAGAACAAGCGAGTCATCCCGGAGGGTGAAACTGGTATCCGAACCGAAACGGAAATGGTATCCCGCCCGCAACGTCTCGACGCCACTTCTCGGACGGATCGTCAATCGAGTGTCGGCAGGCAGGAAGCTCGCCCGGGCAAGGGCCTTGACCGTTCCATCCGCCGTTTTGCAAAAGGCCCCTTCTCCTTGGCTTCTGAGCACGAGGTGGGTGCTTCCTCCGAAGAGCCCAGCGAAGGCTGAAGAGACAATCAACGACAGAAGAATTGTTTTCATAAACGAATACAAAAGAGGATCATCAACAAGGTCAAACCTTCAGTTTGCAGCCTCAACGGCAGGGGACTCTGCAAAACTCACGAGCCAAAGCAAAGAAAGAGCAGAAGCCGGAACCGGCTCCGCATCTTCCTCAAAAGGTGTGACTGACGGTGGCCGAAAGCCCGACGTCCCAAGCATCGAAAGTGGAAGCGCCTACGGAATCCCCCTCGCTATTGGTTGAAAGCGTCGAGTAGTTGAGAAAAGTCTGCAAACTCAACCAATCCATTGCTTGCCATATTCCGCTCACCCCGGCGGAAAAGACCAAATCGGCCCGCCCGTCCTGGGTGTTTTTCAAGTATTCGGAACGGGTAAGGCCAAGGGTTGGCATCAGCACGTATTTTCCATTTTCCCCGAATGCTTGAATCAGACTGAGGTTCAAAGTGGTCTGAAAATTATCCCCGTCATCGGCAAAAATGCCCGGCAGCAAAACGTCGATCTCCCGGTTCGTATTGGAAAGCTTGAGCATTCCGTCCACCATCAAAAACGTGGTTTCACGAAGCCCCACTACCTTTTGCAGTTGCAAGGAAGGAG
Source organism: Opitutia bacterium (assembly GCA_018645725.1). Taxonomy (GTDB): domain Bacteria; phylum Verrucomicrobiota; class Verrucomicrobiia; order Opitutales; family Seribacteraceae; genus Seribacter. Next base: position 6,138 of record JABGWD010000280.1, read on the forward strand.
CCACCGCATCGAACATCCGGTCTCCCGATGATTGGCTGTGCAAAACGTCGTATTCGAGGGCCGCAGTCAAAGTCCAGTCTCCGGGCAATGAAACCCCCAACCCTCCCTTAATCATTCCAAAACGGTAATCCAAAAGGTCACTGACCGTTTCTTCCCCGTAGTTGGACCACTGCATGATAAGATCCAATCGCGGAATCAACGAGACGTAATTCCCCACCTTGAAAGGCTGACCCGTAATGGAACCACCCAAAGTGTTTTCCCAAACTCCGGAATCCATCTCCCCCGACTTCGACCGCAAAACGTTGTTGGTTTGATACGGACGACTGCCGGCAAAGACGCTTACGCTTACCGGGGATGGTTCCTGTTCTTCGACCGGCTTGTTTTTGGCCCATCTTTTTCCAGTGGAAGAATTCGAAGGATTGCCATCCGCCAGCCCACCGGGCAAAACAACGGGATTGGACTGAAGATTTCCGCTTGGCACGAAACGGGCGGCAGGAGCGGGGCTTGCCGGAGGGGCCCTCCGCTCCGAATTGGTAAGCTCGATAATTCCCTGCTGCCCCAAGTTAGAATGGAAGTCCCCGAACCGAGCCGGTTTGGACTTGTTTGCATCCTTGGATCCCCATTGACCGAAAGCCATGCTTGATCCGACCCCCAAGGAGACCAGAACCAAAAAAAAGTGTTTGAAGGATTTCATGCTTTGATTGGGTTAACCTTAAAATTTTACGGTTTCGGAATTTTGCCGATACTTATGTTCCCACCGAATTGATCAAAAGTCTGACGATTGATCAAGGCATTTCCGCCCGAGGAAACGTTCTTGAGAAAGTTCACCCGGCCGATCTGATCGGCCATCGGAACGGCCGTTCCGAAATTCGGGTACTTCCCGTCGATCGCTCCCTTCAGGCTGTTCAGCCGGACCGCCGAGGAAGCGGGGAAGTTCACGTTGCTCAAACGAATCGTGGTGGCCTCCATCAAAATGCTCGATACCCCCCGGCTGAAAGACAACCCGTCCACGTTCAAATTGCGAACCGCCTTGACGGTGGCCATCGAATCGGCCCCGATCCTCGTATTGACCAAGGAAACGTCCCGCATGCCCCGAATCACCGCTTCCCGGGCAACGTCCAATTCGACCCCGTCCAATGTCATGTCCGACCGTGAGGACAGAACCAAATCCCCGGTGGCCGATTTCAAGGTCATCCCCTTGGCAAACTGCATCTCCCC
>JABGWD010000281.1 GCA_018645725.1 Opitutia bacterium
GGGGTCGATGTTGTCGTTGTTGACGAACAAAATAAACACGACCCAAATTTTAGCACAGTTCAATCCCCTAACCCCGAAAATCCGGAAGCTCTCAAGAGAGGGATTTCGGTTGCTCGCAAGACCAAAACGGAGCTTGTGATGGGTAGCGACCCCGATAGTGACCGCATTGGAGTCGCCGCAAAACTCAAGGGAGGAGATTTCGTGTGTCTGTCGGGAAACCAAGTCGCGTGTATGCTGGCCGAGTACCGATTGATGGCTACGAAAAGAAAACAGCTTTTGGCAGATGATTCAAGCGGTCGCGTGGCAATCCTCAAGACGTTTGTTACGACGCCCATGCTCGACCGGATAGCCGAGGGCTATGGCATTCGATGCGTCAATACGCCCACAGGCTTTAAATGGATGGCAAAAAAATTGGGCAAATACGAGAACGAAGCATTGATCGAACTCAAGGAAAAGGAGGGATTGTCGCTTGATTTTGACGGAACCGATCTTTTTGCCCGGATTGACATTCTCACCCGTTATTCCACTTACGTAGTCTTGGCTGCGGAAGAAAGTTACGGCTATCTGCCGCTCGACGTTGTTCGGGACAAGGACGGGAACGCCTCGGCATTGGCAATCGCCGAATTATTTGCCTTTCTAAAATCAACTGAGTCCACACCTTTTGATTTCCTTAACTCGCTCTACGTCAAATACGGATATCATCTTGAAAAAACGGAAAACCTATATTTTGAAGGTGCAGAAGGTAGTGCCACGATAACAAAATTGGCAGATTCCTACCGAAAGAATCCCTTGTCCGAGGTCAATGAAATTGCGGTGACCAAGACCAAGGATTTTTTGGAATCCGGTTACATTGACGAAGACGAAGACCCCCTGCCAACCGAAAACTTTTTGCAAATGAGCTTGGAAAATGGATTTTCAATTGCCATTCGGCCCAGTGGCACGGAACCCAAGATCAAATATTATCTCTTCGGGTGTGGGGACAGAAATCCACCTAATTTGGATGAGTCGAAACAGGAGATCCGGCACAAGATCGAGAACATGGCCTCTTGGTTGGTGGAAGATGCAAAAAGTCGGGTAGGCTAAACCAAATAATCAACCAGTCGGGATTGCCCCCGAACTTATACTAGCAGGGAAGCAGGCCTTTCCAGTATTTCGCCAAGCAACTTGAGAAAGCTGGCTCCCGCTGCCCCGTCTACCAATCGGTGGTCGCAGCTCAAGCCCAAAGTCATTCTTTCCCCTGCTTGCAAATTACCGCAAGAATCGAGAACGGGTTTTTTCACGCTTGCTCCAACTGACAAAATGGCGGCGTTTGGCGGGTTTATGATGCCACTGAAGAAATCGATACCAAACATTCCCAAGTTGGTAACGGTAAAAGTCGAACCAGTCATTTCGTCGGGTGTCAACTTCTTGCTTTTGGCTTTTCCGATCAGAGATTTCGCTTCCCGGGAAAGGGTTGTCAAATCGAGAGATTCGGCATTCCTTATGACCGGGGTGACCAAGCCGTCTTCAACGGCGACGCCAAACGAAAGGTGAACATTGCCATGATATCGAATTTGATCGTTTTCCCAAGAAGTGTTGATTTCCGGAACCCATTTGATGCTTTCCGCACAAGCTTTCAGTATTAAGTCGTTAAGGGTTAGCTTGAGCGGTTTCTCATCCGATGAACAGCGCTGGGTCAACCTCTTGTTGATTGCTTCACGAGCAAGACGGAGTGGTTGTGAATCAATTTCTTTTTGAAGGTAAAAGTGAGGAATCGTGTTTTTGGATTCGAGAAGCCGTTGAGCAATGATGGAACGCATTTTCGAGACGGGAACAACCTGATCCTTCAGCTGACCGCTTGATTGAGTTTCAACCGGTCTGACCACTTGATCGGACCGCAAAGCCTCCACGGGAGCAGCTTCAACTTGCTTGTGGGAAAGAACGTCTTTTTTCGTAACCCTTCCCCGGGGACCGGAACCCTGGACGTCGCTTAATTCGATTTGTTGGTCATGAGCGATCTTTCTGGCAAGCGGCGAAGCCAAAATTCTATCCGTAGAACCAGCGGTTTCTTCGCTCGCTTCACCAATAACCGCCTCCCCACTTTCTTCGTCAATGATCGCCGCCTCTTCTTCTTTGGGCAGAGGTGGTGGTGGGGTGGGTGGGGATTTCTCTTCCTTGTCGCTTTCCTCTTCTGCAATGATCGTCTCCACTTGATTGGGTGTTTCGACTGGGGGAGGGATATCTTCGACATCTTCACCGGTTTCCCCAACAGCAGCCAACCCACTGCCTATCGGGACCTCCACGCCTTCTTTGACAAAGATTTTGATGAGAAAGCCGTCCTCAAAGTTTTCCAGTTCCATCGTGGCCTTATCCGTTTCGATTTCCGCCAAGACGTCTCCATTCGAAACCTTGTCCCCCACTTGCTTATGCCATTTGACGACAGTCCCGACAGACATCGTGTCACTTAACTTGGGCATCTCGATAATTGTAGCCATGATAAAAAGAAAAAAGTTATATGAGCTCCATTGCCTTGCGCAGAACTCGATCATGATTCGGTATCTGCACGTTTTCAAGCGCCTTGCTGTAAGCCTGAGGCGCGTCAATGGCGGAAACCCTCTTGATGGGAGCGTCAAGGTAATCAAAAGCCTGATCTTGAATAAGAAAGGCAATTTGAGCGTCAACGCCGCAAAAAGGCTTGTTTTCTTCGACCAACAATACGCGATTCGTTTTGCGGACAGAGGCCAAAATGGTTTCCGTGTCAAGAGGCCTTATGGAGCGCAAATCGACGACCTCGGCGGAAACCTTATGCGCTTCCTCCAGCGTCTGGGCTACCTGCAGGGAGGTGTGAACGGATTTCCCGTGCGCAATGATCGAAAGATCCGTTCCCTCTCGAATAACGTTGGCTTTTCCCAGAGGAACGAGAAATTCATCATCTTCCGGAACTTCACCCTGAAGGTTATAGAGTATGGTATTTTCCATAACGCAAACCGGGTCATTGTCGCGAATGGCAGATTTGAGCATGCCTTTTGCATCAGCGGGCGTTGCGGGGCAGATTACTTTGACTCCCGGGGTATTGGCCGCAAAGTTTTCCGGCGTGTGGGAGTGGGTTGCGCCGACATTGGTTCCACCGTTGGCAGGACCCCGAAAAACGATCGGAACGTTTATCAGGCCGCCGGACATATAGCGAACGTTCGCCGCATTGTTAAAAATTTGATCGAAGGCAACGTAGCAAAAACTCCAGAACATAAATTCCACGACGGGCCTCATTCCCATCATGGCCGCCCCCACGGCAAGCCCCGAAAAAGCGGCTTCGCTTATCGGCGTATCAATAATTCTGTCGGATCCGAACTTTTCCAACATCCCCTCCGAAACCTTGTACGAACCCTTGAACTGAGCCACTTCCTCGCCCATTAGCACGACCTGATCGTCACGCTCAATCTCCTCTGAAAGAGCTTGGTTGAGTGCATCTCGATAAGTTATGATTGCCATCTTTAAATACGAAAATTTCCGTTCATGGGGTTTCGAAAAACATAGTTCCTTCAGAAGTCTTGTCCGCTGGGTTGTCCGTTTCCCAATATATGTCATCCATAAGTTCCTCGGGCTCCGGAAGCGGGCTTGCCTGAGCAAAATCCGCGGATCCTGCTGCTTCCTCTTTGGCCCGCTGATCAATTTCAATGGCCGTTTCCACATTCAGGTGCCCCTCGGATATGAGCTTATCCTTGAACAAATTGATTGGGTCTTTGCGATTTTTGTATTCTTCGATCTCTTCCTTGCTGCGGTAGGTTTGATCCGGATCCGCAACCGAATGGCCGCGATAACGATAGGTTATGATTTCAAGGACGGACGGACGCGACTCCTTGTGGGCCCGCTCCAATGCTTCGTTAATGGTATGGCGTACCTCATAAACGTCGTGTCCGTGAGAAACGGACCAAGCGACGTCGAAAGCAGTTCCTCGACGAGCAAGGGGTTCCCCGGCCGAATGCCTTGCCTCTGCCGTTCCCATGGAGTAGCCATTGTTTTCGATTACGTAAATGACAGGCAGGTTCCAAAGGGATGCCAAATTAAGGGATTCATAAAAAGGCCCCTGATTGGTTGCCCCGTCACCCATGAAACAAAGACACGCTCCGGTTTTCTTATTGAATTTGAGCGCATAGGCTATGCCCAAACCCAGCGGGGTTTGTCCGCCGACAATGCCATGCCCTCCCCAAAAGTTCTTGTCCGGAGCGAAAAAGTGCATGGATCCTCCCTTGCCTTTTGAGCAACCGGTTTTCTTGCCGTAAAGCTCTGCCATGCACTCATCCATGTTCATGCCTACGGCAAGAGCGTGCCCGTGGTCCCGATAGGCGGTAATGACATGGTCATCCTCGGCAAGGGCGGAAACGGAGCCGACGGCAACAGCCTCTTGCCCGATGTACAGGTGTAAGAACCCACCAATGTGCCCCTGCTGATACGCCCGCAAGGAGCGTTCCTCGAATCTCCTGATTCGAACCATTTGTTCGTACAGGTTAACCCTCTCATCGGGAGTGAGGTCCCGGTTTATCGGTTTGTTGGAAAAATCCTCGTCCCGAGCCTCGTCAATCTTGTCTTCCGCGACAGGGGCAACCTGTTCCTTGGTCGGAGGATCGCCCTCTTCTCCGTCAACAATCGTATCGTGATGCAGTCCTTCCATGAATTATTCTCTAGGGTACGGGATTTGAAGAGGCACTATCTCCAAAACAAGGTGATTCTTCAATCCTAAATTTCAGGGGCCGGTTCAAATGGCACTCGGCTCGCAACCCCCAAAACCCTTCCTTTCGTTTATCGAACAACGGCCACACCAACTGATGGTCGGTTGGGGGAATGTCCAAGTCGTCGATGTCCCGCCGGGAATAAAAGCAAAAGCAACCTTCGTCGATATCAGGGGGAAGAGAAGAAAGCACCTTCTTGCAATCGAAAAGAAACATAAGCCAATTCGTGGTGGATTCGTAACCCTTTTCGGAAACGTAACCAAAAAGAGAAAGGTCGTCCTCTGACAAAAAGAGCCCAGTCTCCTCTCGGGCCTCTCTTATGGCGCATTCGAAGGGAGATTCTCCGAAAGACATGTCAAGTTTGCCCCCAGGCGGGCTCCACCGCCCTTTGTTCGGAGCCTTTTTTCTGCGCATCATCAGAACTTCATCTTCCTTGTTGCGAATGAAGAGTAAGCAAGATATCTTGAATTCCATAATTTAAGCTTGTTAAAAATACTTTTGTAAAGAAAGGATGTAGTGACTCCAAACCTTAACTCCAGTTACCCTATGAAATTACTTATGTTGAAACTGACATTTTTGCTTTCCCTGACGTTTGTTTGCAAAGTTTATTCGGCCGAAGACGAGTTTGTCAGACTGGCAGACAAAGTAACCGTAACCAAGGCAACGGACAATTGGCTCAAGGCCTCCGTTCCCTTTGTCCTGGTCAAACATCCCAAGCTCGAAAGTTTTCAAAGAAGGCGTCCTTCCACGATAGAAGAGGCTCTTAACATAGAGTACCTTGATAACGTAAAGGTAAAGCTGTACCTTTGCTTCAGCAACGAATACAAAAAAAAGCTGATTAAAAACTCAAAGTTGTTGGATGCCCAATTTTACCAATATTACAGTGCCGAGATCGAGTACCTGACCATCAAGGTCGACAGGTCGACCAAGATGGCGAACTTTCTTTTGCCTGCCCCGCTTGCCGAGCGTGATGGTTTTTTAAAAGGGGGTTACGTCAAGCTCATCGGTTACGCGGTTGAGATTTCCCAAAATGGCGTGCCTTTCGAAATGAAGAACAGCATCTCTTTTGACAAATACGACCGCAAGGACGATATCCTGAGAAAATTCAAGGAGCAAGCCGCAACCAACGCTGATAAAAACAAGGGGATTCTTGTTCCCGCACACGTTGTCGATTCCGGCTATCTTGATCCGTTATCGGTTTTCAAGAGGCAAAGCGTGCCCGGTTATTGACAAGAAGGCCAAGCTCAAGCTTTTGTCCGTTCTGAAACATTCAAGCTCGTGTCGGAAAAAAAGGAAATAATAATTAATTGCGGAATATCCCAAGTTTCCGCTGGGATCTTTAGCAAACAGGGGGACAGTATTCTGTTGGAGCAAGTAGGGCTGGAGACCCTCCGCTACAATTATTCGAGTGAAGAGCAGTGGCTCGACTGTTTTTCCGAGGGGCTCAAAAAACTCTGTGCCCGCGAAAAGATAAAGGGCAATGCCAGGTTTATCTTTCCCGGTTGCCTTCTTCTTACCAAAACCATCCGGGTTCCTCACGTGGAGGAGGAAAAACAAAAGAAAATCGTTGCCTTTGAACTTATGCAAAAAATGCCGGTTCCGCTCACGGAACTTATCTGGGACTATCAGGTCATAGATGACGATGGCGTTGAGCAGGAAATTCTGGCTTTTGCCGTTAAGCCGAAGGTGGCGGAGGATTTTTGCGAAAAGGTTATGGAAATCGGACTGAACCCGGTCCAAATTACACCAGCCCCCGTATTGGATTACAATGCCTTGCGGGCTTCGGGCATTGGACTGGATAGCGGTGAGACGCTCGTGGTGAACATAGGCGCAAGGTCAACCAACCTTCTTTTTATAAACCCAACCGGCTTTCTTCTGCGGCCATTGTCGATAGGTGGTAATTCGCTGACTCAGAATATTTCTGACAATTTGGGCACGCAATTTGAAAAAGCCGAGGAAATCAAAAAGAATTATTTTTCCGGGGAGGTTGCTTTTTCGGCAGATGATCCGAGCGTTCAGTTATTGGAAAATTGTTCTAAACAATTTCTGGCTCGTCTCAGTCAGGAAATTACCCGTTCTCTCGTTACTTACAAACGATTGAAAAAGGGAAAATCTCCCAGCAGGATGTATCTTGCGGGGCGCGGGGCGCTACTAAATCAACTTCCGGAATATTTAAGCCAAAGCCAAAGGCTTGACATCGATTATTTCGATCCTCTTCAGGCATTGGTCTTGTCGGATTCCGTGAGTCAGGAAATGCGCAATCTGCTTCCCTTTATGCTTAGCGAACCAGTCGGGTTGGCCTCCTCAATCTTTTCCGCCGACGGGAGCGAACAGTCCGCCTTGACCAAAACGATCAATCTTCTTCCGGAAAGCAAACTGACCAACCTTAACTTCAAAAAAAAGCAACCTCTCCTATTGGTTTCGGCTTTCCTTCTTTCCCTTACGCCGCTTCCCGCCCTTCTTACCAATTATCAAGAGTCCGAAAGTCTTTCCGCCGAGCTCGAAGACGCCAAGGACATTCGCGGTCCTCTAATCGGTTTCCATGAAGGAATGGAAAGCAAAAGCAATACGCTTGATTTCCTTCAATATTTTACGAAAGAAATGCATTCGAGAAATCAGATATACCAACAGCAGGGGAAAACCTTGTGGAAGCTACGGGTGTTGCTTAATCATCTTCAGAACTCTTTGGAATATGAAGACATATCCGATACTTGGTTCGATGAATTCAAAATAACCGGCCGAAACCAAGACGGTCAAAAAAACCCTTCTCGTTCCACGCAAGATTCAACACCTGTCCTCAAACTTTCGGGCCGCTATCTCGTTCGTCCGACCGTGGAATCAAATTCGGACAAGGCTGCCCTAAGGGAAAACCTCATCGAGCTGAACCAGAAAAAGCAAAGAGCATTGACCAGTCATCTCAAAGAACTTCCCATCATTGCCGAGTTGAGGAGCGACGTGTTCAAAACGTCAGGCAAGGGTGATCTGGAAAACAAGTACTTCACTTATTTTGAGTTCGAAATCATTTTAAATTGATTCATGCCGTAATGAAGTTCGTTAAAAACAACATGGTTTTTCTTATCCTTTCCGGAGTGTTTGGCCTGCTATTCCTTACCTTGTTAATTTTTTCTTTTTTTTTATCCGGCAGCAAGGATGAGAAACAGAACAAGATCAATGAAGTCAGAGAGGAAATTACCAATCTTCATAACCAAATGCTGCCTTACGTTGGGCTTGAGCATGACTTGAAATTGGCGGTGGCCGACCTTGACGAACTTGCTTCGATCGAACGTGCCCAAAACCGTCTATGGAAGACGGTTTTGGCCCCTGAAACTAACATTGCAATCAATTGGAAGCCCAAATCCGAGGAACTCATAAACTCGACTCTGATCCGCCAGTTCACTCGACTCGGTAGCCTTTGCAGAGAGAAAAACGTGGCTCTCCCCGGAAATCGAGACACAGGATCCCAATCCCCTTTCGGTGAACAACCTGAAGAGGAAGCCAATAAGTTTGGCTTTGGCATGACGGCGTATGATGGAAATTGGCCTAATTTCAGTAACAAAGAAGCCCAGTCGTTGGGTATCCAAATCGAAATAATCAAAGAATTGGTCGGCTATGTGTGCGAGACCGTTACGGATGAACATCCGGCTGAGCTGGTTCATTTGACCAGAGAATCCGTAGGCAGTACGGATGAACTCAACATTGGGCCGGACCGAGTTGACTTATCTGCAGTCAAGGACTTGTTGTTAAAATCACACGTTGAGGTGGAAAGCCAATGCTTCGAAGTTTGTTTCATCGGGCATACTTCTCACGCAAGAACCTTTTTAAACTCGCTACGCCCTCCTTATTTTTTACGGAACTTGATCGTTGAACGTGAGTCCACTACCACTAACTTTGCTGCCACCCCTTCTTTTGGGCCTGACCTTTCCAACGGCAACGCTGTAACCGATGAGTCAGAGGTTCCTGTTGTAGAAAACGTACGATCCAAATTCACTTTCTTGATCGAATACGTTACGACGGTGAATCGAAACCCCGATGAATTTTTCCGCAATACCGTGCGCAAGGACAATTTTGACGAGGAATTGCTTGGTGAATTTCTTTTGAAGGCCGGTCATGAAAAACTGTTCAAAACGCTGATTGAATTCCTCAAGAAGGCTGACGATGCTTAAAGCGCATTATGAAAAAATCATTTTGCTGACAAGCGTATTGATCGCGCTTACCTTTGGCTTGCTCTTGCCTTTGTTCTCTTCGCTGTTTTCCGATGGCGACTTTGGCCCGTTACCTGAAGACAGTGCCGGGGAGACGTTCTTTTTCAGTGTAAGCGATGCGGGATTGCAAACGCTGGAATTATCCAAAGACACAGGACTAATGCCTGGAGACACGATAACTTTTGTTTCGAACGAAGACGAAAATGAAGCAAAAGCGTTTCGGATTCCCAAGGTTATTTTGGAAAACAGGTCCATGTTGACGGTGGTTTTTGGCAAAAAGGAAATTAGGGGCAAGCTTATGTCGGGAACGGATATTGTTCTTGATGGCAGTTGGAAAAAATTAAGAAACCCACTGGAAATTGCTTCCGAAAAGGGAAGGGCGAGCATTCCTTTTCCTCAAATCAGTTACATCTCGGGCGAGAAACTTCTTGCCTTCGATGAACCGATAGAAGAATTCGACTCCGAGGAGTGGCGTATCTCTCTCCATCAACCTCTTCGTGCCGAGAGCGTTGACCATAACCAAACCAAGACGGATCGTGTTCGTTGGACCAAACCGCTCGATGAATCGGGCGATTCGATATACGACCTCTTCACTCCGCCTATCATCTACTTGATTGATGGAAACCTGACCACCTCCCTTCCCAAGAAAGTGGAAGTACTGAAAACGGAGAAGTTCGGGCTTTCCCTTTTGAGTTTTCAGAAAAAACCCTACCGTTTCAAAATGAGAGGTTTTTCAAATACCGCGCCCTTTTTCGAGGACATGGACCCAACGATCAAGGACAGGCGCTTGAATCCCAAAACCAGAATGGAACTCAATGAGCCATACCGCATCAATACAAGCGGAAAACCGGGAAGCAGTTCCCTGATCAAAACTACCGACGAGGACGAAAACAAGCTTCTCATGGTCAAGTATTTCAAGTTAGAGTACATGAAGGACGAAAAGACCGGTGGGGTTAGGCCGGTCGGACGCGCCTTGGTTCAGGATTACAAGTTGGGTGGCAAACCCTTCGAGATAAACAGTCGCATGCAAGAGGTTTTCGCAGGCGATAATAAGATCGAGATGAGCTTTAGTCTCGATGGGCCGAGTGAGCAGATTGTACTTTCGGACAAGGATGTCGGCAAGGTGTTGGAGTTTGGCTCGAGGAAATACTTGATCAAGGAGATAAACGTGGAGGAAAAAAGCTTGTTGATCGAAAAGCGAAGCCCCCCTCCGAACAATCCGCGCACGGAAAAACTTTCTTTACCCTAGCAGGGAGCAAGGTGGCTTGGATCGCCCATTGCGGCCCCCTCCGGGGAATCCACTCTTTGCCATTGAGGCTATGCTCAAAACCTGCAACCTCCTGCTTCTTCTTGGGGAAACGCCTTGAAGCAATTGCCCTGACTTTTTCACAAACAGGCCCGCCTGCCAACGAGAGCTGCAAGAGGAATTCTTTTGCGCGGAGCATGCACAAGCACCCGCTGCGACCTTACTGAACGGAATTTTTGGCGAACACGCGCGTCTTTCCCGTCGACCAAGATCTTCAAATGCGATTCAGGGAGGAACAAATCGTTCAGCCGAATCCCGAAATCGTCGAGCAATCAAACCCCAATTTCGACATGACGTTATTGGATTGACCCACTGTCATGTTTCTATGGAATCAAATGTTTCAAAATCTCTTGATAAAAGTCCTGCCCCCGCTCATGTCAGAAATCAGATTATTCGTTCAGGTTTTCGGATTAACGTTCCTTTTCCTAGGTAATGGAGGAGGAATAGTTTTTGGTCAGGGTGCGGAACCCGTTGATGTGCCTCCTGCCCCGCCGGCCATTCTTGGCGAAGTGCCGGCCGACAATCTTCCTCAGGCAAGGAAAAGCGAAATCCCCGTTCAAAGCTTCCCGCCGTCCATTCAACCTGTGGAGGATCCCGGAACGATTTACAACTTGGGTCCGGACACCAACCTGGTCCGCCTGTTGGATGACATACGCGACCTGTCGAAAAATGGCGAATTGGACTCTGCCCAATCTTTGGCGGGCAGAGCCTTGGAAAAAATTTCCCGAACGGAGGAAAACAGTTTTTATCTTCGCCAAATCCGCAAAGAGGAAACGCAACTTTACTTCAAAAGGGCAAACCAAGCGATGAAAGACAAGAATTATTCGCTGGCGAGCCAATTGCTTGCCCGATACCGGGAAAACGTCAAGGACGACCTTGAATACCGTAGGCAGAAGAGGGAAGTGCTCTTGCAAAACCAGGGCAACAAAGACGTGTCCTTGGTCGGAAAACTTGTGGAGGAGTTGGACAAGGCGAAAAAGGATCTTGCGGAAATTCGCGCCAAGGCGGGTTTGCCCGAGGATGATGCAAAGCCTGATTTCGAACGGTTGATGGAAGCCGAGAAGGCAAAGATGTCTTCGGCAATGAGGCGGGCGGAACTGCTTTTGGCGAAAGCAAGAAAAGACGGCAGCGACGGGCAATACGACTTGGCTGTATCGCAAATCGACGAGGCTTTGGAACTCTTGCCTGCCAATGTCTCGAGCATTGCCCTTATCAGCGACCTGTACAAAACCAAGCAACAGATCACGTGGTACAAAATGGGGGAAGCCATGCTCAAGGGACAGGTGGGTGAAGTGCAAGGATTTGTTGCCGAATACCAACAGATCGAAGAGGCCCGCAGGGAAACCGAATCAGATACCTTGGGTATCGATGAAGAGACGGATTTTGATGCAGAAATGGATAAGGCAAGAGAAAAATCAGAAGAACAGGCGGAATTGGCCGAGGGAATGTTGTCCCGGGCAAGGGGAGACATAAAAAAGAAGGAATACGACAAGGCGAACGAAGCTCTCTTCAAGATCAAAAATTTTCTTGAACCCAATACGAGAACTTGGCCCGTAATTCTTCAAGCCTCTATTCTCAAGAATGAAATCAACTTGGAAAAAGCCGAGGACGCCCGCAAGGAAAAGAACTGGGAATTGGCCAACCAATACCTGGACGCGTTCAGGACGGGCTTTTATCAGGATAGAGACATTCAAGGAGACACTTTGTCCTTCGGCAGACCGGGACTCAAGAAAACCAAGGGGGACAAAGCGACTGAACAGGAGTTGAACAAAGGCATCCGCATGGAAGACCGCATCAAGAAAGACAAGGCCAATCCCTACAGGCGCGACATAAGCGAGTTTTCTCCGGAATGGAAAGATGACCGGGAAAACCTGAATGAACTTTTGATGCGGGCAAAAGTCCAGTTCATCAACGGCGATCTGACCGGGGCAACCGAAACCTATCGAACGATCGAAACCCGTTTTTCGGCTAATTACGAAGCGAAGGAAATGCTCAGGAGAATTGCCAGGATGAGACAGGAGGAGAGCTATTTGGGATACTTGAAAACCAGGCAGGAGATGCTTGAGGAAATCGAACGCGAATGGGAGAGACCCAAGGTATTCGATCGACAAATTGACGAAGTCGAGAAGGTGCAGGAGGGCCCTAGCAAAATCGAGGAAAAGCTTAAGATCATTCAGGTGCCGGGGGTCCAGTTTTTCGAGTCGCCTTTGCCGGAAGTGTTGACGGAACTGCAAAGACAGGCCAGGGCGTTCGATTTGACCGAGCCTGACCCTGCGAAAAAAGGGGTCAACATTATACCCCTCATGGTCGAAGGAGAGGCTCCCCCCAACGTCACGATTACGCTTAACTCCATGCCTTTGGGGCAGATGATTCAATTTTTGACCGAAACCGTGAATTGGACCTATGACGTAAGAGCCGATGCAATCGTTGTTTCGAAATCCGGAGGCTCCTTTCGTGGTCGACCGCTGGAAACCGAATTTTATGAAGTTACCCAAGGAACCATCAACCGCATGACCGGAGGTGGCGCGGCGGCCGGCGGCGGCCCCGGGGGCGATCCCTTTGCTCCGGCCCCGGGCGGAGGCGGAGGCGGAGCCGAGGATCAGGGTGCGAAAATCAAGCAATTCCTGGAAGGAGCGGGAATTCCCTTTGACGAAACAAAAGGACAATTGTTCCAATTCGACGGGTTCCAAATGATCGTAACCCATGAACGTCGATCTCTTGATTTGATTGAACGAATACTCGAACGGTTGGACGCAGACTCGAGCCGCCAAGTTGAGATCGAAACCAAATTTCTCGAAGTGCAGGAAGGCGCTTTGGACGAGATCAGTTTTGATTGGCAATTCAAGTGGGGCAACCCGTTGTATTCCGTCGATCCAAGCACGGGCAATCCCGTGATTGACTCTACCGGCAGGCCCATTCTTTCCTTTGACAAGACCTTTACGGGGAACACTCGAACTCTTGCTACGGCCCACTCGGCCACCGGCATGTCCCGAGACACGATCATCAGTATTCCCGACAACCCGGATGCCAGCATGAACCTGCCCAACCCCGTGCCCAGTCTTCCGGGTAAAATCGGAATAGGGGAAGGAGTCAATCCATTGATCAATGCAAGAACCGACAGTTTGACCATGGGGGGCAGCGGAGGAAACATGATCCTTGGTGGTTCTCAGGCAGCCCTCTTGATCAGCGCATTGAAGAGAAAGCAGGGAACCGATCTTTTGAGTGCCCCGCGGATTACCGTAATGGATGGGCAGCCCGCCCAGATCACGATCGCTCAGGAATTTATCTACCCCACGGATTATCAGCCCGCGCCTGCTCCTGTTGTAGGAGGCGGAGGGCAGGGACAACAAGGCGGAGCAGGACTTGGTGGAGCCATCCAGATACAATCAGCCATCCCTCAGTTCGACACCGTAGCGCCCGACGACGAACAACCCGGTTTTCGTGAAGTCGGAGTCGTTCTGGACGTAACCCCAAGAATTGAGAAATACAATTCAATCGCACTTGAGCTCAACCCCAAGGTCACTGAATTCGATGGCTTCATTGAGTATGGTGGCCAACAGGCGATGATCGGAACGTCACAAGTAGGCGCCCCTCCTATGGTCATTCAGCCTTCGGGCATTCTCATGCCGATTTTCTCCGTCCGCAAAGTCAATACTTCCGTAACCATCTTTGATGGCGCAACGGTCATTATCGGTGGACTTACGAGGGAGGAAGTCAAGACGGTGAACGACAAGATTCCAGTGTTGGGAAACATTCCCCTGATCGGTCGCCTCTTTCAATCATCCGCCGAAAGCTATCAAAAGAGAAACCTGTTGATTTTCGTGAGCGCAAGCATCGTGTCCAGGGGTGGCTCACCCGTCCGCGAGGTCATTCAGAACATCAGCCCTCAATCAATTTTCAAGGATCCGGTCATCATGACGCCAACCGGCACAATCCGCAGGGTTTTCAAGGGA
>JABGWD010000282.1 GCA_018645725.1 Opitutia bacterium
TAAAAAGCGGCTTCTCCCAATTCTTCCTCATAGTCGACTCCGAGGGTTTTGACGGCTTGCCTAAGGGCTGCCTCCGCTTTGTCCCAAGCCTCGGACTCCCCGACATACTTGTCGGATTCGGGGTCGCGCAGGCTTACCCGAACGCGGTAATCTTCCATTCCAAGGACGGAAAAGACGAGTTTGACCAAGCCGAGGCAACCCTGGATCTCGTCTTGGAGTTGATCCTCCCGAATGAATAGGTGGGCGTCATCTTGGGTGAAGCCGCGTACGCGGGTCATCCCATTGAGTTCACCCGATTGTTCCCAGCGATAGACGGTGCCGAATTCGGCAAGCCTTATGGGCAGGTCGCGGTACGAGCGCTGCTCCGATTTGTAGATGCGGATGTGCATCGGGCAATTCATCGGTTTGAGCAGGTAGCCGTCAATCTCTCCTTTATCCAACTTGTTTGACAAATCCGAGCAGGAACACCCTTCTTCTGCCAGTTCCGTCAAGCAGTCGCGGTGGATAATAGGAGGGTATTGGGAGTCTTGGTAATAGGGAAAGTGTCCAGAAGTCCGGTAGAGATCAAGCTTGCCCACATGAGGAGTGAAGACCTGGGAGTATCCCTGCTTGTTGAGTTCCGATGATATGAAGTTCTCCAATTCCTGACGGATGATGGCACCGTTTGGTTTCCAAAGAACGAGTCCTTGACCGACCATCTCGTCGATATGAAAGAGTCCGAGTTCACGACCAATGTTGCGGTGGTCCCTCTTTTTTGCTTCCTCCAAACGCTCGAGATGTTCCTTCAGTTCATCTTTGGTTGCAAAGGCCGTACCGTAAATGCGCTGGAGTTGCTTGTTGGCCGAATCTCCACGGTGGTACGAGCCTGCGACCTGAAGGAGCTTGAAAGCCTTGATTTTCTTGGTGTAGGAAACATGCGTCCCAGCGCAAAGATCGGAAAATTCGCCGTTTCGGTAAAACGAGATTGCTTCGCCTTCGGGAATGTCTTGGAGTCTCCCGAGTTTGTAGGTTTCCTGTCCCATTTCCTTGATCATTCCGATTGCTTCCTCGCGGGAAACTTCGATTTTCTCAAACCTCTGGTTTTCCTTGATGACTTTCTTCATCTCGGCCTCGATTGCCTCGACGACCTCCGGCGTGAACGGGATTTCCGAATCGAAATCGTAGTAAAAACCGGAATCCGTGGGCGGGCCAATGTCCAATTGCGTGTTCGGGTACAAGCGAAGAACCGCGGTTGCGAGAACATGAGCGGCGGAGTGCCGAATTTCTTCCAATGGAGTCATTTCCTTCATGATGGAAAGAGTACTACTTTCGCAAGGCGGTTCCTGCAATGCCAAAGGGCGGGTGCCTAGTCTTCGAAATCGATATTGGGCCGTAGCCACTTCATTGCTTCTTCCAAGGGCCAGCCTTTGCGGGAGGCATAATCCTCCACTTGATCCTTACCCAATGATCCGACGTTAAAGTATTGGGCATCAGGGTGTGAGAAGTATAGTCCGGAGACCGAGCATCCTGGGTTCATGGCCCGGGATTCGGTCAGTTCGAGTCCAATTTGATCTTTCACGGAAAGCAGATCCCAAATCAGGTCTTTTTCCGTATGATCGGGTTGACAAGGGTAACCGGAGGCCGGCCGAATCCCTCGATACTCTTCCCCGACAAGGGCATCGTTGTCCAAATTCTCGTCCATTCCGAAACCCCACCACTCGCGAATCTTCTTGTGGGTGTACTCGGCCATTGCCTCGGCGAATCGATCCCCGAGGGCTTTGGTCATGATCGCGTTGTAATCATCGTTTTTGTCCTCGAATTCGCGGGCGAGCCTATCGACTCCTTCGCCTGCGTTCACCGCGAAGGCTCCGATGTAATCGTTTTTTCCTGAGTCGAGAGGAGCCAGGTAATCGGACAAGCAGAATTGCGGTTTGTTCTTGAGGACCTGCTGTCTTCTGAGAAAGTGGAAGGCGCCCAGTTCGCGTTGTCTGTCCTCGTCCTCGAAAACATGCACGTCGTCGCCGGAAGAACCGGCCGGCCAGAGTCCGGCCACGGCCTCGCATTTGAACAGGTCCTCTTCGATGATGCGGGCGAGGAGGACTTGGGCCTGATCGTAAAGCTTTCTGGCTTCTTCGCCAGTTTCTCCACGATCGAAAATCGCAGGATACTGTCCTCTGAGTTGCCAAGCCCAGAAGAAAGGGGACCAATCGAAATAGGAAAGGACTTCTTTCAGGTCGGCCTCGATCTTCTGCTTTCCGAGCCGTTCCTTGGTCGGTTTGGCAATTTTTTGATTCGACCAGTCGAACATTTGGCCTTTTTTGCGAGCTTCCTTGAGGGGAAGAAGAGAACGTTCACCCCTTTGTTCGTGGTCGATTCTTAGCTTTTTCTGTTTCTCTCGAAGTTTTTGAACGTACTCTTCCTTCTTTTTCGGATTGGTGAGATCGTTACAAACGTTCACGACCAGTGAGGCGTCCGGTACTTGAACGACAGGGTGATCGTAATGCGGGGCAATCTTGATGGCGGTGTGCGCTTTGCTGGTCGTGGCTCCTCCGATGAGCAAGGGGATGTTCATACCCTGAATTTGCATTTCCTTGGCGTTGTGAATCATTTCGTCGAGGGAGGGCGTAATGAGCCCGCTCA
Source organism: Opitutia bacterium (assembly GCA_018645725.1). Lineage (GTDB taxonomy): Bacteria > Verrucomicrobiota > Verrucomicrobiia > Opitutales > Seribacteraceae > Seribacter. Next base: position 2,620 of record JABGWD010000282.1, read on the forward strand.
AGCCAAGCACGTCAGCTCCATGCTCGCGGACGGCTTCGAGAATCTTGTCCCAGGAAACCATTACCCCGAGATCGATTACCTCCCAGTTGTTGCAGGCGAGCACGACGCCGACGATGTTCTTGCCGATGTCATGAACGTCCCCCTTGACCGTTGCGATCACCATGGTTCCGCGCTTATTCGAACCGGAACCTTCCTTTTCCGCTTCCATAAAAGGTTCGAGATAGGCGACCGCTTTTTTCATGACCCGGGCACTCTTGACTACTTGGGGAAGGAACATTTTCCCCTGTCCAAAGAGGTCTCCGACCACTTTCATTCCGTCCATGAGAGGACCCTCGATAACCTCAAGCGGGCGACCGAGCAATTTACGTGCTTCCTCGGCATCTTCCTCCGCAAAGTCTCCAATTCCCTTTACCAGGGCATGGGACAAGCGTTCGCCGACAGGTTTCTCACGCCAGGAAAGATCGGGCCCTTCGGATTTTCTTTTCGTTGATTGGTCTTTGATCCGTTCGGCATGCTCGAGAAGGCGATCACCCGCCTCCGGATCCTTGTTGAGAACCACGTCCTCAACCCGTTTGCGGAGCTCCGGTTCGATCTCATCATAGACTTCCAGCATGCCGGCATTGACGATTCCCATGTCGAGACCGGCTTGGCAGGCGTGATAAAGAAAACATGCATGCATGGCTTCCCGGACGAGATTGTTTCCGCGGAAGGAAAAGGAAACGTTGCTGATGCCGCCACTAGTGCGCGCGTACGGGCAACGGTTCTTGATTTCCCGGACTGCATCAATGAAGTCGATTCCGTAGGAGTCGTGTTCGGGCATACCCGTGGCGAGTGTGAGAACGTTCGGGTCGAAAATTATGTCCTCGGGCGGAAACCCGATTTCCCGAACGAGAATTCCGTACGCTCTTTCACAAATCCTGACCTTGTCGCAAAGGGTGGCGGCTTGCCCTTTTTCGTCAAAGGCCATGACCACCACGGCGGCACCGTATCGCATGGCCAATCCGGCGTGCTCCTTGAATACCTCGGCACCCTCCTTCAGGCTGATTGAGTTGATGATGCATTTGCCTTGGATTACCTTCAGTCCTGCCTCTATCACCGACCACTTCGAGCTATCGATCATGATGGGGACTCTCGAGATGTCCGGTTCGGAAACCACCAAGTTGAGGAACCGGGTCATACAGGCTTCACCGTCGAGCATTGCCGCATCAAAATTTACGTCGATTACGTTGGCTCCGTTTTCAACTTGTTGCTTGGCAACCTTGAGGGCGGATTCATAATCCTCGCTCTCTATCAATTTTCGGAACCGAGGCGATCCCGTGACGTTTGTCCGTTCTCCTACCATCATGAGAGAAGACGCTTTTCCTTTCATCTCGAAAGGTTCCAACCCACTGAGGCGAAGGGCCGGGTCAACCCGGGGTCTTTCTCTGGGAGCGAGTTCGGAAAGCTTCTCGGCA
>JABGWD010000283.1 GCA_018645725.1 Opitutia bacterium
TGCCGAGAACCAAGCGGGCGTCAGATTTGGTGTGACCAAAGCCTTCAAGGTCGACCAATCCTTGCCGGCTCCCCTCGGTCAGGCAACGCCTACCGGAAACGGTTGGTACCGTTCTACCTGGTTCGGATCCTTTCTGCCCTTCGACAACGGCTGGGGTTACCACCTGAAACTTGGTTGGGGCTACCCCTACCCCGATGGCGAAGGAGGACTTTGGCTTTGGTTGGAAAGCCAAGGGTGGATGTGGACTCAGTCCAACCTTTTTCCCTACCTTTGGAGACATCAAAGCGGAGCATGGCGTTACTCGATCGGGCTGAGGGAAGAAATCCCCATCTTCCTCGATTGGATTGAACCAACCCCCAAACCAGGTCACAATCTACCGAACTCGCTGGTATTGGATCAGGAATTCATCACGCACAAAGGCGTTTACGTAACCGGATTCGAAAAGGGAGGAAAAATATTTTTCTCGGATCTCCAAGAGGATTCCGGATCAGACTATTACTCCGGCTCTGACTACTACAATTACAGTTACACGGCGAGTGGTTACAATTTCATGACGAGGTCGGGTTTGCCTGGATTTATCCAACCCCTCGACAACAAAAAGTTTATCGAACCCCGCATCATCTACGTCGACCCCTCCGGCAAAGCCTGGCAGGCGATTCTCGACGACACCCTCTACGAGCAAGTCCTGACCCCGCTCCCCTAACCTGGAAATTTCCACCTTCTTCTCTTTTCGAACTCTTTTGAAATCATCATGAAAAACAACCTGCTTCTTCTTTTTTTACTCCTGCTCGGCTCATGGGCAAGCGCCCTGGCGGTTCCCCCCCTGGTCAACTACGCCGGTCGGGTGGCGGTCAAAGGCCAACCCTTCGAGTAAAAATATTGTTATCGAGCACATCATCAACGCATCTTCAAATAGCCAGACCAACTTTTTTCACAATTCTTACAGGAATTCATTTTTCAGCTACCTCATTTCACCCGAAAACTTAAAAACTCCTTTAGTTGGAGTCGGACACCGTGGATTCAAACAAAAACAATCTAGCTTTTTTAGAATGCTCTTGAGGTCCTTATCGAAACCATCAACCTGGCCGCCCAGTAGGAGCATACCCTACATCTCTCAACCGCAACCCTTCTCTCTTCAACCCAACAGCGGGCTGGGGTAGATCCCTTCGTCAACCAGTCGGCCGATGGCTTCTTGCACCCGGGGTTTATCCTCCTTGTAGGTGACACCCATCCAGGAGCAACTGGCCGGTCGGACGGATACCCGACCCGTTCCCTCCCGGATCCACTCGTCCACTGCGGCGGGCAGGTAGAATTCAGACTTTGAGGGGTCGGGCATGGATTCGAGAAAGCGTGAGAAGCCCTCACCGAGCGGAGAAAAGGCATCGGGGGGGAAAGCCCAGACGTTCATGGAAGTGGTTTCCTCGCCGGTCAAAGGCATGACATCACCGGTCGGGTTCTTCCCCGAAACCTGATCAGCGCCGGAAATTTCCGTCCATTCCTCGACCGATTGCAAATAGCCGTTCTCGGTTTGGCAAATGCCCCGGGAGACCGAACCATGCTCGGAAAGGGTCTCGGACAAGCGGAAGCCGACCATGGCGCATTCGAGCAGGCCATCGGTCGAGGCTTGCGAAGAAAACGCCTTCATCAGTTCGGTGAAGGTCTCGGCTCCGTAAAAGTCATCCGCATTGATCACGGCAAAGGAGCTTCCTTGCAAGGCTTCCCGGGCCGCCCACACGGCATGGCCCGTACCCCAGGGTTTTTGGCGTTCAGGGGGGCAAGCAAAGTCACCGGGTAGGTCGTCCTTGTCCTGATAAGCATAGTCCACTTCGAGAATGCCTTGGTATTTGCGGCCGACTTGTTCCTCGAAGACGTCCCTCATTTCCCGGCGGATCAGGAAGACTACCCGGGAAAAACCAGCCCGCTTGGCGTCGTAGATGGAATAGTCCATGAGGGTTTCGCCGCTTGGGCCCACGGGGTCGAGTTGCTTGAGTCCGCCGTAGCGCGAGCCCATGCCGGCGGCGAGAACGAGAAGGGATGGTTGGTCAGAAGTCATTTCGAATGGCAAAGGAGAGGAAATCGAGCAGGTCGGTCGCGTAGACTGCTTCCTGCCCGTGTTGACGGGCGAGCACCTCGGCGGCCCGGCCATGCCAAAGGACGGCCAGGGAAGCGGAGGTTGGGATGTCGAAAATCTTTTTGGCAAGTAGGGCGCCTAAAATCCCTGTAAGGAGATCGCCACTTCCACCCCGGGCAAGCAGGGAACTGCCGACGAAAGAATAATGATGAACTCCCGGAGAAACGATTTGCGTATGAGACCCTTTGAGTACGAGAACGCTTCCGGTCTGCGAGACGTAGTCCTCCGGAGACTGGGAATCCGCAACGCGGGCGAATTCCCCGGCATGTGGGGTCAAGACAAGCCGGTCGGGGCTTGGGGCATCGCTTAGGATTTCCGGACGCAGGGCGTCGGCGTCGAGAACGACCGGGCCCTCGAAAAAGGAAAGGGTTTCCCGAACCAGGGAATGGGTTTCTCCTTCCGTACCCAGACCCGGGCCGATGGCCAAGGCCGTGGCTTTGGGAAGAAATTGCCGAATTTTGCCCAAACCTTCGAGAGCAAGCCCGCCATCGGGGGTTTCGGGCAGAGGGACCCACATCGCTTCCGGCCTTTGAGCGGCAAAGGAAGCGTGGAGGGATTCGGGGATCCCCACGGTCACAAGCCCCACTCCAGCTTTCAGAGCGGCCTGAGCGGCCATCATGGCGGCTCCACCCAGATCCCGGGAACCGGCAAGCAGGAAGAGGTGACCTTGATCGCGTTTGTCGCAATCGACCGGGCGCAAGCGGCGCAAGCGTTTCAAGACGGAACTACGCAGCACTCCGGCTCGGTCTTGATTCGATTCATCCCCGGGTTGTTCGAAAAAGCCGAGATCAAGGTAACGCAGGCGACCGGTCCATTTGAGGTTTTCGGGCAAGACGACGGGTGTCTTCACGATGCCCGTGCAATAAGTAAAATCAGCCCGCAGGGCATCCTCGACTTTCTCTTCTCCGATTCCGGTGGGCATGTCCACGGCGGCCCGCACGGCGATTTCCTCAAAGTCGTTGATGGCTTTCACCCAATCGCCAAGGGGTTCACGCAAAGGTAGACTGGCCTGCATCCCGAGCAGGCCGTCGATGGATGCATCGAACCCGCGTTCGCCGGATTGTTGGACCAAAGTTTTTCTCAGGGAATCGATTCCATCCGCTTCGCTGGCAGGAGACATTTCCTCGATCCGCTTGGCGGCCAATTCCAAGAGCTCGGTTCGGGCCCGTTGGGTATGCGGACGGCACTCGTCCCATGAACAAAGTGGCCAAACCACGGCTCGGGCGGTTGGGATCGTCCGGAGCATCCGCTTGGCCGCAAGGAGGGCATCTCCCCCATTGTGCCCTTTGCCGACCAAGACCAATATTCTGGGCCGGGGAGGAATGGTACGGAGTTCCCTCATGTCCCGGAGCAAAGAATCTCCGATCGATTCACCGGCTTGGTTCATGACCTGCCATTCGCGTTCGTCGTCGCCTTTGAAAAACGATTTTTCAAAGGCGAGAGAATCCGCGCAGGTAAGAATGGGGTCGGCAGGCAGGGGATTCATGGGGAAGAAACAAGAACGACGATGGCCGAGGCGATGGATTCCAAGTGAGTCAGGCTGACAAGGGCTTCGCTTGCCCCCTTTTTCTCGAGCAGAGCCCTCCCCTTTTCGCTGAAACGCAAGAGGGGTTGACCTTGGTCTCCATTCTCCACCTCAGCGTCCAACCAGCCAAATTCCTTGCCGAAGCCCGTTCCAAAGGCCTTGGAAACGGCTTCCTTGGCCGCAAATCGGGCGGCCAAGTGGGGTGCGGGATCGGCCTTTTCCCTACAATAGGCCTGTTCGGCGGGAGAAAAGATCTTGTTCAGGAAATGATCCCCGTGCTTGTCGAGGGAATCACGGATGCGGTCTACCTCGATCTGGTCGATCCCCACGCCTACGACGTTGGTTCCCGGAGGAATGGCGGGTAGTTCGCTCACTCGTTGAGCATCCGGCGCATGGTTTGGACGGCCTCCGCCAAACCAGTCGAAACGGAACGCGAGATAATGCTGTGACCAATGTTGTACTCGTACACCTGTTCGAGGGTCTTGGCCCCTTCGACGTTCTCATAATTGATCCCATGTCCGGCATTGACCCTTAGGCCAAGGGAAACTCCGAGTTCCATGCCCGAACGAAGCGTGCCCAATTCCTTCTCCCTGTTTTCGGAATCGAACCAGGCCCGGGCGAAACTCCCGGTATGCAACTCGACCCAAGGGGATTCAATCTCGGCCGAAGCCTCGAGTTGAGCGGGATCAGGATCGATAAACATGCTGGTCGGAATGCCGGCATCCAAAAAAGCCCGCACCACCTCGCGGGAGCGTTCGAGGTTGCCTGCAACGTCAAGACCGCCTTCGGTCGTGACTTCCTTGCGGTTTTCGGGGACCAGGCAAACGCTCTCCGGTTTGAGGGAAAGAGCAAGTTCGACCATTTCCGCAGAAAGGGAGACTTCGAGGTTGAGCCTTGTCTTCTTGCGTTCGAGGTAGCGTTGAACGTCCTCGACTTGGACGTGCCTGCGGTCTTCCCGAACGTGCATGGTTATGCCATCCGCCCCAGCCTCCTCGGCCAACCAGGCCATGGCGGCCGGATCGGGCTCGACGAACCCGCCGTGCGTATTCGATTCGTCCCGGTAACGGGCCTGCCGGATGGTGGCTACGTGGTCGACGTTGACTCCTAGTAAAATCATAAGAAGAAACAATCTTAGGAGGTTTCTACTCGAAACTCAACTGACTTTGCGGGTCATCTCGTTTTGGTTGCTCGCCCCCGGGAAGAAGGTTTCGGAGGAAGCGCGGGCGGTGAAGGCGGGTCACTCCATTTTCCTTCAGGGCCTTGAGATGATTGGGTGACCCATAACCCTTGTTGGATGCAAAATCATAGGCAGGAAACTCTTCCGCAAAGTTTCTCATTATCCGGTCACGGGTGACCTTGGCGATCAAGGAACCCATCGCTACGGCAAGCGAGATGGTGTCTCCCTTGACCAAGCCTTGGTGCTCGTAGGGAAGCCTTTTCATCGGCCTCCCGTCGACCCGCACGACCCATTTTTTATCATCCTCGGATGAACCGGTGGTGGAAAAAAGATCTTCCTCGGATTTCGGTTCGGGGGACCAGAGCCCTTTGCTCTTTTCGGAAGCCCCGTCCATCGCCCGCTTCATGGCCAAACAGGTCGCACCCACGATATTCTCGGTCTCGATCTCTTCGATTGAAGATTCGCCCGAAGCCCAGAACAAGTCGCCCCGGTCGGCCAAGCCCAGAATCACGGCATAGAGTTCTTCCCGGCGTTCTTCTGCGAATTGCTTGGAGTCGTTCATTTCGCCACAAGCTTTGCGGTTGGCCGCTTTGAGGAAGAATTCGGCCGGCAAAACAACGGCTCCCGCCACCACAGGCCCGGCGAGGCAACCGCGACCGGCCTCGTCCACCCCGACGATCCCCAAAGACCGCTTGGCTTCCTTGCGATCGTAAGTCCAGCGGGGGTTTGCCATGGCGATTATCCGTTCTGCCTACTTGCGCCACTTCGGATTCCAAGACTTCTTGGCGGGCGGGGTCTTCCCCATCGCCTCGTACGCAGTCTTGAAGTGCATTTTGCAAAATTCCCCCATCCGTTCCTCTCCGAATTGTTCGAAAAGTTGGGTGGCGACTTCCTTGGCTTGAGCTCCGGACCCCTTGGGGATGGATCGGCCAGCCAGTTGCTCGAGCTTTTTCATCTGCTCGAGCCAGGTAGCCCGGGCGATGACCGAGGCTGCGGCGACGACCGGATCCTCCTCTGCCTTGGTTCTCATTTGCAGATCGAACCCCGTACCTTCTACGTATTTCTGGACGAGGGGCTGCTTGGTAAACTGGTCGAGCAGGCCCCATTCGGGCTTTCTGAGCTCAAGGGCGTCGTTGAGAGCCCGCCCGTGCAACCAAGCGAGCATCTTGTTCAGGTTGTCTCCGAATTTGCCGTAAAGCTCGTTGTATTTGAGCATACCGGTAAAGGCCGTCTTGATGACCACCCCCTTGGTTGATGCAATGTGTTTGGCCATCTTGAGAATGGCCCCGTCGGTTATGGTCTTGCTGTCCCGAATACCCGCTTCCATCCAAGAACGGACCATATCCCCATCTCCAATCACGCAGGCGGTGACCACCGGTCCGAAAAGATCGCCCTTTCCACTCTCGTCCAGTCCGGCATGAGGCTCGAACCATTCCGGGTTGTTCACTTCTTCGTACCCGAGGAGAATTTCGCCCGTTACCTCAGGTTCCAGAATGTTGGTCACGAAATCTTCCGTTCCCCTGCCCTGCACGACCAGTTTCCCGCTCTCGTAGGCAACAACCTTCACCTGATCCCCATCAAAGGCATGACGGGCATACTGAACTTCCCGGGTAGGCCAACCTCTGGACGAAAGCGCCTGACCAAGCTTATCCAGTTGATCACCCTTTAGTTTGAGGGTGTACATCGACTTTTTCTTTCTTTCCTCACCACCGGAATTTGAAGCTGCGCTTGCCATAAGCGGGATATATTTGGAAAAGACTTGAAGAAAAAGCAACCGCCAAGCATGCCTGCCCATATTTTAGACCATTTTCCCTCGGATTCCCAAAGGCTCGATTCCTTTCGGGAAGCCTTGCTGGCATGGTATGACAACCACAAGCGGAAGCTTCCTTGGCGTTCGAAACCCAGCCTGTACAAGACCGTGGTCTCCGAGTTCATGCTCCAGCAAACCAGAGTGGCAACCGTCCTGCCCTATTTCGAGAGATGGATGAACCTGTTTCCCGACTTTTCGATCTTGGCCGATGCATCCGAGGAGCAAGTGCTCAAGGCATGGGAAGGGTTGGGCTATTATTCCCGGGCCCGCAACCTGCATAAATTGGCTAGGCAAGTCGATTCATGGGATACGATCCCAGCGGATTCAAAATCTTGGCAGGCGCTTCCGGGGATCGGACCTTACGTCGCGGCGGCCGTAACAAGCATATCATTCGGACAAGCGGAAGCGGTCTGCGATGGAAACGTGGTCCGCGTCTTGACCCGCCTTTTCGCAAACGACGAGCTCTTCAAGGATGGAGCCACCGCCCAAAAGAAACTTCGACCCTTGGCAAGCCAGCTCCTCGATGGCAGTCGACCGGGAGATTACAACCAGGCGATGATGGAGCTCGGGGCGACCGTTTGCCACAGACAATCCCCGCTTTGCCTGAATTGTCCCGTAATCGATCATTGCAAAGGTGGGAAAACGGGAGATACCGAAAGGTATCCGAACTTGGCAAAAAAGAAGAATTCCAAGCAAAAGATTCGCCGATACTGGATCAGGTCGAGGGACGGTTTGCTCCTTTGTTCGGCAGCCAAAGGATCGGCCAGGTTGGCCGGGATCTACGAATTGCCCGAGAACCTACCCGTTCACTTGAAAAAACTTGCCCACGAAGCCAAACACCTCGCCACCAGAAAGCGAACCATCGGACAAGTCGATTACGATGAGGAAATCTTCAAGACGGAAATACTCGAGAGTACGAAAAACACCCTGCCCGACGGATACCGCTGGGTTCTTTGGACCGAACTGGACGCCCTCACCCTGTCCGGTCCCCACCGCAAGTGGATCAAGGAACTTTCGGACGAGACCTAATTTTGACCTGACCCTGTGGTTTCGTCCGCCCGGGGTACTTGACAAGACCAACACTCAGTGTAAACTCCGTCCACCTTCTCCCCGCAATTCGGGCACTGCCACTCTTCGCTTGCTTGGGGTTGAGCATGGAAATAATCATTCACGATCTTTCTGGCCCGAACGAAGTCCTCGTGATTCAAGACACAAACGTTTGGAAACATGTAGGGAATAGGAACCGACGTAATGTTCGACCCCGTCCAGTTGCGCAGCGCGGTATTGAAGCCCTCGCCTTTGAGGAGTTGGTCCACAAGACCGACCTTTGCGGAGTCCCAATCTCGAAAAACTTCGTACATAACAAAGCGAGGAAGGCATTATCCGCGTTCGCAGGCCACCAAATTCCCACCCTCCAACTCGACGGGATCAAGACCGTATTCTTCGGCAAGTTCCCGGGTCGAGCATAACTCCTTCATCACAAAACCACGCGATGCCAAGAAATCATTCATGGCTTGGGGTGGAAGCCCCCACGAAAAGGGCTCTTTGCACCAATCCAACCACCGGTTAATCAACCAACTGTGGGGCTGAAACCCAATTCCGCCCTCCGGCCATTCGGTCATGAAGGCTAAGAGGCAAACTTGGCGAAACGGTCAATCACGCCGTCGAAGGAACCGTTGGAGAAAAAGACGACGAGAGTCGGTCGGTCGTCCAATTGGGTTTCCAGGTAATCGGCAAGTTCGCTGTTTTGAGCAAAGGTGCGGCCTTGCTTGCCCGCATCCTCGATCCGATTGATCATTGCCCCGGGATCGATCCGCTTGTCCTCGGGAATTTTTTCCGCCCGGTGCACGGCTCCGAGCAAGGCCTCGTCGGCGAGGGAAAGGGCATCTGCAAAACGGTCCTGAAAGACGTTCGTCACGGCGGTGTTGCTGCGCGGTTCGAAACAGGCGACGATTCGTCGGCCGGGCCAACGGGCCCGCAAGGATTGCAAGGTCCCCTCGATTGCGGTGGGGTGATGCCCGAAATCCGAAAGGACGACCCGGGACTCTTTGTCGACGAGGATTTCCTGCCGGCGTTTCACCCCTTGGCAGGCGGAAAAATCAGGAAGCGCGGACTGAGCAAACAGATCCTCAAGGTCAGGTTCCTCCACTTGGGCAAGAACGGTCGACAAAAAGGCCATGGCAAGGTTGCGTGCATTGAAGAGCCCGGGCATGCTCCATTCGACGACCTGGACTTCCTCACCCCGCCAGAGGAGGCGGAAGCGAGTGCCTTCGGCATCTTCCTCGAAATCCGCTATTCGCAGATCATTTGCCTCGCCCTGCCCCACTGAGATCGTGGTCGTCCAGGGAGCATCGGGAAGGGCAAGCAGATTTGGATCGTCCCCATTGCGCAGGACAAAACCATCGGATGGAACGATGCGCAACAAATGGGAAAAACTCCGGGAAATATCCTCCAAATCGCGAAAGATGTCCCCATGGTCGAACTCGAGGTTATTGAGAACGAGAATTCGTGGGCGATAATGAATGAACTTGCTTCGCTTGTCGAAAAAGGCCGAATCATACTCGTCTCCTTCGATCACAAACGGAGACTCGTCTCCGCCCAGCTCGTTTCCGGATGCCAAATCAAGGGGAACTCCCCCGACGAGATACCCGGGAGATGCCCCGACCTGCTCCAGGGCGTACGCAGCCAAGGAAGTAGTGGTGGTTTTCCCATGGGTCCCTGCAACCACCAAGGATGGTCGATTTCCAATCAAGTCTTCTCCAATCAATTGAGGCAGAGAGACAAAAGGGGCTTCGCGGGCACGAAGAAGACGCTCGACTTGAGGATTGCCCCTCGAAACGGCGTTCCCGACCACGATACGGTCGGGCTTCCACTCGAGCATTTGGCTTTCCTCGAAACCTTCGAAAAGGTCAATTCCCGCTTCGGTGAGGACATCGGACATGGGCGGATAGACGCCCGCATCCGACCCAGCCACGTCATGATCTAGTTTTTTAAGAAGGACGGCGGCGTTTCCCATCGCCGTCCCACACACACCAATAAAGAATACCCGCATCTGGGGGAAGTGTGCAGAAAATCGTGGCTTTCGAAAACCAAAATCCATGAAATAAGCTAAAAAAATTGGTTTTGTCTCGACTTGAAGGCAGGTTTTCGGGAAATCGAAATGGATGAACGATAAAAACCTAAAGGTACTGGTATTGGGAAGCGGAGGTCGCGAACATACGTTGGCGAGAATTTGCGACCAAAGCCCAATCGTGGAAAAGGTCGTCGTTTCTCCCGGAAATGGGGGCATGGCAGGCGAATTCGAAACTTTTTCCGTGGGCGTGGAAGACAACGAGGCAATCGTGAGCTTGGCCAAGGCGGAGGAGATCGATCTCGTGGTCGTAGGCCCGGAGGTGCCCTTGTGCAATGGTGCGGTGGATGCTCTCAACGAAGCAGGAATCCCAGCCTACGGCCCGAACAAGTCGGCCGCCAGACTGGAGGGAAGCAAGGCATTCTCGAAAGATTTCTTCGCCCGGCAAGGCATACCCACGGCCGAGTACGGCAATTTCAACGAGGTCGGCCCTGCCCTCGCCTATCTTTCCACCTGCAAGATGCCCATCGTGGTCAAAGCAAGCGGTTTGGCAGCCGGCAAAGGAGTATTGATTTGCGAAAACCGGGAGGAAGCGGAAGAGGCGGTCCGGGAGATGCTGGCCGGTTCGAGCTTCGGGGAGAGTGGCAAGGAGGTTGTAATCGAGGAGTTTCTCGAGGGAGAGGAGGCCTCCCTTCATCTTGTTTGTTCCGGCGAAAGCTATGTCGCCCTTCCGATGAGCCAAGACCACAAGAAGGTGGGGGAAGGCGACATTGGGCTGAACACGGGAGGGATGGGAGCCTACGCCCCCACGCGGTTGGTCACGCCCGAAATGCTTGCCCAATATGAGAAATCAATCGTACGCCCGACCTTGGCAGGTCTGAAAGCGGAGGGAATCGATTTCAGAGGCACCCTTTACGTCGGGCTGATGCTGACAACCGATGGCCCCAAGGTGCTGGAATTCAACGTTCGTTTCGGCGATCCGGAAACGCAGGTGATTCTGCCCCTTTTGGAGGATGATCTCGTCCCCTTGCTCCTTGCTTCGGCCCGGGGTGAAGAACTTCCTTCTTCCGTCCACTTCAAGGATGCCTATGCCATGGTCGTCGTCTTGGCCAGCGCGGGCTATCCCGAAAGCTACCCGAAAGGCGAGGTGATTTCCGCCCCCTCTGATTTCCCCGAGGGCTCCCAGCTCATTCATGCGGGCACGAAGCTCGACGAGGAAGGAAAATGCGTAACTGCAGGAGGACGGGTCCTGGGGGCGGTAGGAATTGGCTCAAGCTTGCAGGAAGCCAGAGAAAAAGCGAATTCGGTATGCGAGTCAGTCGATTTTCCTTCAAAGTATTTCCGTAGGGATATCGGACATCGCGAATTTTCAAGGACCTGAATCGGTTCTAACTTGCCTTTTTGCCAAGAGAAAACGAAAAGAACGCAAGAATGGGTAGAA
>JABGWD010000284.1 GCA_018645725.1 Opitutia bacterium
TGAGAGGAACGATCAAAATCCGGGGATCATCCATAAAGGCGATTTCCTTGACCGGAATCGGCGTTTTCAGCTTGGGACTGGTGATTTGTCCCGAAACCTTGATCAATTTGCGGGGTCGCGGATCCAGCCTGAACGGACTGTCCTTGGAATGAACGAGGGAGTAAGCAAACGTGCCTTCGACCATGATGATTGTATCCATGGTGAAGGTATCGGCGGTTTCCTTGCCGAACAGTCCACTGGTGTGCGAATAATCGAAGGTCAACTTGACCTTGTTCTCCTCATACTTGGAAAATATCTCGTTCACGGTCTTGGTTTGTCTTTCCGAAAGCTTACGAAAATTTTCTTCCTGAGCAGCCGCTTGCTCGTTCACGTCCTGCTGGATGGTCTCCACCCTGGATCCGACTCCCTGAACCTCCTGGCTGACGTCGGACACCGTCTCCTTGACTCCCTGAACCTCTTCACCGACCTTGGAGACGTCCTGCTTTACACTTGTCACCTCATTGGACACGGAAGTAATCCTCTCCCCTACCCCGGCAATGTTTTCCCCCACTCCTTTGAGTTCCTGGCCAACGCCTCTCAATTCCTGTCCGACTCCCGCCAGATCTTGTTTCAGGTCCCGGTTGAGGTTGTCTATCCTTTCGTCAATCTTGGTCGTCGACGCAACCAAGGCATCGGATCTTTTCTTTTCCTCAAGCAAAAGAGCCTTGGCTTCGGCAGCCCTTAGTTCCTCCGCCTTGGCCTTCTCCTGGGTGACGGCCAGCTCAACCTTCATGGATTCGGCTTCCTTTTGCTGTCTTTCTTTCAAAGCGGCCAATTCGTCCGAGCGCTTCTTGGCATCAGCCAAATTCTTGGCCAAAAGCTCGAGTTCTTTCTTGGACGCGGCATTGCTCTGGAGCAGGGCTTCCCTCTTTCTTTCGATTTCCTGACGCTGGGCCTCCAATTGTTCGGATTCCACCTTGCCTGCCTCAATGGCGGCTTCATTTTGAGCGATGGTGGCATCCCGGGATGCAAGTTGATTTTCCTTGTCCGCCAACTCCTGCCGGCGAAGAGCGATTTGTTGCTCGAGCTCGAGCTTTTGCTTGACCAGATCGTCCTTGTCGCTGCTCAAATTCTCCAGCAACGTCTCATTGGTCGCCTCCAGCTCGGCCACGACGTCATCGTAATTCTCCCCATCGGAAATTCTTTCGACGACCTCCTTGGATACGATCTTCTGTTGATCTTTGGCGATAACCGCATCCTTGGGCACGTCGAAACGGGCCAGAGCAAGAATGCTAAGAAGAAGAAAGTCGCAAACGACCAGCAGCAGACTACGGTTCATACCTCTTCTCCTCAGCTTGCTTGACCAGCAAGTGGTTTCGATAGGGGCGAACTACGAAAATCTTGAGGGCGGCAACGAAGAGGATACCGAAGAGCGTCGAGGTGTAGGCCCCGATCAGAGCATCATCCTTTACGTTGAGAACCAGGAGCAAAATCAAGGAAAGCACTGTCCCTCCAAGCCCCACGTACAACCCCAGGTCAAAGAGATTTTCCTCATTGTCCAAAAGGCTCAGCTTGAGACCGGGTTTCATCTCCTCGTTCTTCACTTGAGATATACGTGAAAGACAAACCATGAAAATCACGATTTGGACCGCCAAGAAGAAACCGGCGATGATCGCCGTTACACCAGTTAGATTTTGTTCCGCCATAGACTCCTCATTGGCGTAGGCGAGAAGATTCGCAAGCGCAAAATCAAAGCCTGCCACCGAAACCTGTCCCCGAGGGGTTTGCAAAAGGGTCGGCTCGAGGGCCAAAATCGTCAGCAAGCCCCAAAGCGAGGCAGCCGAGAACCTCCTTGTCCAACGCAACGCAAAATGGCATTCGGTCCGCTTGTATTCCGGCTTGGGCAAGACATGAGAAACAAAAAGAAGAAGGGAGAAGAAAGCCGCCCCGAGCAAGGACAACTTCAGAAAAAGAGCAAGAGAATGATGACTGTGGGAAAGATGAGTGATGACGCTCCCTCCGAAGAGAGGAAAAACCGAAGATAGGAAAGCAAGAACCGGACCCTTGCGATGAATGGGTTGGTTTCTGGCAAGCAAGTGCCGAAGGGATTCGCTTCCGTAACTCATGGCCAGCTTGATGTCCTCGAGGGCGGCCTCGGCAGCGATTTTGTCTCCGTCTTTATCGTATACCGGATAACTCTCCACGAACTTGAGCACGGCGGAAGAATCGCCTGACAGCAAGGTAGCGGCATAGATGATCCGCAAATCCTCCTCGAATTTTTTCCCTGCCATCGTCTTGTTATGTTCGAGTTCCTCGAGATCGACGGGGGTTTCCTCTTTGCCGACGGAGGGAAAGAGCGCTTTCCGCTTGGCCGACTTGATTTTGCCTGCTGCCTCGGCAAGCGGCCCATTGCGCATCCTGATCAAGGCGGCGAGGTCGAACACCGCTTGCAAATCGGGACAACTCTGAGTCAATTCGGCCATTTGCATGAAGTTCATCTTGCGGGCCAACTGGTGAGCCGCCCAATAAAAGGAACGAATCCGTTCCTTCGACTCCAAATCACCCAAGAGCATCTGCTGGGAAAGCCGACCTATTTCGTAGGCCGTATCGGAGGAATAATAATCTTTTTCCAAGGACATGGCCGTCCCCACCATCATGGGCACCAACATGGGATAAGGAAGCCAACGGCCGTGATTTTCGAGTTTTCCCCGAGGATCAATCACCCCTCCGATGATCACTGCATATCCGCCGTCTCCGGTTCTTCCCATCTTGAGGGTCGCGGCTCGAAGGGCAAACTCGGGAAAGTCAAGTTTGCCAAGGGAAACGTTGCCATCCAACCTGGACACCTTGGCATCCGACCCCTGCTTCATTACCACGAAAGACTCGAACTCGCCCGAGAAATCGGCAAAACCCGACCGGGCTTCCTCCAGGCAAAGATCCCGAATCTCCGCCTCGGTTGCATTGACCTCGATCTCGGTTGGGTTTCTCACCCCTGCCGACAAAATCACCCGGCGGTTGGGAAAGAAGGAAAACCCTTGCAGCTCGGCAAGCTTTACCCCCGGGAAAGTCGAAACCAACGGATCCTCCAGCAACCTCGTCCAGAAATTGCCCGGTCGTCCTTCCGTGGGAATGCTCTGCAGGATAGCCTGCACGTTGTCGTTGGAACTGTTGTTCTTCAGTCTTTCCCACAGATCGCCCCTCGTGGTCGCCCGGTTGTATACGAAAAAGGCCTCGAATCGACCCCGGTCCAAATTGAAACGATCCAAACCGCCAAAATAGTCGTTGAAGGTAAGCATGTCGAAAATGCTTCCGCCACCCGATATGGCCAGCTCGGGGTGTTCCTTCTTCTTGGCTTCGATATCCTCGCGGAATTTTTTCTGTTTGGACAAAGAGGTCAAGGGCAGGAGCATCTCGGCCGGGCCCAAGTTGTTTTGGCGCATTTGCCGGAGGGTTTCCTGATCGATGGTCTTGCTGCCCTCGCCAATGTCCTTGAGGGTATCCTCGGACACCGTTCCGAAGAAAACCGGGGATGCAAAACCGAGAACCCCGAATACGACGAAGAACGGGAGAAACACAATGCTCCCAAACTTACCCTTGTTAAATGAATCGAAATTAGCCAACCTGTCCTATCTTTTCCTTTATCCGTCCCGATTTTGCAACCGATTTTTGTTCACGTTGCCCAAAACCTCAATTAGAGCATTCCTGATTTCCCGCTTCCCTGAACCAAATTCCAATACCGGACGTCCCTCACCCACATGACCCTGCGCATCACCCAGTACGGAGAAAGCATCCTTCACGAAAAAGGCAAGGCGGTTTCCGACTTCTCCGACGAACTCTTCAACCTTTCCTGTGACATGATCGACGCCATGCGCCACGCCGAAGGCATCGGTCTGGCGGCCCAGCAAATCGGGCAAGCCTTGCGCTTCTGCGTGGTCGAGGTTCCCGATCATCCCGATTACCCGATTACCTGCATCTTGGACGGCAAGGCCCTCTCCCCTTCCCTCCTCAAACCCATGCCCTTGGCCAACCCGCAAATCGAATTTCTTCCCAGCGAAGAATTCTACTACGAGGAAGGTTGCCTGTCCTTGCCCGAAATCAAGGGAGACGTCGCGCGCCCCGAGCTCATCCGGGTCGAATACCAGGACCTCGACGGCGTCCCGCACGTCCTTGAATGCGACGGCTTGCTCGCCCGTTGCATCCAGCACGAAGTCGACCACCTCGACGGCATCCTTTTCATCGAGCGCATGGAAAAGCCCCACTTCGCGGAGATCAGGGACGAGGTCCGCGCTCTGCGGAAGAAAACCCAAGCCACTCTCAAGGAAGGCAAGCTTCCTTGCGCCTACCCCGAATGAAGCGAACGACCCGGCAAGGGGAAATCATCCTCAAGGTCATCCGCTCCGCCGGGCGCCCCCTCACTCCCCTCGAGATTCACCAACGGGCCATCCGCAAAAGCCCGACCATCGGGATCGCCACCACCTACCGGCACCTCAAGAGCCTGGGAGAAAACCAACAAGTCGTTGGCGTGGACTACCCAGGACAACCCCCACGCTACGAATGGGTCGACGGCAAGAACAAGGTACCCTTTGCCTGCCGTTCCTGCGACAAGCTCTTCGCCCTCGAGGACACCACCGGGGACGTCCCCCCCGCCAATGCGCCCGAAGGGTTCGAGGTCCAGGGCTTCGAAATCATGCTCTACGGGCTCTGCCCAACCTGCCGAAAGGCCTAGAAAGAATAGCGCAACCCGACCCGCCCGCCCCGTCCTGCGCCCGGGTACAGGCCCGCCCCATAGGCCGTTGACAAGTACTCCTCGTCGAACAAGTTATCCAAACCCGCGAAGACCGTCGCCTTCTCCCCGAGCCGGTAATCGACACCCAAATCGTGCAGCCAGTAATCGTCCAGTTCGAACCCCGCATTGGCAAAGTCCCCCCCCGCAAAGCTCTTCCCGACGTATGAACTACCCAACCGCAGGCTCAAGTCATCGCTCAGGTCCAGCTTCACGAACAGACGGAGCAAGCTCTCCGGCACCAAGGGCACGTCGCCCCCCCCGTAAGCTCCGCCCCCGATCCTCGCCCGCAGGTACTCGTAGCGCATCCCTACGCTCAAGCCTTCCGACACCAGCCACTCGAGCGAAAAGTCGAGCCCGACCCGACTCGTCCGGTCGAGGTTCAGGTTGGCGAAGGAAGCGGAATCGTAGATTATCTCATCCCTCATCCACTGCCGGAATACCCGCCCGCCGAGAGTAAGTGATTTCCACTCCCAGTCCATGCCCAGCTCGGCCTCGTACCCGGTCTCGGGACGCAAGTCGGGGTTGAGGGAATAAGTGGGGAAGAACACGAGGATCTCATCGGTCGCCGGGTAACGGTAGAACCGGCGGAGCGCCCCGTAAGCCCGGTTTCCCCCGCCCAGCTTCCTCACCAAGCCAAGGCTCCCCGCCCATTCGTTCTCCGATACCCCGTTCAAGGCAGTCCCCCCGTACGCACCCGAGGTACGGACCGACTCCACACGGGCCGATCCGTTCCCTGTCCATTCCTCAAAGAGCGGACGACTGGTCGAGACGAACGCCCCGCGCGTCCTCCGTCGGAGGCTGGAGTCGTCGAAATTGGTGTCCGCACCTACCCGGTCGTTGACGTAATCGATCCCGATCGTCGAGCTTCCCTCTTCGGTCTCCCTGACCAGACTGGGGCTTATCGAAAAAGTCTCGTAGACCGTGTCGCTCAGAAAGCCGAAACTCGGCATTCTCGCCCCGACCTCCCGGTCGAGGTACCCGAACCGGGAATCGAAAGCCCAGTCGTCAACCAACTCCACCCGGACACCCGCCCGGCCATGCGAAGCCCGTTCCTCTCCCCGGTTATTCGGCTCGTTTGACTGCCTGCGATTGGCTGCCAGCTCGGTCGCATTGAGATCACCCGGCAGCCCGAAATCCGTCTCCGCCAAGTTCCACGAAAGGTAGCCCTTCCAGACATCCGCGCTTCCCCAGTCCAGCCTCAGTCCGCCCGCCGTGGTGTCATGGGCTCCGTTTTGCCGGTAGCCATCCGATTCCGTCCTTTCCCCA
>JABGWD010000285.1 GCA_018645725.1 Opitutia bacterium
CGGACTTGGTTTCAAAGATCTCCTTGTCCGTTGCCTCCTGTTGGGGGGCAAGTTGGGAAAAGCTGATGTTCCCGGACTTGGTTTCAAAGTGTTCTCATCCAACGCGGCAAACCGCAAACAATGTTGGAAAAGCTGATGTTCCCGGACTTGGTTTCAAAGCTGAGTGCTTGGACGTCGGTGACGTTATGCAAGTTGGAAAAGCTGATGTTCCCGGACTTGGTAAAATGTGATTCCAGGTTATAATCTTGGAATCTTTCGCCCATTGTCGAAAATTTTATTCGGGGGCTAACCGATATAAGGATATTCGGATCAGGAAAAGGTGACCCCCCTCCCCCCCTTATCTTGTTGTCAGTTTGTTGTCAGTTTTTTTGCCAAAACATGCCCAAAATGGCATACTTGATGCAAATACACCA
The DNA here is from genome assembly GCA_018645725.1 of Opitutia bacterium. Lineage (GTDB taxonomy): Bacteria > Verrucomicrobiota > Verrucomicrobiia > Opitutales > Seribacteraceae > Seribacter. The sequence continues at coordinate 414 of JABGWD010000285.1, forward strand.
CTTAACGAAAGCATCGCAAAAAGAGAATCTTGACCATCATTAAGTCCCTTTTATTCAATGCTTTTCGTCGTATTTCCATTCTCTGCAAGAATGGCGCCCCCACGAGGAATCGAACCTCGATCTACGGTTTAGGAAACCACTGTTTTATCCGTTAAACTATGGGGGCGGAACAAACCTTTTCGGGCTAAAGCGACTAGCCTATCACAAACCGTAGAGCATATGCGAGCTACTAATCCAATTCTTGTTCATGTCGTACAACTGCGAGGCATCCAAAAGAGTACTCTGAACACGAGTTTGGATAACAGCCGAGTCAACCCCATTCAATGAGCTCCAATCGGGCGTGGCATGTGAGGCATCAGGGACTTTCGGGTCCGTTTCAAATATGGCTTCCCAGTAATCGCTCATTCCATCGCCATCCGTATCTTTTCTTATCGACGTCAAATAAGCCGTGCTGTTTCCATCATTGTAATAGGCTGCCATTTCTCCGGAAGGATCCTGTTCAAGTCCATTGATCGGGGTCGCGTAGAATGCGTATTGATCATATTGGTAGCTTTCGTAGATGTACACTATTCTGGTTGAGATATTTGATAAATTGCCCCATCCGTCCATTACGCGATATTCAATTGTGAGTTGCGTAACATTCAGATTTCTCAATCTGGAAGGATCCGTCTTGTTGAGATCGGTAAAGGCAAAACCCGAGGGATCTGCACCATCGGTTTCGGGGGTCTTGGCAGAAGAAGGAGAACCAAATCCATCACCAGGGGCAATGGTTCCACCACTCAAGTCATTCTGCCATTGCTCAAGGCTCTTAGTATTCAATTGACTGTAAACGTGAATTTTCAAGTAGGTAGGAGTGCCTTGATATGTACAAGTATCCATCTGGCTGCGATCGGTTACTTTGACGAACTCGTAGCCCTCCCCTAGGCCATCCCCATCCCAATCAGGGAAACCGGAATCTATCGACCAATTGACGTTTCCGTCTTCCCCGTAAACTCCGGGATCCACAAAATCATAACTTGCCAGCATCATGCGGTGAGCGCCACCGCCAAAACCAGTCGCATTATACTCGGGATTAGTTGATGAATCAAAAGGTCGATCAAGAAAAGGAGCGTTTTTAGCAGCAACAGTTCCACTAACATTCCCCAACTGGGTGGTATTCGCAGTCGTATTTTCTTTAAAACGTAGAAAATCATGAATGATCGAATTTCCCATCATGGTCAACGTGGGCGGAAGATTGTCACCAATTTGCAATTCCCTTGTAACCGGAGCGCTCACGTTACCTGATGAGTCAGAGGCCGTTATGGTCACTTCGTACCCCTTGTCAGTCCGGATGATTGGAAACACTATCCCGCTAGCAGCACCAAGTGAAGGTGCGTCATAACCAGTGCCACCGGGACCGGAATTTTGACCGTTTGGCTTTTTTATAGTAACGTTCCAATCCAAGTTGGTATCGAAATTGTTGTTTCCGTCTTGGACTGTCAGGTCCGAAACCAAGTAATCCTTGATGCTTTGCTCGTCCCGGACATCTGGATTCGAAATGCTCGTGGAGTCGACGATCACAAGTTGCGTTGGTGGCAATCCAATTACCGGGGGCAAGGTATCCCTGACCATTACGTACCGAAAGGCGGGGGTAGCTGCATTCCCCGCAGAATCGGTCACGTCGTATTTGATCGTGTAAATTTGATTGAGGGATGCAAGGTTCGTGGGAATCTCCCCTTTTACAGCGTTCCCTATGTCTTCCAAGGGCTTAGCGACATTGGTAGTCGGATCGACTCCCAACACGACCGTTCCAACGGCCGGCACCCAATTGCTTGCATTCACGATTCCTGGGAAAATCGTCCGGTTAATCTTATTTGACACCGCACCCTCGTCAATCACGTCATATGCACTTGTTATCAAAGCCTCGCTTGCTCCCTTGGCGTTAACCCAGGTGTATACATCACTGGCAATGTCAGTATAATCTTCGCCGCCCTCAGCGAGAACAAAGATATTGAGTCCATCGGTAACTGGGGAAAGATCAAGCGTGGGGGCCTCCTCATCAAGAAAGCGAATGACCCGGGCGTTGGGTATCGAGGAGGTCTCTCCGCTAGATTGGGTCGCAGTGTAACTGACGTAATATTTGTACGGATTACCACCTCCATCAAATGTTTTGCTAATCGAGGACGTAACGGTAACTGGCATGGTCGAGTCGTTGAGTACGAATACCCCAGGGTCTTGGACCGTAACACCACTCGTCAACTGGACCTTGAATGCACTATGCCAAACATAGACCCGACCCCAAGTATCCTGTGCCTGAACCGTCGTCTGACCGGTTCCGGTATCGTCAAACCCTCCTGACGGAACATCAATTTGGGAATACTTGAAATAGAGATCGCCGCTACTGGCGAAGTCATTTACGTAGGGGGTCGATCTGTTGAACGTAAGGAGTGCATTGTCATAACCGGAGAGTTGATTCAAGCTAGTGGAAATTAGGGTGGGCAATGGCGATGTCGGACCGATAATCGTCTTTGTCGCATCTTGATAGGAAGTCAGGGAAATTGATGGATTGGCCAGAAATTGGTGAGTAATGGCAACCATATCCGGAGGAAGCGTATCCTGAACGACCAAGTTTCTTTCCTTGGTTCCCGTGTTTCCGTTGGAATCGGTAGATTGATAAGAAACCTTGTAACTTCCCGCTTCCCAAAAACCTCTATTTTCCAAGGTTTGAAAGATTTCACCTCCTGCCGGGTCGGATAAAACCTGACCATTCGCGATTGACTGGATGGATTTTACAACCGTGGGACTCGAATCATAATTATCACTCGCCACGGCTCCGGGATCAATGAAGGGGTGACCCGTTTTGAGATTCAAGAAGTTAATCCCTCCGTCATCGTTCAAGGTAATCACCGGAGGGGTCGTGTCCACAATTCTGACTTCTCGATCCAAGGTGGTCTGATTGCCAAACTGATCAAGGACCAAGTAACGGATGATCACCCTCGTGGTCGGATCCTCATTGCCACTCGCATCGACGTGTTTTCCGTTTTGCATATCATAGTTCACGACACTTGAATCGATCACGGACGCAACCGAAGCGTCAGCTGCGGAATATGCCACTGCACTCACCTTGTCGTTCAGGTTAATGGGGGCGACCCCGGTCCCCAAATCCTTGTAAGCGGTTACCCCGGGGTCCACAAAGTCTGTGTTTACCTCATGATAAAGAGGGTTGTCCCCGTGCATGATCATGGTCGGAGTGTCGAAAGGGGAATTAAGCAAAACGACTTGGCGAAATACTTCCGATTGATTGCCCGCCCTGTCCTTCAACAAATATTTGAACCTGAACGTTGCATTTACGCTTGCTTGCGACTTGGCAACCGCGATCACTTCATCAAAGGTGGTTGTGATCGCATTATAAGATTGAGAACCTGAGTCCGCCAATACTTCAACCGTAACCTCGAATCTTCCGTCTTCCCATTCGATCGCCCCATCCAAGTTGTCGGAAGCAAATGCGCCGGGGTCTTTGAATACGTTGGTTGAATTCAAGTCGACGTAAATGGGATCGGATCCGTAGAGCGTTATGATCGGCGCGTCATTGTCGAACACCCGAATCCATCGAGACTTGGGTTCGATCACGTTTCCGGAAGGATCCGAGGTTTGCTGATAGGTAAGTTGGTAAAGACCCGCGACTTCCATATCCACTTTGCCAAAGACGCTTTCCTCGGGTCCGGCAGAATAACCCATGTGAGATACGATTTCTTGTTGGGCGTAGTAATTGTCCACCAAGGTTATCCCGGGATCAACGAAGACTCGACCCAAGCCTCCTTCCACAAGATAGGGGTTTCCTTCGGTCTCACCATCGGAAAAAAGCACAAGGGGACTCAAGTTGTCCACGATTCGCACGGTGGGGGTCAATGTCGTGGAAACCGGTTTCCCACTAGGGTATGAAAGTTTGCGAATTTCCAAGTCGTCCACGTACAAAGTCAATTGGGTTTCCTGACCGAGAATAGAATAATCGACGGAATTCGCATTGTAGACCTTTACCTTGCCGCTCAAATCAGCTCCGTTGTAATCTGCGGATGAATAGGAAGGGTATTTGTCGGACGAGGAAGCCAAAATCTTGAATGGTCCGTCATCCGCCACAGGATAGTCAGAGTGTTTTCTTTGTACCATATACTCTATCAACTCGGCGTCTTGCGAAAGTTTGCCGGAGGCGGGATGGATATCGAGACTAGGGGGGTTCAGAAAAAGAACGTCGACGGGTTCGGGAATAGGAAAAATTCCTCCGGTAACTGATGCCGGCGGAGTGGGGGATTCGATTTGAGGGGAGGGCGTGGAGACGGTTACGGCGTACTGCATACTCTCGAAATCAAAACCTTCGGCCTGACTCTCGATCTTTTCTATGTCGAAAAATATATCGCTGGCGACCTTGTGCACGACCTCCCAGTCGCCCCTCGAACCGGGCGTCAACATGGAAAATGGATCGGGCGAAAAATCACCGCTTTCCGAATCCGAGGACAAATCGGGAAAAAGTTGGTCGACCGTCGGCGGAACGTTTCCATCGATCAATGCGGTGCGATAAACCGAATTCAGATCGAAAAGAGCCCCCTTCTTCACCGCTCGGGCCAAGCCTAACCGAGAAGAGGCAACATGGACCGATTGGCCCGACATCATCGTTTGAGCGTCACCGTTCAGGTCGGTAAAGGCAACGTCACCCGAGATCAGGTTCACTCCCCCGGTTATGTCCCCCGTAACCGGGTTGCGAACGGCCATGAATTGGAACATGGTTCCACGAATTCCTGCCGTACCCAACGGACTGCTCAAGATCATGTTCGAACCTTTTCTCAACTTGGGGACTTTGACGACAAGTTCCCCGAAGTCCAAGTGAGCAAGAAGCCTGGATTGGCTGGGTTCCTCCTCGAGTTTCGAAGGTAACGGCAAGCCGGATGGATCGAAAATCTTTTGGGAATACTCTCGCAGATAAAATCTTGTCCCGGGTTTTACCGTTACCAACGTGCCATTCGAGAACAAAAGTCCGACAGATCCATTCTTTCCAGTGACCAAGATCGATTTTTCTTCGATCTTCTTGCCAACCGAAGTCGAATCCAAATCGACCATGAATTCATCTTCGAGATTGAGGCAAGTCGCTTTGCCCTCTAACGAAACAACTAGAATCGTAGCTCCGACGTCACCGGCAAAACTTCCGGGCAACAAGGAAAGAAAGAATAGGCATATCCCGGAATAGACACACAGATTCCAACCCCTTCCATTCAAGGGAAGATTACTCGGTTGATTACGTTTTTCCAAGGCAACCACACCTTATCGCCCATCCCTACCCCGCCGCAAGCGATTTTTAAGAGGATTTGCTCAAGAAATCTCCGAAGAATAGGCAACCGCATTCAACAGGCTTTCCTCGGAGAAACCGGTCGCTGGCTTTATCTTTATCATCCATCCTCCACCATATGGGTCTTCATTCACTTGTTCGGGAGAATCATTCAATTCGGCGTTGATTTCGACAACTTCCCCCGCAATCGGCATATAAAGGTCGGATGCTGCCTTTACGGACTCGACGAATCCAAAAACCGAATTTTGCTCAAAGGTATCGCCTGAGGCCGGTAGTTCGACAAAAGTGACGTCCCCCAAACTATCTTGGGCATGATGCGTAATTCCAACGGCATAGGTGCCTTCGTTCTCCTTCCTGACCCATTCGTGATCACGGGTGTACAACAAGTCATCTGGTATATCGCTCATTAGGGTCGCATATCCGCATCCATCCTTTGCCTCAAGACAAAAAGGGTTATGAACCGATCCTCGTTCCGGGCGGAACGACCGCATTCTTGACAACGACCAAGACACCGTCCCGGACGTAAACTCCAAGCGCATCGTCAGACCAACCTTCCTCCACACCATTCGGAGAAAGGAGGACATCCGACCCAATCTTGGCATTTTTATCGATAATGGAATTTTCAATCGTCGTCCGATCCCCTACTCCTACCCCAAGAATGCCATTGCCGGAATCCCCGGCATGAGCCAGCGACTCTTCATTGCTGTAAAAAGAGTCGGCACCCATCATGACCACGTTTTCAAAACGGCATTCATTCCCGACAATGGAACGGACCCCGAGCATGCATCTGTCAAAAGAAGATCTCCCCACCATACACCCGCTGGCAATCGTCGTACGATTGACGTTGCACTGATTGAGCTTAGCCGTCGGAAGAATATCCGGATAGTTGTAGATAGGATAATCCTCGTCATAGAAATCGAATGACGGAACCTCGTCGGTCAATTGGAGGTTTGCCTCGAAAAATGACCGTACCGTACCGATATCCTCCCAATATCCGTCAAAGACGTGAGAGCGTATGTCCTTCTCACCAACGAGGGAAGGAATGATCTCCTTGCCAAAGTCAGTGGAATCTCCCTTCAACGCTTCGAACATGGCGTTGGCGTTAAAGACATATATCCCCATGGATGCAAGACAACGGTCGTCACTCCCATCTTCCGATTTCAATTCGGGAGGAACCAGTCGCTCGATCACCGCGGGATCGGAAGGTTTCTCGACAAAGTCCACGATTTTGGCGTCGTCTCCCATTCTCAACAAGCCCAATCCCGATGCCTCCGACAAAGCGACGGGCTTGGCGGCAACGGTAACGTCCGCTCCACGCTCCAAATGTTCATCGACCATTTTTGAAAAATCCATTCGATAAAGCTGATCGCCAGAAAGGATTACGAATACGTCATCCGGATCGGCATGAAAGTGGATGAGGTTTCTTCGCACCGCATCCGCAGTGCCTTGGTACCAATCGTCACCATGCTCGGTTTGTTCGGCCGACAGTATTTCGACAAAACCTTTCCCAAAACGATCAAACCGATAAGCATCCTGAACATGCCTGTGAAGAGACGCCGTATTGAACTGGCTAAGCAAGTAAATGCGATTGTAGCCCGAATTGAGGCAGTTGCTTATCGGTATGTCGACCAACCTGTATTTGCCTGCAAGGGGGACGGCTGGCTTGCAACGCAGTTTAGTCAATGGATAGAGACGCGTACCTCGTCCACCTCCCATAATTACACAATGTACTCTTCTCTTCATTTTTTTCTCGATTATTCTTGCTCGTGGCGAAGATTTGTTAGTTTTACCTTAAGATGTGGAAATTGAAAGCTCGACTCGCGCAAACACAAAACGTAATGACATGCAAATTTATCAGTTTCGAAGATAGATAATTGCAAAGAACTCACGCATATAAGCCAAATTATCACCTGCATGCAATTTCAGCCTGATTTCGAGGAATTCCTTGACCAGTCCGCCGACAACGACGTCATCGCTGTTTCGGCTGAATTTACGGCGGACGCGGAAACCCCTCTTTCTGCCTATGCCAAGCTATCATCCGAAAAGCCCGCATTTCTCTTCGAATCAGTCGTGGGAGGCGAGCAAGTCAGCAGGTTTTCGTTTGTCGGGTTCGGGCCTCGAAAAACCATCGCCTGCGGTCAATCAACGACCGAAATCAAGGAACGCGGAAAAGCTCCGCGAAGCATTTCCACGCCCGACGACCCCCTGAAGCTCATCGAAGATGAATTCGCAGGAATTCGATACTTGGGCGCAGCGGATGACACTCGCTTCTCGGGGGGTGCGGTTGGCTACATTTCTTACGAGAATGCAAACCGCATCGAGCCAACGGTGAGTTTGCCGGAAGATGATCAACTCGGTCTGCCCTTGCTTTTCTTCATGATCGCGGACTTGGTCCTCATCTTCGACCATGCCTGCCAAACCCTTGCGATATGCGCGAATGCCTATGTCGGGAGTGAC
>JABGWD010000286.1 GCA_018645725.1 Opitutia bacterium
CACTGAACCCCGGTGACGCGGGTGCCATGGCCGGTTTGGCAGGAGCCGGAGGAATGCTTGGCGGCGCCCTGGGCAAACTGTTCGCCCTTTCCGAAAGCTATCCCGACCTGAAGGCCAACCAGAACATGTCCAACCTGCAGGAAGAATTGTCCTCAACCGAAAACAAGGTCGCTTTTTCCAGGCAAGCCTTCAATGACGCCGTCACCTCTTACAACATCTACAAGCAGACTTTTCCCCCGGTTTTCTTCGCCGGCATGTTCGGGCACGGACAGGACGCGACTCTCCTTGAGTTCGAAAGCAAAAAGATCAGCGAAGCCCCCAAAGTACAGTTCTAGGAACAAGGACTCCAAGAGTCTCATCCGTCCGGATTGATGGATTTTTTCGAGCAACAGGATCAGGCCCGGGCCAAGACGGGGACCCTCGTCTTTTACTTTCTGATGGCGGTGACGTGCATCATCATCGCGGTCTTTGTACTGTTCTCAGCCGTCCTGATGCAAATGGAGGAATACCGACCGCTTGCCTGGTCGATCGAGCTCGCCCTCATGACGACGATCGGTACGGTCATCGTGGTAGCCTTGGCCAGCCTCGGCAGAATTGCATCCCTTTCCTCCGGCGGGGCAACCGTGGCCGAAGCCTTGGGAGGCAAGTTGATCTCACCCAATACGGGTGATCCCTTCGAAAGAAGGATTCGCAACGTGGTGGAGGAAATGGCCATCGCTTCGGGAACCCCCGTGCCACCGGTTTACCTGATGGAGGAGGAAGGAATCAATGCCTTTGCCGCAGGGTTCGCACCTCGTGACGCCGTGATCGGGATCACACGCGGTTGCGCCACCAAACTGACAAGAGACCAACTGCAAGGAGTCGTGGCCCATGAATTCAGCCATGTCCTCAACGGGGACATGCGCATCAACATACGCCTGACGGGGGTTTTGTTCGGCATTGTCTTTCTCGCCCGAATCGGAGAGATCATGCTCCATGCAGGCCGCGGTTCAAGGTACCGCAGACGAAGCAAGGACGACGGTGGGGGAGCCTTTGTCTTGATTGGCATCGGCCTTGTCGCCATTGGTTTGATCGGTGGTTTCTTCGGATCTCTCATCCGGGCGGCGGTAAGCAGGCAAAGGGAATTCCTGGCCGATGCCGCAGCCGTTCAATTTACCCGGAACCCGGATGGCATTGCGGGAGCTTTGAAACGAATAGGCGGATTTTCCTGCGGTTCGAACGTGGGGGTTGCGGGCGCCAAAGATTTTTCCCACATGTTCTTCGGGTCGGCCATGAGCAGCATGTTCGCCACGCACCCTCCCCTCCCCGTACGCATCAAACGGATCGAACCGAACTGGAAAAACGCTTATCCGAATACCGACAAGATCAGCGAGAAGGTCACCGAATTTTCCGGGTTGTCCGGAGTATCCGGTTTTTCTTCCGGACAACAGGCAGTGGAGCCTTCTCCCCAAACTGTTCCCGAACGTCAACCGGGAGAGAAAAGCGAGTCCGCCCGGACCTTCCTGAAAACCGCCACCGTACCGGGCAAAGAGGAGATCGATCACGCCCGGCATTTGTTGGCAGGCATGCCACCCGCCCTGCTCGAGCTTGCCAGGGAATCATTCGGCGCCCGGTGCGTGATTTTTTCCCTTCTTCTCGATTTGGAAAACCCGGCTGTCATAGGGAAACAACTTTCCATCATTTCGGAACAGGCCGAACCGGGTACCGCCGAGGAAACGGAAAAGATCAGGGGCACCGTATTCCCCCTGAACTCACAACAAAAATTCGTGCTCGTCGAGCAAGCGGCAGCGGCCCTTTCCCAGCTTTCGTCCAATCAATTCACCACTTTTCAGAACATCACGGAGGCCCTGATCGGAGCCGATGAAAAAATCGACCTCCTCGAGTGGAGCCTGCGCAAGGTGATCGATCATGATTTTGGGCGGCAGCATTCGCCGAGAGGACCGCTTCACGGAAGAGTATCCATTCGAAACCGCCTTCCGGAATGCTCGATTATCCTCGGTGCCCTCGCCCACTATGGACAAGACGAAGCGGATCCCAAACCAGCTTTCGAAGCAGGCCTTCGGACCCTCGACCGGAAGAAGTCGATCACGCTTCCTCCCGTTGAAGAATGCGGGTTAAGGGGATTGGACGAAGCCATGGCCCGCCTGTCCAAACTCAGCCCAATGGCCAAGCGCACCCTCCTTGATGCCTGTGCCCGGACAATCGATCACGACGGGAAGACCAGCGACGTCGAGATTCAGATCCTGCGCGGTTTGGCCGCTTCCATTTCCTGCCCGCTCGGGCCTGCCCTCCTGCCTGATTCTTCAGCGATCAAGGTGGCAACGGAGCAGAACCCGAGTTAAAGCGGACGAGGGGGCATTCCCCTGATCATCGGGCTTCTTGCGTTTCGGCCAACGAAAAAACCAAGGTGAATTTTTGGCTTTTTTTCAATAAGCGAAGTATGTTTTACATTCAAAAAGACAATGCATAAGAAAACTAACTTCTACGAATCGAACGGAAACTCAATGGCTACTCTTGAACGGGAGGAAGAGCCTGAAATATCAAACCCGAACGAAAACCTTTCTGACGACCCCAAGAATCCGGGCATACCATTCCCGCTTGATTCCAAGAACAAACCCGTTTCCGAAACTCAACTTTGGCTGGATTACGTAAGCCGACTTGATCCGGATGACGAGTCGGGTGCCTTCCTTACCCCCGCAGACCTCAAAGCGGTGGACGAAGCGTACGCCCGTTTGCAATTGTCGGATTCGGGAATCCCGAATTCACCAGGCAACCAAGCCCGGGTGGCGAGCAGTGCCGATGACGAGTTTATCAAGCGGAAGATGGCGACCGCCATTGAACGGGCCCAAATAGTTGCAAGTGACCTACAGCTGCCTTTTGCGCTCGAAAGTCTCCAGGCACGAAAGTCGATCAGGGTAAACGTTCTTAACTACCAAAGAGGATCGATTTCAGGAAAATGCATCGTTCTTCTTCCCAAAGGAGAAACCATTGAAAAGAACTTCACCAAAGAAACGGGTTGGAAAGCGGAGGTCGAGATCTTTTCCGGAGAAGAAAAAACAACGCAAACCATTTTTGCCCGGGGCATCTGCATGAACGTAATAACGGGGGAAGCCATCCGTCAAAAGCGTCAGGAGGTGACTTATGATTATTCGGGCATTGAATTCGAGCCCATGGGAAAACCCCAAAAAACCATGAAGATCATTCCGATTGCGGAATCAGTAGGTTATGAAGATCAGATGGAACCATCCGAGAAAGAAGGTTTTCTGACAAAATTGGGAAAGTTTTTGAGAACCTGACGTACTTGCTTGCCCTTCGGGTCCGTAAACGCATGGTGATTGAGCATGTTACCCGGAATCAAACAATTCGACTTGAGCGGACGAACGGTCTTGGTGACCGGCGGATCGAAAGGCTTGGGGAAAGCCATGGCCGAAGGCTTCGCCTCCGCCGGGGCCAATCTCTTTCTGGTGAGCCGGAACCTTGCGGAAGCCACTGAAGCGGCTAAGGAAATCAAAGATAATTATCCCATCGAAGCGGTTGGTCACGAGGCCGACGTCACGGACGAGGCGGCAGTCGAAAAAATGATCGAGGATGGCCTCGCAGCCTTCGGGCAAATCGACGTTCTGGTCAACAACGCGGGCATTAACCGGCGGGGCCCGATCGAGGAGTTGTCCTACGATGATTTCAAAGCCGTGCAGGAAATCAACGTCAACGGGGTCTGGCTTTGCGCTCGGGCAGTGCTTCCGCACATGAAGGAACGAGGCATGGGCCGAATCATCAACTTGTCGAGTGCCCTCGGTCTGGTCGGAATCGCCAACCGGACACCCTACACGGCAAGCAAGGGAGCGGTCACGCAAATGACGCGGGCTCTCAGTTTGGAATTGGCGGGGACGGGAATCACGGTCAATGCGATTTGCCCGGGTCCCTTTCTCCCCCCGATGAACGAGTCGATCGCCAACACCGAAGAAGGGATGAAGTTCATCGTGGGCGCCACCGCGCTCAAGCGATGGGGCGAACTTCGCGAGATACAAGGAGCGGCCATCTTTCTGGCCTCCGATGCATCCAGTTACGTGACCGGAGCGATGCTCTCGGTGGACGGGGGCTGGACCGCGTCCTGAGGCTCAGCTCAACTCAAGGAAACTTCGCTCCCACCCTTTTCCGCCGACTCCAGGCAAGCCATAAGAGTGCGTTGGGTCAGGCGGGTGACGTCCGGCCAATGGGAATCCGGTTGCCCACCGAGAACGAGACTGGAAAAGGTACGGAAAAGCTTGGACTCCTGGGCAGTCGGATGACTACTCGAATATTCCTCGGTCGGCACTTGGGTTTCCCGGCGTTCCATGCGGAAGTCGCAAACGTCGCAATCGAAGTTCGCATTGGAAACGGTATGTCCGATCCGGTTTCCGTAGAAAGGCAAAACGAAATCGTCGATGCAGAGGTTCCCCTTCGTCCCGCTCAGATGAGCGAATTGCTGATGCTCGGTCAGGAAAGAACAGTAATACGAAGCCGAAACGTCCCCGTCAAAAAGGATCTCGCCCGAAAACTCGGTCGGGACCGGCTTGGGGCTGTCTGCCCGACCGGATGAATTGAGCAAGCGCCCGGTTACGGCCCGCGGAACCTGATAGTTCATCGCCCAGAGGATGAAGCGCAAATTGTACCAACCGAGATCGCCCATGCAGCCCTGGGGCTCGAGGTCGCTGTGCATGCGGATGTTCTCGGTCAAAAATTCCTCAGGGGCGCAAAAGCTGAACTGGGTCGCGATGCGGCGCAGTTTGCCGATGCTTTCCCCGTCATCCAAAGTTTTGCGAACGTCCCTCAAACGGTCGCTGTGCATGAACATGACCCCGTCCATGAACTGTACGCCCGCTTCCTTGCAGGCGGCCAGAATCTCATCAAGCTCGGCCAGGTCAATTCCGCACGGTTTCTCGCAAAGCAGGTGCTTGCCCGCTTGGGCTGCCTTGATCGCCCATTCGGCTCGCAACCCGGTGGGCAAAGGAAGATAGATGGCGTCAATCTCATCGCTGGCCAGCATTTCATCATAGCCTCCGATGGCCTTGGGCATAACCGGGTGAGGAACTTGGGCGCTGCAGCGATCAATGAAGTCCTGAGCATTCGCAACGTCCCGACTGCCCACGGCAACCAGTTCGGCATTGCCCGCATTCCGGATGGATTGCCAATTTTTCTGGGCAATGCCTGCGCTCCCGAGGATGCCCCAACGACAAGTTTCTTGACTCATGGATACATGAAATGACGGGAAAATCCATTCAGGTCGAGCCTGAAGAAAACATTCCCCCCACAGGCAATTCCCCGTACTCGCCCACCCAAACCCTTGACCGTTGCCGATTCGTTGGGCAACCTGCTCGGCATGACCATTCGCAACCTCATCCCTTCCCTCGCGCTCCTTGCCTTGACGACCTCGCTTTTTTCGGCCGAGAAAAACGTCATCTTCTTCATCACCGATGACGAATCCCCCACTCTCGGATGCTACGGAGACAAAGTGGCCAAGACTCCGGCCATCGACGCCCTGGCCGAGGACGGGACGCTTTTCCTCAACGCCTATGCCACCACCGCCAGTTGCTCGGCCAGCCGCTCGGTCGTGATGAGCGGATTGCACAACCACGCCAACGGCCAATACGGGCACCAGCATGCCTTTCACAAGTTCGCCAGCTATTACAACGTGATCGGACTCTCCCTCCCTCGGGCCATGACGAACGCCGGGTACCGAACCGGACACATCGGAAAATACCATGTCGCTCCGGAAGAGGTCTTCCATTACGAGACCTACCTTCGGGGAAACTCCCGCAACGCCGTCCATATGGCCGAGCAATCGAAAGAATTCATAACCGAGCAAAGCGACAAACCGTTCTTTTTGTATTTCGCGACCTCCGACCCACATCGCGGTGGAGGGAAGGACAAGACTTCCAAGCGGGATCTCAAACCCGACTTGTTCGGGAACAAAGCCAACCGCAAATCTCACGACGGGGTCGAGGAAGTATTCTACGATCCGAAAAAAGTACCGATTCCCTCCTTCCTTCCCGATACCCCGGAAACCCGTGAGGAACTCGCTCAGTATTACCAGAGCGTTTCTCGGATCGACCAGGGGATCGCCCGCCTGGTCAAAATCCTCAAGGAAGCGGATCTCTACGACAAGACCCTGATCGTTTTCACCTCCGACCACGGGATGGCCTTTGCCGGAGGCAAGACCACGGTTTACGAGGGCGGCCTGCGCGTACCCTTCGTCGTTCGCAACCCCTATGAGAAAGAACGCGGCGTCAGGCACAAAGCCTTGATCAGCCATATCGACATTACGCCCAGCCTGCTCGATTTTGCCGGTGGACTGGACGCCGAGACAAACCGTCCGAAGAAATGGATCGACCCGAACAAGTACTGGAAGGACAAGCCCTACGCGGCCAAGGAGAACCGGGGATCAACCAACAAATTGTCCTCCTATCACGGGAAATCCTGGGTATCCGTTCTCGGCAAACCGGAGGAAGAACATTGGGACACCGTCTTTGCATCCCACACTTTTCACGAGATTCAGATGTACTACCCGATGCGGGTCGTGCGGGACAGCGAATACAAGCTGATTTGGAACATCGCTCATCCACTGCCCTACCCCTTTGCTTCCGATCTTTGGGCGGCCAGCAGTTTCCAGGCTCAATTCCGCAAGTCAATGAGCGCCCCCTATGGGCAAAAGACGGTGCGCGAATACATCCACCGCCCGGAATTCGAGTTCTTCAAGATCGACGAAGACCCCCATGAATCCAAGAACCTGGCGGGCGAACCCGAACACGCCGAGGCTCTCGAACGCTACAAGAAGAAGCTCAAGGCCCAGCAGCAAAAGTTTCACGACCCATGGGTCATGAAATGGTCCTACGAATAGAGTTTGGGGGAATCCCTTCAGTCCTTCTTTAGCCCGAGGGCTTCCTCGGCCGAACGGCTCCACTCCCGGTACTCGGCGATTTCACCTTCCCCATCGATTGAGCGCAGATCGACGTCATGGGTCGGGATCATCTTCTTCAACCGGGCACGGGCATCCTCTCCGGCCAATAATTCGCCAAAACATTTCCGGGCGACCTCAAGGACGATATTCACGCAGACCGAGGCCCCGGGGGAAGCTCCCAAGAGCGAGGATACGCTCTTGTCCGCAGTCGTCACGACCTCCGTACCGAAGTGAACGATTCCGGCGTCTCCATCCTCCTTCTTGATCGCTTGCACGCGAATGCCCGCATCGATCAGTTTCCAATCCTCGGCCTTGGCTTCGGGATAAAAATTTCTCAATTCCTTCAACCGGGTATTCATGCTCTGGAGCCCCTGCTGAACAAGGTATCTCACGAGAGGCAAGTTTCCGATTCCGACCTTGAGCAAAGTCAGCCAGTTGTGGAGCTTGATCGATCCCGGCAAATCCCAAAAGCTTCCACCCTTGTGGAGAAACTTCGTGGTCCAGGCAGCGTAGGGGCCGAAAAGCAAAGCCTTCTTGCCTTCCAGGAATCGACTGTCCAGGTGAGGAACCGCCATGGTGGGAGCCGCCCCGGGCGAAAGTCCGTACACCTTGGCTTCGTGCTTTTCCACGATCTCGGGTTTCTCGCAAATCAACCACTGGCCACCGATCGGGAAACCGCCATAGCCCTTGATCTCGGATACCCCCGCCTTTTGAAGAAGCTGGAGCGATCCGCCTCCCGCGCCGATAAAGACAAAGGACGCGCTCCTCCTGAAAGTCTTGCCCTGCTTCAAGTCACGCACCTTCAATTCCCATCCCTCCTCGCAACGGTTCAGGTCGGTCACCCGGTGCCGGGTGTGGAAAGCACAACCTTCCTGGCTCCCGAGCCATTCGATCAATTTGCGTGACAGGTCCCCGAAGTTGACGTCCGTACCCGCAAGCACACGGGTTGCGGCGACCGGCATATCCTCCCTGCCCTCGATGAGCAGAGGAGCCCACTCCCTGATTTCTTCCCGGTCCTCGGTGTATTCCATTTCGGAAAAGAACGGATGGGCGGACATTCCCTCGTACCTGGACTTGAGAAAATCAACCTGTTCCTGCCCGTAGACGAAACTGACGTGCGGGACTGCGTTGATAAATTCCGATGGCTTGTCGATCATCCCTTCCCGCACCGCATAAGCCCAGAACTGCTTGGTCTGCTCGAATTCCTCGAAGATCTCGATTGCCTTGCCCACCTTGACTTTCCCGTCCTCCCCCCAGTCCGGCGTGTAGCTCACCTCGCAAATTCCGGCATGCCCGGTCCCCGCATTATTCCATCCGTTCGAGCTTTCTTGGGCCAATTCCCCGGTTACCTCGTACAATTCGATCTTCAGGGTGGGATCGATGGATTTGAGCAGAGCGCCCAGGTTTGCGGACATGACCCCGCTCCCGATCAGGATGACGTCAGCATCCGCTTGTCCTGAACAACCCTTCATAAACCTTGGATTGGCGATGCTTTGCTTGGCGACGCGAGAGTGCGGGAGAGATAGAGCTCGAAAGAAATCTTCAACCCTGAAGAACTTTCCCGATCCAGGATATCACGGCCTCGCTCATGGGCTCGAGCGCATCGTCGGAAAAAACGTGATTGGCATTGGGAATCTCAACCATCTTCTTGGGCTCGTTGGCCAAGGCGAAAACTTCTTGAGAATCCCCGATGGGCACGACGTCATCGGCAGTGCCATGAACCAGGAGCCAGGGAACCTTGATATCGGACGCCTTCGGAGCGGTCGTCTTGATCGCCTTCATATCCTCCATGAAGACCTTGGATAGCGGACACTCAGGTTCTTCCCACATGCAACCCTCGTCCGGAGTTTCCTCCCCGAACTCACGCTCGTAAAAAGCTTCCGTGTTCACCATTCCGGCCAACGAGATCAGATAAGATATCCTGTCATCACTGGCAGCGGCGAGAACCCCTACTGCTCCGCCCATGCTGTGACCGGCATAGGTGATCCGGTATCCGTTCCCCTCGGCGGCGGAAAGCACGGCTTTCAGGTCATCCACTTCCTTGGATATGGTGCAATCGGCAAACTTGCCCCCGGAATCGCCATTGCCCGCGAATGAAAATCGCAGGACGGGCATCCCCTCGGCCGAAACCGCCTCGGCCAACCCAATGACAAAAGGCCTGTCCTTGTTGCCGGTTACACCGTGACCGATGATCAGGAGATCGCGGGCACCTTCGGCGCCATCGTGAAAAGTATAGTCAATCGTGTCCCCACTCGGGTTCTGTATGGATTCAATCATGCCTGCAGGCTTATGACGAACACCCTCCCCTTGGCAAGAGCGCATTCGAAATCAGAGCAGAAATCGAAGACCTGCAAGCGAGTGGCGGATTGAGGCAGGACGGACAAAAAAAGCGAAGCCGGCTCCACGAGGAAACCGGCTCCGCGCCATTAAAGCTTGTTTTCTTGAAAAATCAGGCGATCTCGGCCGCGTGGAACTCGAGCCAATCGTCCAAGTTATTCAAGTTGATGGCGTCCTTGGGGTCACCGTCTGCCAATCCATTGGCGGAAAGAATTCCCTGACGAGTTTCATCATCGTGGTTGTATCCGGTGATGGAATCATTGAGGGCACCGACTGAGCCGGCGTCCAGCTGGGCGCCGGGCTGTTCCTTGACCCATGCTTCGAATTGGGGATAGGTGGGCTTGGAATCGGAGATGAAGGAACGGACGGCTTCGGCGTCAAGACCCAAGCCGGCGATGACCATGGAGTCGTAGCCGGCTCCGATTCCGGGATACCCGTCGGCGATCTTGCCGGCAGCCTCGAGGGAAACTTTTTGCCAAAGGCGGGGGAGGTGAAGGACGCCGAGAGGTCCGGCGGTTCCCGAACTGATGAGAGGTACGATTTGTGACATAATGATAACTGGGTTGTGGTTGTATGTTGTTTGGGTGAAAAAGAACGGATCGGCAAATGGGATTGACGATGCCCGTCAAAAGGGGAAAGGGTAATTTTGTAAAAATAGGTTGGACAAATTCAGCGCGCCAACCATCAAAGGTAAAGTCTTTTATCTACAAAATACACAGTAAACAAAAAGGATATTCAACTATGAGCTCCAAGGAGAAAAGAATCGGTTTGGTCGGGGTTGGTCGCATGGGCGCCAACATGGCCCGCAACCTCAAGGACAAAGGCTATCAAGTCAGTTGCGTAAACGACGTCGCCAAGGA
>JABGWD010000287.1 GCA_018645725.1 Opitutia bacterium
AAGAATCCATGCCGGGAGAAAAGGGTCAGCATATGATCAAGGAAGGGGATTCCTGTAGCAATTTCTCCTTTTCCCGTGCCATCAAGAGAGAGTTCTATCTGGATTTGGGTTTCCTTCGTATCTCGTCTGACTAAAGCTGTTCTTGGGTTTTCCATTCGATTATTGTTTCCAAGAGGATATTCATATCTCCTGCATTGCCAATACTGATTCTAAGGTAAGAAGAAGTCAGTTCATGCTGAGGAAAATAACGTATAAGCACGTTTTTCGACGTCAGGTAGTCATAAAGATCCGTTGCCACCTCCCGGCCCGTCATCCCTTTGGAATCAACGGGTCGGGTAAACAAGAAGTTAGCTCCGCTTGCACAAGTTTTCCAACCCCATTCGTCCAAGTGCGACGCGAACTTCTTTCTTTCCTTCAAAATGGAGTCACGGGTTTGCTCGAAATAACTTCGATCTCTCAGGCTGGCCAAGGCAGCCGCTTGAGCCAAGCGGTCGACGTTGTATACCTCTCTGGCTTGATCAAGAATTGAAACCAAATCGGGCGACGCCAACGCATAACCCACGCGCAAACCGGCAAGAGAGTAAGACTTGGACATAGTCCGCGTAATGACGAGGTTTGAAAATTCATCCAGCAGGCCCAGGGCGTTTTGTTCGGCAAAGTCCGCATATGCCTCGTCAATGACCACGATACCTTCGAATTCCTTGAGGATTTGCCTGAAACAATCAGCTGAATATTCGCGGCCACTGGGAGCATGGGGGCTCGTTATGAAAAAAAGATTTGCCCCGGAACCAATGACAGCCTCCGGATCCACGGAAAAGGCATCGTCCGCAAAAGGAATTCGTATCAGGGTCGAACCCTGAAGGGACGCGACTACCTCGTACAGAGAATAACTGGGGTCCAACATGCCCACTTTCAAATTGTCATCCGAAAAGCAACGGGTACATAAATTAAGGAGGTCATCGGAGCCATTTCCGACAATGACCTGTTCGGCGCTCAAGCCATGCAACCCGGAAATGCACTCCCTTAACTCATTCGAGGGTGAGTTGGGATAAAGCCTGAGCGATTCCAGTTCGCCGAGTATCGCATTTTTGATCTCCGGGCTGGGAGGGTAGGGGTTTTCGTTCGTATTGAGCTTTACCGTTTCCTCTCCGATCTCGGGTTGCTTGCCCGGCACGTAGGGGCGGTGATTGGCGATGGAGCGGGAAAGGTGTCGGGGGCCATGCGCCATCTTGTTCAACCTTTGTCCTCAATGCGCATGGACAGGGAGCGGCCATGGGCATCAAGCTGTTCCATCTTGGCAAACTCTGCGATGACCGGTGCGGCCTTTCTCGCCGAATCCTCATCGTACTTGATGAAACTGGTGCGCCTGAAAAAGTCGTCAAGTTTAAGACCCGAAGAGAAACGCGATGACCTGCCTGTGGGAAGAACGTGGCTTGGGCCCGCGGCGAAGTCACCCAGTGAGGTCGCGGTCTTGTGCCCCATGAGAAAGGCCCCTGCAGTCGTGATCTTTTCGGTCAGCATGGCAAGGTTTTCTTCCGAAACCTGAAGCTCGAGGTGTTCGGGGGCAACAAAGGAAGCCACCTCCGAAAGCCTTGCAAGATCAGGAAGAAAAATCGATCGAAAGCCATTTTCAAGCACTCGCTGAATTGATTTTCGATGAGAAAGGGTTTGGAGTTGTACCTCCGTTTCTTCAATAACCTGCGGAAAAAGCGCTTCTTCGGTGAAGAGAAAATAAATTTTTTCCTTTCCGGAGCCATGTTCCGCTTGAGCAAGCAGGGCAGCGGCCACGAAAGCAGGGTTTGCAGTGGAGTCCGCAATGACCATGACCTCGCTCGGTCCCGGGAGAAGATCAATTCCAACGGTACCAAAAGATTGTCTTTTGGCTTCGTTTACGTAGGCATTGCCCGGGCCGAAAATCTTGTCAACGGCAGGAATTGATTCGGTACCAAAAGCCAAAGAGGCGATCGCTTGAGCGCCTCCCACTCGATAAACCTCGGTAACACCCAACGCTTCAAGGGCAGCCAATAACTGATACGAAACCTTTCCATTGGAATCAGGTGGAGTGACTACGGCTATTTCGGGTACCTGGGCAACCTTTGCCAAGGTAACGGTCATGATCACCGTGGACACCAGGGGAACGTTACCGCCCGGAACGTATATTCCCACCCGGTTGATCGGATAATGCCTTTCCCCAACTTCCGCTCCATGTTCGTTCAGAGTACTCCAGTTGCTTGGTATGCTTTTCTCATGAAACAATTGGACGTTCGATATCGCTTCAAGAATGGCCGTTCGTTCGGATTCGTTTAGCTTTGATTGCGCTTCGGCAAGCTCTGCGGGTTGGACGGAGATTTCATCTGCGTCAAGCGATGCCCCGTCGTACAAGAGGGTCTTCTCAAGAAGGGCGGCGTCGCCACGCAACCGAATTTCCTCAAGTATGTCTGAAACCGTTTCGGTCACTTCACGATCCGGGACGGACACGGAACCGAACTCCCGCAAGATGGAAAGGAGATCAGGAGAATCCGAAAGATAGGAATACTTCATGCGAATTGCGCTTGGCTACTCCCACTCGATCGTACTGGGGGGCTTGGAGCTGATGTCGTAAACAACTCGATTGGCGCCTTTGACTTCGTTAATGATTCGATTGGAAGTTTTCCTCAGAAGCTTGTCGGGCAATTGAGCCCAATCCGCCGTCATTGCATCACTGCTTGTGACGGCTCGAAGAGAGATGACGTTTTCATAGGTTCTCTCATCTCCCATCACGCCAACACTTCGTACGGGAAGAAAAACGCAAAATGCCTGCCAAAGCTTGTGGTACCACCCGGACTCGACCAATTCTTCGATGAAGATGGCGTCCGCTTCCCTTAGAACGCGAAGGCGTTGCGGTTTGATTTCCCCGACCACGCGAACACCAAGGCCAGGCCCCGGAAAAGGATGGCGCATGAGTACTTCCTTGGGCAGACCAAGTGTTTTGCCCAGGGCTCGGACTTCATCCTTGAACAGTTCACGCAGTGGCTCAAGTAGAGAGAGTTTCATTCTCTTGGGAAGCCCGCCGACGTTGTGGTGGCTCTTGATCAAGGCAGCTGGGTTCCCTCCTATGGGAACGCTTTCAATTACGTCGGGGTAAAGAGTCCCTTGAGCCAGAAAGTCGACCTGACCAAGTTTTTTTACCTCGCTGTCAAAAACCTCGATGAAGGTTTTTCCGATTATTTTTCTCTTTTTCTCAGGGTCAGTCACGCCCTTCAGCCGACCTAGGAAAAGAGCGCTTGCTCGGGCAACCTTTAATTTGCCGGGAATATGATTATGAAAAAGTTGTATCACTTGGTCTCTTTCGTTTAATCGCAAAAGACCGTTGTCTACAAAAATACAGGTGAGTTGTTTTCCGATTGCCCGATCAATAAGAGCAGCGGCAACCGATGAATCAACCCCGCCGCTTAGTCCCAAAATTACTTTTTTGTTTCCCACCTGATCCTGAATGGAGCGAATGGATGACTCGGTGAAATCTTCCATTCCCCAATCCCCTTTGCACCCGCAAACTTGAGTAAGAAAATTTTGAATGATTTGCGTTCCTTTTTCGGAGTGCTGGACTTCGGGGTGGAATTGCAAACCATAAAATTTTCTTGCCGGATCTTCTATGGCAGAGAATCGGGAGTTCTCGGTTCGAGCCAGTTCACGAAAGCCTTTCGGCAACTTGGTCAGGCAATCTCCATGGGAATTCCAAACCGTCAAATCCTTTGGAAGCCCTTTGAAAAGCGTTCCGTTTTTGTTGATGGAAAGCTTGCCCCGCCCGTATTCCCTCTGCTGACTTGCTTTGACCTCTCCTCCCAACATCTTGCCCATGAGCTGAAGCCCGTAACAGATACCCAAAACAGGGACCCCAAGATTGAATAAACTTCGGTGAGGTTTGGGGCTTCCTTTTGCCAGGACACTGGCAGGTCCGCCTGACAATACGAGCCCGACTGGGTTCAGCGCCTTTAACTCGCCAATAGGGGTATCAAATGGCAAAACCTTTGAGTACACGTTTGCTTCCCTAATGCGACGGGCTATCACCTGCGTATACTGTGACCCGAAATCCAATACTACGATCGTCTGTGCCATAAGCGTATGATGTTTTTCATGATTTGGCTCATGAAATTCTTGAAAGGTAACGAGAAAAAGGTCAACGCACCCTCATTGCAACACTAACCTAGAACTTTCGGGTTTTTGGCTCACTTTGAGCCACTCCCCGGAAGTTGTCGGGGGCCGCAAAGATTCCTCAATCCTTTGAAGTTTCCTCTTCGTCTTTCGAATCGGAGTCTTCTTTGGATTCAGGTTCGGAATCCTCTTTTGCTTCGGGTTCGGAAACGCTTTCCTCAGGTTCTTCCTCAGCACTTTCTCCGGCACCTGCTTCCGCATCCTCCTCGGCAACGTCCGTGCTGGATTCAGGTTCGGAATCCTCTTTTGCTTCGGGTTCGGAAACGCTTTCCTCAGGTTCTTCCTCAGCACTTTCTCCGGCACCTGCTTCCGCATCCTCCTCGGCAACGTCCGTGCTGGATTCAGGTTCGCCAGCATCTTCCCCCGATTCTTCCGCATCAGTCGCGTCACCGGAATCCGATGCTTCGCTTGCCACGTCAGCAACCGTTTCATCCGAGGTTTCTTCGGAAACATCTGCATCCGATTCAGTTTCTTCGGCTGGAGCTGGCTCTGGAGTTTTCTTTGTCTCCTTAACCGCCTTCTTGCTTGAGGCTTTCTTCTTCTTTGCCTTTTTCTTGGGGGCGTCCTCGACAAATTCGATGATAGCCATATCGGCAGCATCACCGAGGCGAGGCATTGCCAATTTGTAAATTCTCGTATAGCCGCCGTTGCGATTTACAAATTGTTCGACCAGTTCGTCGAACAGTTTCTTGACTGCCCTTTTGTTGCGGAGACGGGCAATTGCAAGGCGCCTATAGTGAACCTTTTGAGCGGCATCTGAGGCTACGTGGGCTTTCTTGGCCAAGGTAATGGCCTTCTCAATCGTAGGGCGAAGCGCGCGAGCCTTCGCCAGAGTGGTCTTGATTCTGCCATTCTCGATCAAGGAACAAGACAAATTGGCTAGCAAAGAAATTCGGTGCGCTGTCTTTACGCCTAGAAGATGGTTGTGTTTTCTGTGTCTCATCCTGCGGGAAGATAAAAGGTGATGGATTGGTTGGTTTTAGCTGGAGGCAGAATCCAACAAGCGATTTTCGAATTTCATGCCCAAGGACAAACCTAGTTGCTCCAACTTCGCCTTGATTTCGTTCAGCGATTTCTTGCCGAAATTACGGTATTTGAGCATCTCGGGTTCGGACTTGGTCGCAAGCTCGCCGACAGTCGTAATGTTTGCATTGTTCAAACAATTGGCTGCTCGAACGGACAATTCTATTTCATTGACGCTCATGCCGAGTAGATTGCGAAGCCTATTCTGTTCTTCGCTCACTTCCTTGGAATGACTTTCGAATTCTATTTGCTCTTCGGTTATTTGGTCAAAAACATCCAAATGGTGCCGAAGAATTGCCGCCGATTGCTTGAGCGCGTCGTCAGGGGTAATACGCCCATCCGTGTTCACTTCGAGGATAAGCTTGTCGTAGTCGGTCATTTGACCGACTCGAGTATTCTGAACGTCGTATTTGACAAGTTTGACCGGACTGTAAAGAGCGTCCACGTTAATGACACCAATTGGTTGGTCGTCTGTTTTGCTATCTTCACCCAGGCAAAATCCTCGCCCAACGGAAACGGTCATTTCCGCAACTACCTTCTGTTTTCTGTCGGTTGTCAGTATGAGTTGCTCCGGGTTAATGATTTCTACTCCTTCCGCCGGTGAAATGTCAGCCGCGGTGACCTCTCCTTCCTTTTCTACTTCAAGCGTGATAGCCACGGGTTCCGCCTTATGGCTGACGATGAGGATCTTTTTTAAATTCAAAACTATATCGGTTACGTCTTCGACTATACCGTCTACGCTTTGAAATTCATGCTGAACGCCATCGATTTTCAAGGAAGATATAGCAGCGCCCTCGATTGAGCTAAGGAGCACCCTGCGAAATGCATTTCCTATGGTATGCCCATAGCCTGACTCAAAGGGATCGGCTATAAACTTGGCATACTTGTCGTTTGCTGTTTCCTCCTCTTTAATGAGGCGATTAGGTAGTTCGAACTTTCCGAGTCTTGTGGCCATAATGTTTTTTTATTGGATGAACTTTAAATATGAGAGCTAACTATCGGCTGTAGAACTCTACAACCAATTGAAC
>JABGWD010000028.1 GCA_018645725.1 Opitutia bacterium
GGGTGGGGGAGCACACGGCGCAAGCGGCGTAACCGTCGGTGAAGCGCATCCCTTCCTTGGCGAGACGGTCGATGTTCGGGGTTTTGTAAAAATCCGAGCCTTGGCAGGTCAGGTCCATCCATCCCATGTCGTCGACGAAGATGAGGATGACGTTGGGGGGCGTCTCCTTGGCGTGGCCTGCGAGGGACAGAGAAAAGCATGAAAGCAGGGCGATGGCGCCGAGCTTGAGGAAAGTGCGAGGGAATGAATGAAGATGCATGGAGCTCACCCTAGGGAAAGCGAAGACTCTCATCAAGTTTCAGATTCGTTAAAAAGGAAAATCTTTGGCGAGGCCTTTTGAGAATCTCGTCCAGAATCACCTCGGCACAAAAAAAACCGTCCGCAACGAAAAGCTCACAGGTCCCGTGAACTATGGAACTGTCTTTCCAAAGTCGGTAATCCCCAAGACGGTGATGCAGAAGTTCGGACCTATTGCGTTTTCCAAGGAACGTTGTCCGCCTTCAACATGAGCGGAAGTTCGGAAATGGGTACCCAATTGTAGTCAAGATCCCGCAAAACCGCCTCGTCTCGTATCTTGTTAAAGACCCCGAAATTTTCCGAATCCGAGAAGACGAACAAGTTAAGAAAGAAGGACTGTCGGACGCTTCGGGGAGCGTTTCGTACCGAGGAAAGAAATTGCTCGAGATGCTGTTCGTTCATCGGGTCAACCCCACCGTTTGGATCCACCTTGACTTGAAAGCGCTGGTCGGCCGTCTGGCTCCAAGTCAACCCGCCTTCGTTCTTGTTGATTTTGCCGACCCCGAACTTGACCAACGGATACATTTTCCCATGGGCGACGATAACGGGGAGCGGTTTCTTTTTCGTGTCTTTTTGCTGCGGAAGACTGACCTTGCGGTAAGCTTTTTTCTTAAGCGCCAAAGAGAGTTCCCGGTGCTTGAGAATCTGTTCAAGTCGGGCCCCGTTTTTTTCCAAGGTGGAGGCTCTTTCCTCCTTCCCGAGGTTTTCAAAATTCCCTTTCTCCGGGGCAGTCCATATCCCGGCGATGCTTTCACCCTGTTTCTCGAAT
This sequence comes from Opitutia bacterium, assembly GCA_018645725.1. GTDB lineage: Bacteria > Verrucomicrobiota > Verrucomicrobiia > Opitutales > Seribacteraceae > Seribacter. The sequence goes on from JABGWD010000028.1 coordinate 1,067, forward strand.
TGGACGTCGGGGGTCTTGTCGGTGAACAAAACGGTTGCCCCTTCGTTAATAGGCTCGAACCCGTATTTGAAACCAAGCATGCGGGTCAGGTTGTTCTTGGGGTCGCAAAGAAGGGCAAAGAGGTTCTTCTTGATTCCCCCGTTCCTTCCCGGAACGTTCGTAACTTCCGTCTGACAAGCCGATGGTCGGAAAAAGTATACGAAGAAATTTCTTTTTTTGTCATAGGAGTACAAGGCACCACCCAATTGTTGGTAATAAGTGGCTGGCGTAACCTGCAGGGTGCGTTGTGCTCCATTGAAAATACCAATCGTGAATTCGGTGGCCCCCAAAATGACGAGGACGGGTTTTTCTCCCACCTCATTCTCCTTGGGAATGACCCTTACCTCGTTTTCGATCTGGTTGGCAAGTTGCTCGATTTGAGAGTTCAGCTGAGAGTCGAGTTGCTGAAGTTCAAGCTCGCTCATGCCAGCCAACTTCCGGAGGATACGATCGCTGATCCGACTTTTCGGTTCCTTTTGCACTGGAACTTCAACGTCTTGCGCTGGAACTTCAACTTCTTGAACCAATTGCACATTGACCTGAGCTTGGCCTGCGAGGCAAAGAGAAAAGCATGAAAGCAGAAAGATGCTCCCGAGCCTGAGAAAAGTAGAAGAGAATGAATGAATAATCATAGTAATTACTATTGGGAAAATGAATGATACCATCAAGCATTTGGTTCATTGCAAAGGAAAATCTTTGGCGAGGTTGGGTTGGCATGATGGGAAAAACAGGTAATGGAAAGCCTTCGCCGTGGGCATCCTGACAAAAGGCTTGGCCTTTCGCTATTCCTCAACGGGTTGATTTCGCGCCTTGTTCCGGGCGACGAGGTAAACGCCAAACAGGATCAAGGCACCCCCTGCTGTCTGTTGCAGGGTCAGTCCTTCTCTGAGGAATGCCCAGGCAAGCAGGATGGCTCCGATGGGTTCACCGAGCAGGGCGAGCGAGACGATCCCGGCATTGATCCACTGGAGGGACCAGTTGTAAAGGGTATGCCCGAGAATTTGAGCGACTACGGCCAGGCAAAGAAGGGCAACCCAGGTGTCGCTCGAATATCCACTGGTTTGCTGACCGGAAACCAAGACGGCGATCCAGAGAAAAACGGAAGCCGAACCGTAGCAAATCGTGGCGTAGGCAAGCAGCGAAAGTTTCTTTCTGAGGTTTCGCCCGATCATCAGGTAGAGGGCGACGAAAAAGGCGCCGGCCAAGGCCAAGCCGTCTCCCAGAGCAGTTTCGAAGCTCAGGCTGAAACCCTTCCCGCACAGAACGAAGGCCCCGACCAGGCAAAGGGCGCAGGCCGGCCAGAAATACCGATTTGTTCTTTCCCCAATGGCCAAGGGTCCGATGATCCCAACCCAGATGGGGATGGTGTTGACCAAGACTACGCTGTTGGCGACCGAGGTGTGATCGAGCGAACTGATCCAGGTCCCGAAATGCAAGGCGAGGAAAAAACCTGCCAGGGCGCAGGCTCCCATTTCCCGCTTGGACAGACTGAAGATTTCCTTCCGGCTCTTGGCCAAGGCAAAGGGAGCGAGGATCAAGAATGAAAAAGTCATCCGGTAGGCAGCGGTGGCCAAGGCGGGAGAATCCGCCAGGCGCACGAAGAGGGATCCCGTGGAGACCCCGATTACCCCGAGAGTCAAAACCAGGA
>JABGWD010000288.1 GCA_018645725.1 Opitutia bacterium
ACGTTTCTTTATGCAGGGATTGGACAAAACATGAAACTCCTGCCGCCAGGGAAAGTCTCGAAGCCACCTCGTGGATATCAACAGACAAATCTTATTGGTTATGCCAAAGCCGTCGTTGAGAAAAAGGACACCATGTTCCACGGACACGTCTGGGTCCCGACTGAAGAAAAGAATCGCCCGGAGGAACTTCCTCTTCAATTCGGCACTCGCCAAGGAAGGGAATACTTCTGGCACTTTGAACGCGGGATAATATCAAAGGACGAATGGTTGCTCGGAGGGGACGGGCGCATTCTGCGTATCATGCCTCCAGGCAATGAACAACAAGCTCAGTTTTTCCTGACCCTTACCTTTACTCGGCAAGCCCCACCGCCTGTCGATGAACTCTCGACCGACAGGCTCATCGGCATAGACCGGGGAGAAAAAATTCCCGCCGCTTACGCCATGATAGATTCTAATGGAAAATCTCTGTTCAACAAATCAAGGTACCGGGAGTTCAATGAGTCGATGACGAGATGGAGCGAGGCCTTCGACAAATGGAAAAAGGGCGCGTCCGGCCAGTTGCCATCATTTGATTGGAATCCTGAACCAGGTGATGGGTTCGGTGTGATCTGCCCAGAATATCTAGCTCAACAAGAAGCCTTCAACGCGCTCAAACGAAAGCTCCAGCAAACCAAGGGCGGGTACACCAATTCCCTCCGATCCAAGGAGCGTAACCGAGCGAAGGCTCTTGGAGGAGAAGTTACTCGCCATTTGCTACACTTGTCCGCGGAACACAAGGCTCCTCTAGTGTTGGAAAACCTAGGTTCCGGAATCGTCACTCGCGGAGGCAAAGGTATCATCATGAGCCGAATGCAATATGAGCGTATCCTCGTCGCGCTCGAGCAAAGACTTTCCGAGACAGGACTGTACGACCTCCCAAGCCAACCGAAATTCCGCAAGCAATCCAATCGATTTCTCAAGCTTGCAGGCCCCGCATATACCTCCTCAACCTGCTCCGATTGCGGGCAAGTTCACTCCACTGGATTTTATGAAAAAATTGCCTCCACTCTTTGCTTTAGCGAGGATTCATGGAGCGTAACCTTGCCTGACGGTTCGGCTCGCAAACTCCCCGAAAAGTACGAGTACTTTGTTCGCGGAAAGGGCTGGGCTGAAAAGACTGTGGACGGACGAATCAGGGAAATCTTCGGATCCAAAACCTTGGAAACGCTATCTGCAACCGCTCGCTCCCGTTTAGTCACCCACCTCCGCGCTTACTGGATTCCGTATCGACCCACTCAGGCGCAATTTCAATGCCTTGCCTGCGGACATCAAGCCAACGCCGACCTGCAAGCCTCTCTCAACATCGCCCGCAAGTTCCTCTTTAAGCAGGAGACAAAATCCAAATCAAAGGAAGATAGTGAAAAAGCACGACGCACCGAGATGTCCAAATGGGAAAAATGGTATCGAGAGAAAGTCGAATCGGAATGGGCTTAGGATAGCATAAATGCATTTCCTTCAGGTACCCTGAAATAATCTGATTTTCGCTTGCCATAGACTATCGACTTTCATCATTATAAAGAAGTTAAAATTTTCTTTGATTCATTGTCTCTGCCAGTCCCCCTGCGCTTGAGGCGATCCGTGAACCTCAGCAGTTCCATCTAACGAAAAAGCTCTAGCTGCGCGTGTTGTGCCGCTAAGAGATTGCTCCTTGAAATCATTGATTTTCAGCTACTTAACTATTTACAATGTTTAACTGTCATATTTCGGTTTTTGATCATTTTACTCGTAAACTATTGAGAACCAACAGATTTGGGGTTGGAAAAGCTGATGTTCCCGGACTTGGTTTCAAAGAGTTGAGTTGAGTTGAATGTTTGACTGTCGGCGTTGGAAAAGCTGATGTTCCCGGACTTGGTTTCAAAGCTTAGGGAAGCCTTGACCTTGTCCATCCTCAAGTTGGAAAAGCTGATGTTCCCGGACTTGGTTTCAAAGTAGTTGAAAGTCATTGTCTTTTGAAACTGGTGTGTTGGAAAAGCTGATGTTCCCGGACTTGGTTTCAAAGCAGAGGTGACGCATTTCCGGGGCGAGTTCCTTCAGTTGGAAAAGCTGATGTTCCCGGACTTGGTTTCAAAGT
>JABGWD010000289.1 GCA_018645725.1 Opitutia bacterium
AATCCGAAGAGCCCGCCGCCGAGGAGGAAGATTCTGCCGAGGACGCGAAATCCGAAGAGCCCGCCGCCGAGGAGGAAGATTCTGCCGAAGACTCGAAAAAGGAGGACCCCAAGGAGTCCTGACTTTTTTTATCTCTCTCGAATAGGTATGTTGTCTAGGTTATCCTATGATTCGCATGATGGATCCGGCTTTGCGTTTCGACGTTCTTTCTCTTTTTCCGAAAACGGTTGAAGGGTTTGCTGCCGAGAGCATTTTGGGCCGTGCCGTTGAAAAAGGCCTGATTGAGGTAAATTCTTTGGATCTTCGTCGTTGGGCGAAGGGGAAACATCGAGAAACGGACGACCGGCCTTTTGGTGGTGGTGCCGGTATGGTATTGAAACCCGAACCGCTTTTTGACGCCATAGAAGAAATTTCAAGCGAGTCTACCAAAGTGATTTATATGGCTCCGGATGGTGAGTCCCTAAGCCCTTCCGTTGCGAAGGAGTTGGCTCATGAAAAACATCTTTTGCTCATTAGCGGCCATTACGAAGGAATTGACCAGCGGGTTCGTGACCAGTTGGTTGATCGGGAGATCAGCATAGGCGATTACGTTTTGACCAACGGCAGCCTTGCGGCATCTGTTTTGATCGACTCCGTGGCACGCCATGTTCCGAATGTTTTGGGAGACGGGGATTCCTTGATCGACGAAAGCTTTGAAGATCAATTGTTGTCTTATCCGCAGTACACCCGGCCACACGAATACCGCGGAATGACTGTCCCTGAAGTTCTTTTGTCCGGGAATCATTCCCAAATTCAGCAATGGAGAAACGATCAGAGGGAATCAAAGACAAGAAAGCTCAGACCTGATTTATTGAACTAAACACACAAGAGGGAAACACGAATTATGAACAATCAATTGTTGGAAGAGATTACAGCCGAATATTTGCAGGAGAAACGCGACCATTTCAAGGTTGGGGACGGAGTCAAGGTTCACGTTCGTGTTCGTGAAGGTGGAAAAGAACGGATTCAGATTTTCGGAGGTATTGTAATTGCCCGCAAAGGTTCCGGAGTAGAGGAAAGCTTCACGGTTCGTCGCATTGCTTCGGGAGTCGGCGTCGAAAGAGTTTTCCCTGTGCATTCTCCATTGATTGACAAGGTTGAAGTGGATCGTGAGAGCGTCACCATGCGGGCCCGCATGTACTATTTGCGTGATCGCATTGGCAAGGAAGCCAACAAGGTCAAGGAGAGGCGCTTGTACGAAACCAAGAGCCAATCCAAGTAGTTGGTTTTTGGTCGGGGATAATCCCCGAGAAAACAATCTTCCCGGTTTCCGGTTCCCGGCAAATTGCGGCGGAAAGAACCGATGGTTCTCAGTTTGCGCGCAGGAGATTGAGCCGGGCGGGAGATAGGAATTGCTTCAATAAATTCCTGCCTTTGGCAAAAGCGACTTTTTCCTCGGGCGCGCTCATCAGGTCCTGATAGATTCCGATCAACTTGTTCCCGTACGCATGCATTGAAAAGTTTTCTTGAACGGCCTTTGCATTTTCCTCGATTTGAGCGGGAGGCAGACACTCGATGGAGCTCTGGTCCCGAATTGATTCTTTTGCTTGATCGGATTCGATGACCGCAGAAATGAGCTCTTCCTGCAGGGGTTCGTCCAGTCGTCCGAAGTCAACGAGGTTGTCGTTCACAATGGAGTCGAAGGCTTCTTGGACTGCATGCTCGGGGAGCTTCTCTCCATAGTCATTGAAAAATTTTATCAGGGTCGTATCAATTCTCGGTCTGAGCGTGGCGGAGTCTTGAAGCAAATCGAGATCAAGCTCAAGGCGATCGTAGAGGTTGTCCAGTCGAACGCCGTGTTGGGAAAAATCGCCGGTGATTTCCGGTAAGTTTCTACCGCAGAGACTTTTTCCGAAAACCCAGGGTTCGAGAAAGCCCAAACCGAAACCTTCGGCTACGCTCGTACTGACAATGGCTTCGGCAGATGCCACCATGTCGGGAAACGAACAATCCACCAAGTGACCAAGACCATAAGTGAGGGACAGGGAAGAGTTCAATGCATATGACTTCCATCTCTCGAACTGTGGGCGGAAATCCGGGTTGGTAGGCCCTAAGCTGTTGGCGAAGAATTTGTCCGGATGGGCTGCCGAAAGCAGGGCTAACTCCCCCAGGTTTTTCCGCCGGACGGCCCGTACCGGATACAGGATCAAATTTTCGGGGATCGACGTATTGACGGTTTCGTCGGTCATTGATGATTCATTTTCCCGTATGGGGTTTGCGAGGAGATGAACTTCCGTGCTTGTGCCACCGAACAAATCGTCCAAAAACAATCGATCCCTATTGTTCAGGGTTGCGTAACGTATTCTTGCGCAAGCAGGATAGGCATGTTCGTAGACTTTTCCCAATGCCTTGAAATTATCCGGTCTGCCGTCTTCGGCGAAATCGTGGGGGTGGAGCAGGATGAATTCACCTTCTTCGGCCAATTTGGCGGTTGCCTTGGTCAGAGAAGGGTTTTTACCCAGCGAATGATTG
>JABGWD010000290.1 GCA_018645725.1 Opitutia bacterium
AGGTTGGCCAAGTTTCCATATAGGTTCGCCGAGTGAGATTTTTTCGCCGATTGTTCATAAAATCGGATCGCGGAATCGAAGTCCTCAGCCGCTTCCGCCCGAACGGCGTCATAAAAGAGTTTGTTTTCCGAATCCGCGTGAGCGCTGCGGGTGCATGCGAGCATCAGAAAGGAGGCGAAAACAAAGGGTATTCGACTCATTATCTGATTTTTTTCAATATTGCGAAGCCTTTGCGATAAAGGTCCTCGACGGGTTGTTTGGCAAGTTCGTTGCCGGCAAACTCTTGATCGTCACAACTTCTGAGCAGTTCCTTGACTGTACCGATAACCTCATCTGAGTTTTTACCCGCCTTCAAGTGTACGATTAGTTCCTCACTGGCAAGAGATGATGGGTTGGGGTGCTTGTGGATTTTGGCAATCTTCAGCCGGAGCAAATCTCGAAACGCCCGGAGTAACGAAGATGGGTCGTTGAATCCTACCGCGTCTTTCATTTGTCGGGAAAGGCTGTTTTCCTTCCGCTTGAATTTTTCCTTCCCTCTCCTTTTTCTTCTGACACCCCAAAAGGTCAGCGAGCAGAAACCCGCCAAAGGAATGGCTTGAAAATACCAGAAGGCAGGGTTGTTCATCAGTGGACTTGGCTCAAGCGCGCTTACCCACTCACCCGGTTCGCTTTCTGCTTGAAAGAGATCTTGGGACGACTGCCTTGTTGACTCATCCGGACGAGAAAATGGTGAGTTGCTTCCTTGATCGTTGGGAGTCCATTGCTCTCCGCGGTCTACCTGCAGGGCGTGAGGCAGCGTGGATGCGGAAAAGAAACTTTCCCTAATGGGGTCAAAATAGGCAAACTCAATGGGCGGAATTTCAAGAAGGCCTGCGACCAGAGGGGTTACGATATACTCAAAACTCTGCTTTCCTTCGTGCTTTGTGATTTGGTTTCCCTCGAAGGAAAAGGACGGCGGACCAATTTTGAATTTTTTGTTGGAATTGATTTCCGGCGCAGGAACGGCAGCAAAATTTCCGGTGCCTGAGATTTCGAAAACGAGGCGCACGGGATCTCCCAGGGAAACACTGTCGGAATCGATTCTTGATTCGGACGTAAAAGTCCCGATCGCTCCTTGGAAGCCAAGGGGTCTTCCTTTCATGGGCAGGGAACGAACTTCCATCGTCATCTCATCACCTTTGACTTTCAATGACTCCTCACGGCCAAAACCGAAGAAGGGATCGTTGAAGATCGGATTGTTGAACGGGTTGATTCTCCGGTTGGAGACGCGAACCCGGATCGCAGTGCTGAAGCTAAGCTTGTGTTCCCCTGCCATGGCCGCGGTAAGGCCAATGGGCCAAGAAAAGAGGGCATACCTTTTGCCATTATTCCTCAACAAGTTTCTTTTTTCGTTGGGATTGAGCAGCTTGGTTATTGAAAAGCTATCCCCGTTTTTCACGGGTATGCTCAAACCCGTGACGCGTAGTCCGTCCCAAAGAAACAGTTGCACGGTAGCCGGAACGGTCTCCCCTTCGAAAAGGAAGGGTCTCGAGGTGTGGAATTCGATGAAAGCCGCTTCCTCGAGCTCCTTCTCCTGCTCTCTTTGTCTTTTCTTGCGAATCAAGTCCTGTTGGCTTGGGGCCAAAACCTGGAGCGTTGCCGCAGGGATTTGCAGGGGTTTTCCACCGATGTTCACGATCCAAGAGGGTAGGGTGAAAGTTCCTTCCCGACTCGCCTTCACTTGAAAGCTCATCTCGAGCCTTACGGAAGGAGTGCCGTTTGAAAAGCTTGCGGAACGAAAAACTTGAGGCGAGTTTGAAATACTCAGACCGGGGACGGCAGGCAAGGATCCTTCGGGATTATCTTGGGTTCCGTGTAGCACGACCTTGTAAATCGTACTGTTCGCAAGGGTAATGCTCGGGGGAGAGAAAGAGGCTTCGGCTCTTGTATTTCGGCTCTGAGAGAAAAGGAAACATCCGGAACAGATCGACGAGAGTATCAGAAAGGCGAGCAGTCTTGGCCGAAAGATTGTATTTCGGTAAAGACTGAAAGAATCGAAGTTTCCGGACATTGCCATAAATGGATCAGTAGTCCCTGCCGTTTGCTCTGGAACTTACTGCTTTTGCTTCTTGCCCAAGTGGTTCGCTTTTGGACTCCATTTCCTGCAGGAGCCTTTCATAGAGGGCATTCACTTCCTGGGGAAAAGGTTCTTCGGTTTTTCCTTCTTCCCCGGGTTTTTTCTCTTGAGAGGGTTTGGATGGAGTATCCTGAGTCTGGTTTTGTTCCGGGTTGCCGTCCTGTTGATTCTGGTTTTCCGATGCAGGTTCCTGCACCCCGAAATCAAGATTTTCCGACATGGATTCGAAGTCGAGCCAGGTAAGATAAGCTTTCCTGGCTCCAATTGGAAAAGTTACGTTGGCATCGGGGTTGTCGGGCTTGATGCAAAGCGAATGTTGTCCCGGAGAGACCAAGCGCTCAAACGACCCGTCTTTTTCCGGTTTGAAAGTGGTTTCATTTTCATCCAGCTGAAAATTCCCGTTGCGGTCCAGAAACAAGGTGGACGAGATCGACCCACTTTCAGCCTTTTCCCTTGCCCCGTTCCCGTTCTCATCCGACCAGACACTTCCCCGCAAAACGGGGGCGGCGCGATAGGCAATCGGAACGCGAAGTTTTCCCGGCTTCTTGATCGAGATATGAAAATTTCGGACCAGCGCGGGGTTTTCAGGAGGCGGCGGCGGTGGATAAATGGGAACCAGGTATTTTTGTTCGCTGCGATTGGATTCGAGCAATTGTGATCCCAATCGGATGGAAATGGGGTAGTGGTCCGAAATCCATTCAAAGGCAAAAGCGCCTGTTTCATTGGTTTTCACAATGGGTTCGTCGGAACTGTTATGCTCTCCGTTCCCATCCTTGTCCCAGTAGACGAAACCTTTCAGGGCGGGCTCGTTGCCTTGAGCTTTTCCGTCCCCGTTCAAGTCTCTCCACATTCTCCCGCTCATTTGACAAATCATCGACTTGATTCTCTCCTCCAATTGTTTTTTCAGTGAGGCCAAGTTATCGTCTGCCTTTTTGTTTCCATCGAGCAGAGAGGCGTTCCGGTAATACCCCAATGCCTTCTCCCATGTCTTGCGCGCTTGGCCCACGTCTCTTTGATCCAAGTAGTCGTTTGCCCGCAGGTAGAAAACGTTCCCGAGAGCGTTCAAGACTTTTGATTGTAGGTTCGGTACGTCAATCGATGCGTCTAGCGCTTGTTCCAGGTTTTTCTCGGCTTTCTCGAGTGAACCTGCTTCCATGTGGGCCAATCCGGCATTAAGGTACAGCCTCGGATCGATCGCTTTGTCGTCGGACGCATCGATTTCGGCCGTGTAAAAGCCGGCTGCTGCGACCGGATCACCTTCGGTCATGGCTTCTTCGGCCCTTTTGACGTTGTCCTGTTTGAGGCAGCCGGCGAGCATGCAGGCGAAGACGGCGATACAGGTCACACTCGTACGGGTTAGTTTTTTTCTGCCGGATGAGGTCAGCATTTCGGAGATGAGGATAAGAAAGCCGATTATAGCAAAAAGTTGATAGCGATCAATCGGCAACTCGGTCGACAGTTGTTCGCGTTTTTTCTTTTGTCCAATGGACTGCAGTAACTCGAGAACCTCGGCCAAGCCTTCCCCGGTCGGACCCATCGCGTGGTATTGACCGCCGGTGGCGTCCGATATGTCTTGCAGAGCTCGTTGGTCCATTTGACTTACCACCGTCTTTCCTTGCGGGTCCTTGAGGAAATTGCGGGCTGACTGACCGAGAGGATCCGTGGGTATTCTTGCACCCTCTGGTGATCCGATTCCGATCGTGTATATTCGAATTCCTTGTTCCTTCGCTTCCTTGGCCCGTTTTAGTCCTTCACCCTCCAAGTCCTCTCCGTCGGAGAGCAAAATGAGGAACCTGTCCCGGTCGTTTTTCGAAAAAGACCGCGAAGCTTCCTCAATCGGGCTGGCCAAATTCGTGCCGGGAATCTTGATTATGCCTATCTCCAGATCATTGAGCGTTTTGGCAAAGGCTTGGTGGTCCAGGGTAAGGGGGCATTGCAGGAAGGCTGTTCCGGAAAATGCGATGAGTCCAAGTCGATCTCCGCTCACGCGGTCGAGCAGGTTGGTGATGCCAAGCTTGACCCGTTCCAGTCGGTTGGGCCGAACGTCTCTGGCAAGCATGCTCTTTGAGACGTCCAGGGCGATCATGACGTCGATGCCGGTCGGTTCGGTCTTCTTCCTCTCCGTTCCCCATTGGGGGCGAGCCAACGCCACGAAAAGCAAAAGGACTGCCGTCAATAGAAGCGAAAGCTTGGTCCATTGCAGGGCATTGGACCAAGATGGAACGAGCGTGGGCAAGAGTTTCGTGGAAACCAATAGGTTCACTCTTCGCAAACGGACTCTTTGCGTGTGCCAAAAGAGCAGAATCAAACCAAGTGCCACGCCGAGGCCGATATAGATGACTTGAGGTTCGACGAAGACGTTCACGGGATGCGTAGGAACAGGGTTCGGGACAGAATGATCTCGAGGAGCAGAAAGGCGAGGGCCAAGGCAAGAGGCCAGGCAAACAATTCTTCGAAAATCGCGTTTACGCTAAGCTCGACGTCGGATTTCTCAAGGAGATCGATTTCATCGTAGATCGAGGCGAGACCTTCCTTGTCTTGCGCTTCGAAAAAGCGGGCATCGGTGGACTTGGCTATTTTTTGCAGGATCTCTTTGTCAACCGGAAAGTTAACGACTTTGACGATCTCCCGGCCGTTTGGATAACGCAGGACGTCTCTAGTCGATGGGTCGAAGAGATAACTTCTCGTTCTGGCATTGCTGCCGATCGCTATCGTATAAACTTTGATCTTATCTTTTTTGGCACCCTCTGCATATATGAGAGGACTGTGTGGGGGTGGGGGTTCGTCTTTGCCATCCGTCAAAAGGATTAAGATTTTTGATTTCGACTCAAGAGAGCGCAATCTGTTGATCCCCTCGGCCAAGGCGGATCCAATGTTTGTCCCAGTTTGGTGCGTTAGGCCAACGCGTAACCGAGTTAGGTTTTTTTGCAGATGTTCTTTGTCCAAAGTGAGAGCGCTCACGAGGTAGGGGTTCACTGAAAAGGCAACCAAGCCGATACGGTCGTGCTGCCTTTTGTCGATGAAGTCTCCAATCACTTCCTTGACCACGTCCAGTCGGGTCCGCTCCTG
>JABGWD010000291.1 GCA_018645725.1 Opitutia bacterium
CCGAAGGCATAGGGATTGGTCAGGGGACCGTGCTTGCCCCAATTCTTTTTTCCGTAACTTCCCTGTGGGTAATGCATGCCCCGGGTATTGCCGTTGTTCGTTCCTGAGAAAACCCTTCCCTTCGAATCGATCTCCAGACTGAAGGTGTTGCCTCCCCCTTCCGCATAAATCTCAAAATGCCTGGTGTCCGGTTGGTAGCGCCAGACCATCTGTCCCTTCCACTCGATCCGTTTCCCCGTTGCCGGGCACTTGACCTTGCCCGTGGTGGTGCTTCCGCTCACCCCGTAGAGCCATCCGTCCGGTCCCCATTCCAGGCTGTTCATCACCGAGTGCGTATCCTCGAGCCCGAATCCCGATAGCCTGACTTCCGGATTGGAGTCGGGAACGTCGTTTTGATCCTTGTCCGGGTAAAAGAGAAGATAAGGCGGATTGGCTACCCAAATGCCTCCATGCCCCGTCACCACCGAAGTCGAGACGTTCAGCCCGGTGATCACGTCCTTGCTGCGGTCGAAAAAGCCGTCTCCGTCGGTATCTTCGTAGACCGTGATCTTGTCCGCGCCCTTCACCCCATGGGGCGGGGGCTTGGGTACGCTGTCGAATCGGGCCCGCAAGTGGTTGTCGTATTCCACGATCTTGAGTCCGGCCGGAAACTGGTACTGGAGGTACTGGGAAACCCAGAGCCGGCCCCGGCTGTCCCAACTCATGAAGAGGGGTTGCCGAACCTTGGGCTCGGATGCCATGAGGTCGATGGAGAACCCTTCGCGCATTTTGAATTCCCCGACCGCTTTCTTCGCCGGAGTAGGAGGTGTGTCGTCGGCCAAGGTTCCTCGCCCCCCGAAGGTCCTGATCACCTCGGATACCTGATCACTGCCGGCTTCAGGAGATTTCTTGGTGGCCGATGCCACTTGCCCAAACGAGATATTGAAAAAGGAGAGGAGGAACGCTGTTCCAAGCACACCGAAACTACGGCTCATGTTGTGTTTGTTTGTTCGCAAGTTCACGTTGGCTTTTCCCCCATCCATAGGAAAAGCCTTATGCTGCCCTTCACAAGGGTTTTTAAGCAATATAAGGCATTTTGTTTATCAATGTTTCAGTTGGCGTCTCTAGTTCGAAGGGGGGTAACCCAATTGGGATTATTCTTGATAATCATTGATCTTTTTTAACTTATGGTATTTGCAGATAAAAAATCAAAGCTTTGAACGAAGACGATCAAAATACGGAAGAAAGCCTAAAGCCTTCTGCAGAAAAAACAAGGGAGGCTCGCGCTGCGGTGCGCGAAGCTCTCCGCGAGCAGCGCGTGAAACTCAAGGAATTGCGGCAAGGAATGAAGGAAGGACGTGATTTATCCGAAGATATGGACACCTGTCTTGGAGAGATAGAGCTTTTGCAAAAGGAATTGCAATCCATCGATGAGGGCGGGCACGTTACGTTTCTCGAAGCCAAGGATTTAATTGCTCCCAAAAAGGGCATTTCTGCCAAAAAGTCCAAGCTCAGGGAAGAGATGGACGGCTTGAAAAAAGAAGTCGCGCACTTGGAGGCCAGGCTTTCCATGCCAAACCTGACTGATGAAGAACGTTCACGGATGTTAGGTTCGATTTCCGAAAAAAACGATGAAGCGAAGGGTTTGGAAGAAGAAATGGAAGCCCTCCGCAACTTCGATCATACGCGTTTCGTCGAGGCCCGTGAGGAAAGCAAGAGAAGCATGGAATTGGAGAATGTTTTGGAGAAAATAGAATCGCGCAAGGAAGAACTGAACGCCGAAATGTTCGAAGCCCTGGAGCAAGTGGACGAATCTCTGATTGAGAAGCTCATGTTGGAACTTAATTCCCTCAAGGAAGAAAAACGCAAACTTCTTGAGCCCGATGGGGATCCTCTTTTGGGGGATCCTGAAGAGTAATCGGCGAGTTAACGGTACTTGGGAAGAAACTTTTTCAAACCCTCAAGATTGGCTTGCAGAGACTCCTCCGCATCCAGATGGTTTTGATGATCGAGGATGCCGACCGGTCCATCATACCCGCTCTCAATCAGAATCTTGAGCATGTGCTCTTCATGTTCTCCTTTTCCGAGGGCGAGGATCTTTGGTTCGGCTCCCGTGTTCATGCCGTTGAGGTTGAGGCAGTGGAGGAAGGGTTTCATGAGATTGAGGTCATCCTTCCATTCCTTGATCCGTCCGTGTCCGTGGTGCCAATTGTAGACGATCCCGACGTGATCGTGCCCATCGGCTCGAAGGGCCTTGCAGACCGCCACCAGGTTTTCCGGTTCCCCGCCCCAACCGCCATGATTGTAAAGGCCAAGCTTGCATCCGATCTTGGCTGTCCGCTTGGCCAGTGGAATCATGGCCTCCTTGGCGGATCTGATCTTTTCTTTCTGGGTACCTGACTTGGGAGAGCTGAGGGTTTTCCAGATTTGGGGATGGATCCCGTGCTTTTGGAAGAGCTCGAAGGCTTTTTCGTGTCCGCCCCAGAAAGCGAAGAATTCGATCCCGTGTTTCTTGTACTGAAGGATTTCCTCCTCGAATTCAGGAATGTGTTGAGACCGCCAGTCGTAAGCGGATCGTTTCAGCCCGAGCCGAACCAGCATCTTGGCCCGTTCCTCGGGAGAGCGCTTGCTTGCATCAAAGGGAACGATGCACCAGGGGACGAGGTTTTTCCTGAGCAGGTTTTTCTTTATCTCGGACGGTCTGTCGTTTTCTGCTCCCAAGTGATTCCATGAAACCAGTGAAAGAAAAAATAAGAAAAGAGTATGCGGTTGAATTTTTACTTTCATTGACTCAAATTGACTCAAGCAATCACAAGTTCATGCCTTGGGCATTGGAGTGAATGGCGCGGGCATTTTCTCAGCCGAGCTCGGATAGTTCACCGGTGGAAGAACCGAATTGTTCGGTCCGAGCTCCAAACTTTTGCAGCATGCGCAGGTAGAGGTTTGACAGAGGGTAGTTGTTTTCCTCATCGAAACGCAGATGCCCCTGGTGCTTGTATCCGCCGCCGGCTAGAAAGGTAGGCAGGTTGTTGGAGGCATGGGCGGAGGCGTCGCCAAGGTTACTGGTGAGCAGCACTTGAGTATGGTCAAGAAGCGAGCCGCCGGGTTCCTTGGTTTCGGTAAGCTGGTCTAGGAATCCGGCGAAGTTCTGGTAGTCCTTCTCTTCGTAGCGGGCGAACTGCTCAATTTTGGAGGGGTCCTTGCCATGGTGAGAGGCATCGTGGTGGCCGATCTCGAGATCCGGGACGCCTTGGTTGTTATGCTCGCCGATGCCGAAGACGATTACTCTGGTGCTGTCGGTCTGAAGAGCCAGGCGGATGAGTCCGTACCAACGGTTTTGCGAATCAACCCAGTTTCCAGCTTTGTCCGAAAATTTTGTGGCGGACTCCTGCACCTTGGGCTTGGGCTTGGCAATCCAGGCTTCCTCCTGCTTGAGGAGTACTTCCGCTTCTCGGATGGACGTTTCCATTAGTTCCATGCGCTCGCG
>JABGWD010000292.1 GCA_018645725.1 Opitutia bacterium
CATTCTTTTCCTCTTCTCCTATCAGGGGTTTACCAAATGGGATGGGTTCGGGTAGTGTCATTTTAAAAGTGGATATCCTACCTCTTCGACTTGGCGAGTCTGGATGGATTTATCAATGGCTAAGGAAACGGACATGGCTCCCAATACCTCTTCCTTGGTGATGATTGGTTCGACTTCTCCCAAAACCGAATCGATAAAGTTACAAAGAAGATCTCCTTTTCTGGCGCCTGGGTATGCGGAATCAACTCTTTCGGGTGAATAATCGGAGTCTCTACTGTGAAAATATGCTGCACCAAGATGGCTTTGCTCGAAAGTTCCACGGGTTCCATAGACACTTACTTTGTGATGGTGGGGAGCAACGCTTGCATAATTGGAAGTGATTTGCCCGGTGGCTCCATCCTCGAACTGCAAGTTAGCAGTGGTCAGTGAATTTCCATTGAAAACAGAGTCAATGGTAGGAATACGGTTGCCGAAAGCGTGGACATTGACAATTTTCTTTCCGGAAAGCCATAGTATTAAATCGATAAGATGAATCGCTCCGCCATGCGTAACCGAGTAATGAGGATCATTGCCTCTCCAACCTTCCGTAAGTTTTTGCAACCGACCGTAGTCGTAGTTACCTTCGAAGTGAAAAGGTTGACCAAGTTCACCAGAGCCAATTTTTTTCTTCAGTTCTTCAAACCTAGGCGCCTTCCGAAGGATGAGGTTGGAAGACAATTGCAAATTTGGATTGGAATTAAGGGCATCAACAATTAAGTCGAGTTCTTGATGACGAAGGCAGAGGGGTTTTTCCACGAAAACATGTTTGCCGGACTTAAGGCATTGAATGATCTGTTCGGCATGAAAGCTGTCGTAGGAAGCAATTGAAACAACGTCGATTTCGGGGTCTTCAAAGATGCGGTCTGCTTTTTCAACAAGCTTCTTTTCGGGGTATTTCTGGGCATTACTTTCAAGCACCGAAGGGTTGAAGTCGCAGAGAGTCTTTACTTGGCAGCGGGGATGCGCTTCAAAACCGGAAATATGACTTTCCCCGACTCCTAGTCCGATTACGGCGGCTATCAACTTAGATCCCATTAAAAGCATTGCTCTCCAGCGTCCAGATTCGATCAATATCTTTCCAGTTGGCTCGGGAGAGGTCCTCTCGTTCGGCAACCCTATTCGCAAGTAGAAAATCTTTTTCATCGTCGATGCATTGACGAGAGTTGCCCGAATCCTGACCGCTGGTGAATGATAAGATGCGAAAGTTTGAAAATTTTTCGTAAAAGTAGGGAGTTACGTGCTCTTTCTGTTCAGGTGTTCGAGCTTTTGAGCATAAGGACTTTAGTGAGGAAGTGCGAATGACCTCGACCGATTGCCCTTTGGGAAACGTACGTTGGAGAACGTTGGTTGCCAAATCCGCCTCGTGTCCCGAGAAAAGCTTAACAGCCTCATCGACTATTCTAAAGTCAATGAAGGGACTGTCTCCCGAAATGCGGACAAAGGCCTCGGATGATTCTTCGGATGCCGCTTGAGCAAGCCTTTCTCCAACATCTTCAAGAGGACCGACGAAAGTCTTGACGCCCAAATTTTCGCAGTGATCAATGATCGCTCGGTCCGATTTGGTAGTTGAAGTCGCCACAATAATCGAGTCGATTAGGCTCGCCTTTTTTATTCGTTCTACGGTCCTTTGCAGGACAGTTTCCGAGCCAATTTTCTTCAATGCCTTCCCCGGTAATCTTCGGGAGTCAAATCGGGATTGTATTATTGCGATCAGAATAAGTAACGGATTAAGGCAGGGAATGAATGGCTAGCGAAGAGCTAGTTTGCACGAGACCGCGAAAGGTGCCGGAGTCTTTCGGGGGAACCCCTATCTCCAAGGGCGGCAGAAGGTTATCGAGAATGTCGAAATGAAAGTGATCCGACGTGCCTGCCCAAAAGTAAATGGGATAGCTGCCGGGCGAGAGATTGGGTTTGTCAAAGGTTATGGAGAATTGGACTCGATCCTTTGGTTTGAGCGGTCGCGAAGTTATCTCGTGAGAAGCGCATATGATCTTCTCTTGCTCGTTTTCCGTCTTTATCTCAATTATCACCATGAGGCTTGCAATTTCTTCTTTTGCAACGATTTCGAATGAAAAGCAGATGGGTTCTTGGAGAAAAAACTTTGTTTTTTCCTGCCCCTCCGTATTTTGGTAAGAGATTTTTGAAAACCGGGCCAAGCCTGTTCCTCTTCTTCTTTCGCTTTGCATTTCCTGCTCGAGGCAAGAGAGATATTTTTTCTTAGAAGTGACATATTGAGATAGTATGTCACTTGTCTTGCCTATGGAAATGACTTTTCCCTTCTCAAGTAACATACATTTCGGACACAATTGCCGAATCATCTGCAGGTTGTGACTGACGAATAAAATGGTCATTCCCCCAGTTGTGACATTTTGCATTTTTTGCATGCATTTTTTTTGAAAGCCCAGATCTCCCACGGCCAAAACTTCATCGACGATAAGCACGTCGGGTTTCAAATGGGCGGCTACTGCAAAGGCAAGACGCACGAACATTCCGCTTGAATACCTTTTGACTGGAGTATCGATGAACTTTCCGACATGAGCAAATTCAACGATCGATTCAAACTGCTCATCAATTTCATTTCTGTTAAGCCCGTAAATGCTTCCATTGAGGTAAATGTTCTCTCGCCCTGTCATCTCTTCATTAAATCCTGTGCCAACCTCAAGGAGTGATGACACTTTTCCACGAATGATTGCTTGGCCACCGGTTGGTTCGGTGATTCTCGAAAGAATTTTCAACAAGGTTGATTTACCCGCGCCATTATGCCCGATGATGCCAAACGCTTCACCTTCTGAAACCGAGAAACTGACATTGTCGAGGGCAAGGAATTCCTTGTCTGGATCGGTTTTTTTGCAGGGAAGTTTCAACTTGCGCCCCAATGCCCTTAAGTCATCCAGAAAAGATCCGACCCCGATACTTCCCAAACGGTAACGCTTGGAGAGGTTTTCAACTTCAATGATGGGATTGGACAAAGGCTTTGTAACCTATACGTAATCGACGTAGGAACGCTGGGTCTTGTTATAGAGTACGAGACCGAAAAGAAAGATTATGAATGTGATGATCACGGAAGGAATTCCGTATTCCAGCGTACTCGCGGTCGAGTGACCGAGCAGGAGGTGACGATAGGACTCAACGATAAAAGTCAGCGGATTCCACGCAAGGAGAGGACGATATCTTTCCGGAATCTCGGAGATTGGGTAGATTACCGGCGTCGCATACATTAAAAATTGAGTGAACATACCGGCTAGTCGACCGAGGTCTCGATACTTTACAGAGGCAGCTGAAATAATAAAGCCCATTCCAAGCCCCAGTAATGCCGATTGGAAAACGAGTAAGGGAAGCAGCAAAACCTCCCCTCGAGGGCCCACGACGGCATCTGGGTTGGTCGAGTGGTAGATGCCCAAGGCGATGAAGAGTACGATGAGCTGAATCAAGAAATTCAAGAGGGAGGAGATGGCTTGGCCGATAGGTGGAATCAATCGTGGGAAATATACCTTGGCAAAGAGGTTTAGATTTGATTGCAGCGCATTCGAACCGACTCCGAAGACACTTCCGAAGTATTGCCAAGCAAGGGTGCCGCAGAGGTAGAACAAAAAGGCGGGGTGACCATCGGTGGAAAGCCCGGCAATATTGCCGAAAACAACCGTAAACACCGCACTGCCCATAAGGGCTTGAAGAATCACCCAAATCGGTCCGAGGATGGTTTGCTTGTAGCTTGTGACGAAGTCGCGCCGAACCAAAAGATAGAGCAAATCCTTGTACTTGAAGAAATCCTTGAGCTCTAAATCCCACAAAGAACGATTGGCTTTGATGATGACTTTTTGGGTTTTTTGCGACATTGCGCTAGTATTTCAACTTGATCTTGTCTCGTGCATGAGAGACAAGTTTTTCAATTGCCACACTTTGGGAGGAGACATTGGCGACGGCAATGGCGAGCATGGTACCCCCCACATTTCGACGGCCTTCGAGCGCCGCGTTGATTCGCCCTTTGAAATCATACCCACCGGTGGGAAACGCGTTGGTCTTCCCTGGAAGAAGTTTACTTGGCCAGAAGCAACGAAATACGAACAGTTTGCGCGATCCTCTTGCGAATTCATACATTTCGAACAAAATGTCTTGATCTCCGATTCGGACGGGTGTCATTATCGGAGGACTGCCTCGGGTAGGATTGATTTGAACTAGGCCTGTCAGCGGAAGGCATGATTCAGGGGTATGAGTCGAGAGCACTGCAGTGCATGCCCCTCCACTATCCCAGGTGCATTCGAACGCTTGCCAATATTCGGATTCTGGATTCAATACGAAGCCGAAGGGGCTGAGTCGAAGCCTGACGCGGTCTTGCCATTGAACGGATTGGGCATCTTCATAATGCAACTGGGCCGCGACTTGTCGGGAGATGGACTGTTCCTCGATATGAATTCCAGGGCCTTCCAACGCCAAGCGCAGAGTTGGCAGATCTTTCATCTGTGACTCGGTATTCCTGTAATGAAACTCGGTGAAGCAGGCTGTCCCCGTAACCATTAAAATGCTTAGAATGCTAAAGGGCAGGGGAGGGCTCGATTGCAAATTGGACCATGATGCCAACTGATTTCCCAAGGCTCGGCTGAAATAACCGAACGTAGCCATTCGTCCGAGTAGTAGGATGAGAATAAAGATAATGCCGGTCTCAATCCAACCTGCCAAGTCGTGCAGGTTGGAGGCTTCCCAACCAGCAATGGTAAAAAGAGGCTCTTCAAGCCACTCTCCTTTGCCTTTGATTTTGAAAAAGGAGAGAGAAAATGCCCGGGCCAAGTTCAGGAGAAGAGCGATTCCGATACCTGCCAAAACGTAGATTGCGCGGTTTAGGGGGCGTAGCTTATAGTATGCGCCAAGAAAAAGGGTTATGACAAGCGAGGCTTGCAGTCCGTGAATTCCGCTGCAGGCTTGATCTACCCCAATTTGACCAAATACTCCAATGTCGATAACCGTACCTTCCAAGCGGGCTTCGTGTTCGAGTAACAAGAGGATGTCCACAATAAGCGATGAAATCTTTTCTTGGAACCATTGGGTGAGTTGCAGATCGGTTGCCAAAGGCCAAGGGATCGCGACCAAAAAAAAGAGAAGAGGGAAGAGCATGACCTTGATTCTTGGCCAACCTCCATGATCGTACCATTGCGCGATGGTAAGAAGAAAAACAACCGAAAACAAAGCAAGGTTGAGCATTCGCCAATCTGAGTTAGCCCCTCTCACCAACCACAAGGGAAAAAGGGTCAAGATCATCGGAATGCCGAGGAGGAGATAGGCTTTGCCTTCAAATGCCGATTTTGGTTTATTGGTTTCTTTCTCCAAGGGTTCGGGGATTTTGGTTTTTAGAAGTAAGTAAAGGCAGAGGATTGGAGCAAGGTATCCATGGGCATATTGCTCGTTGGTTTCCCAGGTGATGGACAATTGGAAGAGAAGAAGAGACCACGGAATCAGGAGTGATATGGATCCGAAGATATTTCGCAGGGAAGCTATTGTTTCACTGCCGTCAGATGGGTTTGCAACCTTGTCGTTGGTCATTCGGTTGATGGGGATTCCCCAGGGAATAGTTTTTCGAGGCTTTCTCTTTCCGCCCGGTCCATTTTCTTGAAATCGACTTTGGATGAAACCACGAGAGCTTTTTCGGAGTCATGATTTAACTTGAAGACTTGGGCGGAGATGAATGCCCAGGCGGCTCGGCTGTCTGTCCATTCTCTCCAATTCTCTGTTCGACCCAGGGCAACTAGGGCAAGATCGGCTGAATGATTCCTCAGGTGAGCGAGGGCAAGAGTAATGCGAGTTCGCGTTGTATCGTGTTCGCGTTGGAATGCTTTTGCTTCCTCGATCAATTGGTCAAGCTTATGGGAGGGAGAAGGTAGCTGCGGGTTAAGCAATTCGAAGTACAGGTAGGATTCTGAAAAAGTCGGGTGGGTGTCGTCCATCTTTGAAAGCCTGGTCATCCAACCAAGCAGGTCTTCCAGAGATGCAGAGGCTGAGCGATGTTGCATCAGTTTGCGCAGGGCGTAACGTTTGTGGATTGGCTTGTCGATGAGCTTTTCGAGTATATGAACCAAACTGACTATGTCGTCCGAGTTTTCCAAATATTGGCAAATTTCCCGTACTTTTCTGTAATCTTCCCCCAACACGGGAATCAAGCGGTTCAATATAGCCGAAGCCTCTTTGAAGTTGCCGGCGAGCGCAAAGGCTCTTGCTTCGACCAAAAACCTCCATCTCTGAGGAATGATAGGGGAATTTCTGACTTCTCTATGAATGCTCTCGGTGTCATTGACATGAGCAAGGGCGTTCATTCGAATTTTGAAAAGGCTTTCATCGACTTTTGCCTTGGAAGCGGGTAAATAATTTAGCAATTCTTGAAAATTGCGTAATCGAGCCAACCAGTTCGAAAAAGTAAGCAGGTCTTTGGGATTGGCCAAATCGAACAGTTCCGAGCAAGTTTTGATGATTTCTTTTTTTTCCTTTTCATCTTGCGAAGAAGCAAAGCGAAGAGCGTGAATACGCAGGAAGTCGATGGGCTGCGCATGCTTGTTGGCCTGCAGAAGCTGAATGCATTTGTCAAGGCTGCCGGGAGAGAGAGGTTGCATTAGGTGAAGTAACGTCATGTGCCTTATTGCTTCGATCCCCGTTTCATCTCTTTGGGCTGAGAGTCCAGCCAATTCCTTTCCTATGCGGGGTATCTGTGAGATGTCTTTGAGGTGAACGGACAGGCGAGTAAGAAGAAACATAGCCTGTGGGTGCCCAGGGTAGCTTTCCAAAAGTCGTTTGACTTGCTTTAGAGCTTCGGTTTGATTGCCGGTCTCAGCCAACAAATTGCAAACCATGAGTGCGTTTTGGGGGTCTTCAATCCAACTGTCGATCTTGGTGAGTCTTTTCATTTGCCCGAAAGCGACTTCCGCCGCCCTCTTGCGGTGCAAAGGCGTCTGCGTATCGTCTCTCAATGTAGCCAGACTTTTGGAGAAAAGGTTGATTCTTTTTTCGACTGCATCACCTTGATTCTCCAAATCCACCGACCAATTCTCCAAAGCCAAGGATGGGGCGGACCGGTAGAGCAAAAGGTTGTAGTTATCGAAAGTCTCTTCGTTTTCCGGATTGAGCAGGAATGCGATCTTGGCTTTACGGACTCCGTCTTGGAGCAAACCACTTCCCTCGTCGATTGACTCATCCAGATAAACTTTGGACTGAAGAAGCATTTTGTTGGATTTCCATGCCCGTAGGTGGGGCATAAAGAAATCGACGGACAAAAAGACAACCGCAAATCCGAAAATGAAAAGGAGAGAAGTGAAGTAACTCAATCTGTAGCGAATCATCCGTCAGTTAGTAAAAGAGGCGGTTCTCTCTAGTTCGCAATCCATCATCTCCTCAATGATTGTGTCGAGATCATGAGTTGGAGCCCAGTCGAGTTCTTCATGCGCTTTGGTGGCGTCTCCACATAGGGGAGTTTTTTCCGAAGGCCTGAAAAAACGGGGATCGCATTCAAAAAAGTCTTCGAAATCAAGATCAAGAAGAGAGAAAGCTTTTTCGCAAAATTCTCTGACGGAATGGGTTCGGCCAGAAGCAACGACGAAATCATCGGGTTTGTCGAATTCCGTGATTTTTCTCATGGCTTCCACATAGTCCTTTGCATGACCCCAGTCTCTTCGGGCATCCAAGTTCCCCAGTTTGATGACGTTCGAATGTCCTCGATGGATTGCCACGGCTTGGGAAATGATTTTTTGAGTTACGTATTCCTTCCCCCTTCGAGGAGATTCATGGTTGTAGAGAATTCCGGAGCAGGCGAAAATATCCTCGTTTTCCCTAAATGATTTGCAAATATGGAAGCCTGCTAACTTTGATATTCCGTACACGGAACGGGGATTGAAGGGGGTGGACTCATTTTGCGGAGACGTTTCCGCATGCCCGAACATTTCGCTGGAAGCTGCAAAATAAAAACGGCAATGGGGCGCGAATCTCATGACCGCGGACAAAAGAGCGTGAGTTGAGCCTAAATTGGTATCCAGGGTCGCGTATTCCTGATCAATTTCGTAAGAAACAAATGACTGCGCTCCCAAGTGGTAAAGGTAGTCGGGCTTGATCTCGCGTACAACCTCAAACAAAGCGGTCTGGCTTTCCAGAGAGCATGGGTGGAGCGTTAACTGATCCATCACCGTCGAGATTCGAGACATCTTGACGTGGGGCACTTCCAGGGAGGATCTTCGGACCAACCCATGGACCTCATGACCTTCTCGCAAAAGGCTTTCCGCCAAGTAGGAACCGTCTTGTCCGGAGATTCCGGAAATAAGGGCTCTAGGCACGACTATTGTTCATTCACGCTACCGCCCTTGGCCGTTTGCTTGTTACAAGGCCAATCAGGCAAGAAGATGGGGTTTGTATTTGGCAAATTTATCCGACGCCCATCGGGTGAGCGCTTGGAAAATCTACAATATCCTCGTTGATTTCAACCTCTCGGGGTTGCCCGAGGATTTCGAAAAGTATTTTTATCCTTTCACGGGCCGGTATCAGTTGTGTGACCGTTCCTTCGCCACCGGCAAAAAGACCTGAAATTACCGTTACCTTGTCCCCTACCTTGTGGGGTTGGTCGGGAATCTCCAATAGTCCGTCGGGCGAAATGAGTCGAAGTTCGATCATTACTTGTGGCGGGACGTGGACGGGTACCTCCTTGCGGCGAACGACATACCCGACGCCTCTGGCGTAATGTACGTTCCGGATATGCGACACTGGGTCAAACCGGGCAAACAGATAGCCTGGAAAAAGAGCTTTTGCGGCAAAGGCTTTTGCTTTCGGTGGTCGAATGGTTCGCGGTAAAAAGACCTCTACGTTTTCCAGAGTTTGCAAAGTTGCCGCCGCCACCGTTTCCATTCGGGGCTTGGTGCGGATACAATACCAACCGTCCGACCAATCCTTGAGTTCTTCTTGAGCTTGACTCATAGTTTTAGCAAACCGGCAAGAGCAGGGAGCAGGCGTCCGCCCGCCTTCGTAAGTCGCCGGAGTTTTTCAATTCGAACCGAGTAAAATTCATCCTCTTCGGTCGATTGGCTTGGAAGAGATTTTTCCATGCGGCTGATTCGATCTTTGGCACTATCCAAGTGAGGCATTATTTCATCCTTGATAAAGTTCGAAAACAACCTTCTGAATTCAGTTTCGGCAAAGTAATGATCCCTGCGGTCTCCGGCAACATAGGCGGTGCGCACTGCCTTCAGAGACCGAAGAGTGCGAAGCCCTTGGCTAGCCGAACCGATACTGATCCCAAGCCGAGATGCAATCTGGTCCATGGGAAGAGCATCTTTGGAGAAATAAAGTAACCCATAGATTTCCCCGACCGACCGGGGCATTCCGAGCATACTCATCAGACGGACGAAAAAATCGATAGACTCAAGTTCGAGATTGCGTGCGTCAAGGGCAGGGGTTGTTCCTACCTTTAGGTTTGCTGGCAATGCCATGTTTTCATTTATTTCAAAAAAAAATGAAATAGGCAAGCTTCTAACAAACGGGAATGACTCAACCGGTTTTTTCGGAGGGATGGGATGTCACTGCAAATAGTTCCTTGCGCTTCATTCGAATTTCCGTCATTTTGGATTGGCTTCAATAGCGACAAATATGCCCAACCATCGAGATCGTGGATATGCTCTCATGCACAAGTTGTTCCTGCTTGTGTTCGTTTTTTCGTGGTTTTGGGTTTGCCTGTATTCTTGGGAAGAGTGGGAGTATCCCTTGATCAACTTACCTTGGAATTATGCTTTGGTTGCCGGTGCAGGCCTTGTTGTGTCGACTTTTGGCACGTTACAAAATTACGGATCGTTCTTCATCAAAAGCGGGTGGCGAAGGATTCGTGAATCGGTGATGAAGGCGAACTTTCAAACGTCTCTTATCGCGTTCTTCGTTTTTGCATCTTACTTTGCAACCAAGGACAAGGAGACCAGTCGACTGTTCTTGGTTTTTTATCTTTCCACTTGTTGGCCTTTGTTGGTCAGTTCCAATTTTGCGCTCCCCGGTTTGTTCAAAAGGTTGATCGGGTTCCGCTCGATCAACAAGAGAAGTGTTATTCTTGGTGAAGCGAGTGCATTGGACGGCCTTAGCAATTGGATAATCAGGCAATCGAAGCATGGCTTTAGTTTTGCAGGAACGTTTTCAACTTCGGACAAGGCTCCGAGCACGGTTCAACTGCCATGGCTCGGTTCTTACGCCAAGCTCGAGGGTTTTTTGAAAAAGAACAAAATCCATCAATTGGTGGTTTTGCCTGATCGAGATATGGATGACTGGATTCCCGTGGTCACGGATTTGGCCAACCAACACGGTTGTCGAGTTCTCATATACAATGCATTGTCAGGCTTTTTTGATTCTCGTCTCGTCTTTGTCGAGGAGTCAGGCAGGCAATTTTTCTCCCTGCAAAACGAGCCATTGGAAAGTCCTTTCAACCAAATGCTCAAAAGATCGTTTGATTTGTGCGTAAGTTTGCCTGCTCTCCTCTGCATTCTTCCGTTATGCATGCTGCTCGTGAAGGTTTTTCAGACCGTTCAGTCCTCCGGGCCTCTTTTTTTCAGGCAAGAGCGAGTGGGTTTGGCCGGCAAGCGATTCGTCATATGGAAATTTCGGTCGATGGTGCACGATGAAACCAAGCCCCGTGACGAAGCAGTACAAGCCAGTCAGGTGGATGAGAGAATATTTTCCTTCGGTCGCTTTATGCGCCGATTCAGCATCGATGAAATCCCTCAATTCTTGAACGTGTTGAAGGGA
>JABGWD010000293.1 GCA_018645725.1 Opitutia bacterium
CCTGCTCCAGTTTCTTCTTGGCGGCGGTCAAAGACTTCTTCTTTTGCGTCAAGGTCTTGAGAATCCCGATGTCTTCTCGAAGGGAAACCCGGGATAGAACATGATTTCCACGCTGGGAATCAAACTTGATCGCGGTCATTGTTTTGCCCGCAGGAACCGAAAATTGAAAATAACCGAGATCGGGGCTCAGGTTGATATTTTGGGAACCGCTGTCCCAAAGGGCCACAATACCAATTGGACGGGAACTTGAGTCGCTGCGCTCGACGCGGACCACCAGTTTGGTTTTGGCGGGAATGGGTTCGTCAAAAGTTTGTTGGATAACCACGGCTTGGCGTCTCCCACCAACACGATTTTCGGCAAGTTCCTTGGGATCAATTGTCCCGCTTGCTACCTCCCAACCATCGGGCTCTTCAAGCACAACTTTGGAAAAATCCCCATTGAGCAAGAAACACGGGGGAATCTGATCCCCAGATTCGCCGCGCAATTTGCTCTCGAGATCCTCGATTCCCTTCTCTAGATCGGCCACGGCAGCCGTTTCCTTCTTCAGTTTTGCCTCCGCTTCTTTTTTTCGAACGAGTGTAGCGACTTCCCGTTCCTCCTTATTGTTTTTCTTGCCAAAGTAGGATTTGTCGGCCCCGGTGGCCACGACTTGGCGGGTGGTCAGCAGCTCCTTGAGGAAGTCCTTGTCTTCCTGCAAAATCAATTCGATCAACCGGTCCGAACTTGCGGTGGCATCGAACATGGCCCGGTAATGGGAAGTTCCTTTGGAAGTGACACCCGTTCGGCCCAGGGCTGCGTTGTCTTTGCAAATATAGCCCCCGAGGTCGTAGTCGAAGAAGTCGCGGAAAAAGCGAAGCACCCGGGGTTTGCGGATACTGTCGTCATCGAGCATCCGGGAGACTTCGCGTTTCACGTCCTCACGGGTTCTCATTCTGCCCTCCGCGATGGCCTTGCGAAGAGCCTCATCCGGTCTGACATAGCTCAAGGCATGGTTCAGGGCTAGTCCAAGTTCCCAATCCCGCAACATCACCCGGCCATACCGGTCAGGTTTTCCGGATTGGGCGGTTTCGACTCGGAAAAGAGCGTCACGATCCAAAAAGATTGCGGACAAGCCCATGAACGCTCCGTTCTCCTTTCCCACCTTGCCGATGGAGTCCTTGAGAATCCCTAGGTATTCATCGGATTCCTTCCCGGATGGAGGACGGAATGTCACGGCCTCGAAAACATAATCAACCGCTGCGCGCAGGCGCTCGTCGGTTACACCCGGTTCTTTCATCAAATCGTAAACCGGAGTCAGCGGACGGAGGACTTTCGTGTTGTATACGATGGCCGATGGCAAACCACGCAGATCCCCCTTGGGCTTAACCTTTTCGTAGGTCTTGGGATCATCGGTGATTTGTTCGGGGAATTCGGCAAGGCTCAAGGGCCCATAGGCCATGTAGCGGAGGATGTCCTCCGCCTTGCCGACAATTTGCCTAGCCTCGGAACTATTGACGGTATAAAAGTCTGGGTAATTCTCCAAGCCATGCTTGCGGGCTGAGGAAAGGACCACCGGCACGCTCTTCACCGCAGTGGCATAAGCTACCGTTCCTCCTTCCCATTTGATGATCCGGTCCGTCCCGAAATACAGCTTCAATTCACCACCGTGGTTGGTCGGGATATGGTCGCCGCGCGTACGCAGCCCCGGTTTTGCAGGATCGTATTTGGACTCCGTGTTGATCAATTCGTTAAGCCGCGTTATGTGTTCTTGTGGAGTGACCCGCCAAATGCGGGCGGGTGAAGAGGTCGGCTTTAATTGGATTCCTTTGGGAAGATGCCCAAAGAGTAGCTCGTGAGAGACGAAGTTTCCCTTGGTGGGATCGAGGTGGGCATGAAAGCCTCCCTTGTTCTTCATCTTGTGCCGAAGCTCGCCGACAATCCAGTCGGAAAACCGCAAACGGTCGATGATGCCCAGCTTCGATTTTTTCTTCGGCGGCATCTCCTGCAAGGCAACCTGAGACCAGATGGACTTCCAGACTGCTGCGTTGGTCTCGTTCACCGGTCCTAACTCGAGCAAGTTGAGATCCCCCTCGCTGGTCTCGTCATCGTGACAATCGAAACAATGGCTCTCCAAAAAAGAACTCGCGAACGTTTTGAAGTCGCCGGTTGGCTTTTCCCCTGGGACGTAAGTTTCCGAGGCTTGGGAGACCGGACCGAGGAGGGCAAGGACCGCCACCCCAAGGGTGCGGATCATCAGGTTCATGCCAAAATTTCTTTGAGGGGACCGGTTCCGGAATCGAACTTGGCCGCCATCCTTTCGGACATATTGAAACGGTCACACTCCACACCGGAAGCGCGGAGAATCGAGGTATACAAGGCGTTGATCGGACGCTTGCCGTCCAGTTGGGTAAAGCAACCCGTTTTGAAAGCCCCGTCGTAATTGCCCAGTAGAATGACCGGCCAGTTATTGCCGGAGGTGTGCTGAGAGTCCGCATTGTTACTGGTGTAGACAATCAGGGTGTTGTCCATCATACTACCACTCCCCTCGGGTACACTTTCGAGCTGTTCCATCAATTTGACCAACATCCGGCTGTTGTACTGGCGGATCTTGATCCAGATCGGGTTGTCGGGTTGCTTCATGTGGCCCAGGTTGTGACCCTGCTGCTCTACGCCCAAGCCCTTCCAGGCTCCGAAAATTTCACCCCGGCCCGAACCAACCGTCAACACGTTGGTGATACCGGACTTCAAAGCGGATATACCGAGATCTAGAATACGGTCGTGCCAATCGGTTTCAAATTCGGGATTGGTATAGCCTTCGTCGACTTCGGGAGCGAACTTGCGCAAATGCTCGGAAACACTGCCGAGGCGTTCGCGCAGACCATTGATGTCGTTGA
>JABGWD010000294.1 GCA_018645725.1 Opitutia bacterium
CCATGAAAACGATCCAAGGCCGGCATCCCACCAAGAAACCAGTCACCCAGCGTGATTTCACCCGACTCTCCGGGACTGAAGAAACTTTCCGCAACCAAAGTGCCGTTCAAATAGTGACGAAGGGTTCCGGCATCCTTGTCGACAACCGATGCCAAGTGATGCCACTGCTCTTGAACCATAGGCAAGCTTGCCATTTCGGCCAGGCCAGCGGACTCCGTGGCATGAGATACCGAGGAATAACCCTCGATCCCAGCCGTCAGACCCTTGTGAGAAGACAAGCCCGAACGGAGGAGAAGTGGGGCATTGAAACCCACGGATGCAGTGCCGACCCGGCTTATTTGACCGTGATTACCCTTGTTGTCGACGATCAACTCGCTGCCCTTGGCACCATCTTTGGAAAAATCGCCATTGCGATCCAAATCCAGCCAAAAGACACTTCCGTCGTCACTTCTGGTACCAAAAGTGACGGAACCCGACCTGATGAAGCCGGTGTTTCCGATTCTGAGTTTCCCAAACCACACACCGCCCACGGTGTCACCACCGGTCAGACCTCCGGATCTGCCATCCACGGCTCCCGCATTAAAGTCTATGGGGAGGTCAAAAGCGGTATCCTCGTAGACTTGATCGCTACGAGTAGGCTCAAGAAACCCTGACCCGGAATCAATCGGATCCAATTGATTGTTATTGAACGAACCGTCGAAGATTCTCTCGGTGACTCCTTGGGGAAAAAGGGAAGATTGCTGCGGATCTCCGGGGGTTAGAATGCTCATTGATCCGTAATTTGCCAGTGATATCGACCCTTGCCCCATTCGAACCTGCATCCAATCACCACCTCCGCCTTCGTACCAAGCCGTTGCGAAATCATAATCCACAGGAGGAGGCAAGGTGGTGGGTTTGGCCCAAACGGAAATCGTGTAATTGCCCTCCCCGACGTCCAGAGGAGATCCCTTTGATTCGCCGTAGAGTATCTCGACCTCGAAATCGGAAAAGGCGACCGAATAAAGGCGCACGTCATCGATACTTCCGATAAAACGTTCACCATTGTTCCACCGCTTGCCGATGGAGAAATCAGTGGCAGTTCCAGTGCTTAATTGGTTTTGTCCTCCCCACTGTCCGTTTACCGTCGTTTTCTTTCCGTCGACGTAAAAAACCGGGGAAGAACGGTCATTTCCGCCTTCCTGAAGAACGGTGATTACATTGTGCCAAATCCCGTCATTGAGCTTGAATTCCGTTGTGTTCCTGACCGCACCGTTGAAATCAATCCTGAAATCGTTACCGTTCAAGCGTAACCACCATCTCTGCCCCCTCGA
Organism: Opitutia bacterium; assembly: GCA_018645725.1. Taxonomy (GTDB): domain Bacteria; phylum Verrucomicrobiota; class Verrucomicrobiia; order Opitutales; family Seribacteraceae; genus Seribacter. The sequence continues at coordinate 1,311 of JABGWD010000294.1, forward strand.
GTTGCTCCCCCAATATGCGAGGGTTCTCCAGCTACTGTTCTGAGTCTTGAACCAAAGCGAAAGGGTTCTCGCCTTGGTTCCCGAGATCCCCTTATAGCCATTCACCACGATGTGATCGTTTCCGGTCAACTTGAACGCCTGGCCCATTCTTCCACCCGTCCAGTCATCCTGCCCTCCAATCGTACCATCCCTGAAATTACCCGACATATCCGAAGCATTTCCGTCCAAAGGCCACCAACCCTCCAAGTCGTCAAACCTGGTTATTTTCGTAGGTGGCATGAGGGAAGAAACCTCGGCCCAATCGTCCACACCATCCAAAAGCAAAGAACCTGTCCCGAACTTGGGACTGACCGTCTCGAGCAAGGCGCCACCTTGAAGGGAGGCGAAGGCATCTCCCCCCGACTGATCGGCTACCAGATCAGTGCCGTTGAACTCATCGAACGCCCACCAACCAACCAAATCGGCCGAACGCGTCACCTTGTCGTTGTAGGTAATGACGACGGTTTTCTTTTGGTTGTAGTCAAGAACCGAGTCTTGGACTGCACCTGCATTAACCGTGAGAAATATTCGTTGCGGATCCCTCGTGGCGATCAAATCGAACGAGTAGGTAGAGTTCGAATCCACGACCAAATTACTTGCGGTCGCTCCTTGAATCGTGAGATCTCCCAAGCCGAAACCCGTTACGCCAACCGGGTTACCCGTTTTGTCCTTGAAGGTAATGGATGCAGGGATAGGCAAAACGTTGCTGGCCCGGGACACGTTGAAGTCCAAGGTCGGACCAAAATCCCCGAACCCATCGTTGTATGCGATGTCCACGTTGTCGGCGCTCAAGGCAACTTGGTATAGCCTGACGTCGTCGATCCAGCCATTGAAGACGTTGCTCCCGTCGGGCGCGGCGCCAATTCCAAGTTCTCCGTTGTCCACGGTAACCGAACTCGTCTGATTTTGAGAGCCTGCCAAAATTCCGTTGAGATAAGTTTTGCTTTTGGCTCCGTCGTAAGTGGAAACCAAAAAGTGCCACTCACCGGGCGTAATGGGGTAAACTCCATTGTCTACGTAGGCAGCCAAGAACCTGTAGAAGGTTCGAAAGGTCGTCCCGCCGGCATCCACCTGCACGAAAAAAGGCGAGTAAGCGCCCTCCCTTTTGGCCAGAATTTGCGTCCAGTCCGCGGGAATTCCGTTCGGCTTGAACCAAAGGGCGTAGGAAAACCCGATTCGAGCCTGCAAATTGGGGTGTGGCCCGGCATCCGCATAGCCCGTGCCCGCACTCAAGTCCAAACCTCCCTTTGACATTCCCATTCCCGGACCCCAAAGAGTGTTGGAACTCAAGCGGGCGCCCACGCCATTTCCGGTGGCATCGGAAGCGATGGTTCCGTTGGTCTCGTCAAAGGTCCACCTGACAAGCAAATCATCCTCCCTAACCACCGCTTGCGATACAGTCATTTGGAAGATCCAAATGACAGCAATCGCAAAGAAAGGGAAACGTACGGACATCAATGATTTAATATAAGCCAAGGGTTAGGATTATTCAATGCCCGAGCATCGATTTCTTCAAGGAAAAAACACGGCAAAAACATACTATTCAAAAAATAAACTCAAAAACAAAAAAAACAGATAAGAACACTAAATTAGCACTAAAGTTTACTTATGTCATGCACAAGGAAACTAGTCATACGTCCTTACTCTTACAATTAGCGCAAAAACCACCTTTGTTACGTGAATTTTGTAAATTCCGGCTTGCGGAATCCCTTCCGTTTGGAATTGAACGGAAGGGAGTAGGGTTAGGGAAAAGAATGGCTTATTAGGTTACGAAAAGCGAATCTTTCCTATCCTGGAAGCGAGTAGTGGTTTTTACTTGGTGCGAACGCGTACCCGGAGGTATTGCTTGCCTCCCTCGTTTTTGGCTTTGGTGTCACTGATCCAAAGAACACGCTCCATTCCTCCACCGACGTCTTTGCCTTTGCCGGAAGCGCCACCATTGAGATCGATTTGAGTCATGCCACTTGTGGTCCACTTGCGCAAATCCTTACTGCGTTCAACCACGTATTGCAGACCTTCTTCGCCAGCATATATGTTTTGGTACTTCAAGAAAGTGATCCTTTGCTTTCCGTCCTTTTTCTTGATGATGCGTGGAAGCGAGGCCTTGCGGTCGTAAGTAAGCGAATCTCCACCGAAGGCACGCTCGAGAAGATTATTCACCCCATCGCCGTCCGAGTCGGCATCATCGGAATCGAACAGGAGCGCGGCGTCGTTGATGGTTATGCCTCCAACCCCATCCAAGTCGTCCAAACCGTTGATGGCCCGTTTGCTGTATACCCTGCGGGCGAATTTCGCGCGCTCGGCGGGATAACGGATGTCCCATCGTCTCGCCTCAAGCCATGATTTCTTGCCGGGCTTCATGATCCGAATCTCGCGAATGGTATCCGCAGATGCGTTGTAGGTACCGTTTCCGGGTTGGGAAACCTTGATCTTGAGAGTGATATAGTCGTCCGAACCAAAATCGTAAGTTCCTTTTTTGAAGCCAAGCTGCTTGCCATCCGGAGATGGGTTTACAACGGTTTTCGGATTCAGGCTGGAAGGCACGGCAACCGTAACCCCGAGCCCACTCGAAGCCTTGATCATCTTGCCTACCGGAATAGGCTTGCGGGACAGGGGCAAGTCACGCAGACCACCTCTTTCACCTTGCTTGGCAATAATCCATTGCCCGAGTTTGTTCGTAATTTGGAAGGATCGGTTCGCTACCGTAGTAACGTACGAAGCATTGCTAATCGTCGCAGTAACCGTAACGTTCGAGCCAAGAGTTTGACCGCAGGTCACCATGCCCGTTGTTCCATTGACCGTGGCATCTCCTGCGGAAATCGAGAAATTTGGCTTGAAAGGCAACGGTTTGCGGGTGAAGGGATCGAACACCATGGCGTAGCATGGGAAAGACTGCCCTTGCCCCATGTCCCCGATCAGATCGAAAAGGAGGGTAAGGGGCCGCTTGACGTAGAAGGTCTTCTCCACGGGAACCGCAGCCGCATACTCGGAGTTACCCGCCTGGGTAGCACGGACGGTCACTGCCCCGGTTCCACTGAACTTTGCCTTATTGCCAGCGAAGACCGAGGCAAAACTCTGCCCCGACGTCACTTGGAAACTTACGGCCAATCCGGAGTCCGAAGAAGCATTCAGCTCAAGAACGTCGTTCCGGCTTTGCTCGGTGGGCTGCACAAAGGTGATACTTTGCGACCGTTTGTCCAGTACCTTGATTTGAATGGACTTTTGAACTGCGGCCGAGAAGTGCGAGTCTCCGGGCTGATTGAGATATACCGTAACAGTTCCCGCGGCAACCGGATCGAGTTTACCCCCGGTAACCGTCATAACGGAAGAGTTATTGGTCGTGTAAACCAAGTCCAAACCGGAGGTGGCATAGGAACCCTCCAACTCGAATGGATCGTCGAATTTCGAGGTGAAAGGCAGGTTGTCACCCGAGTCCACAGCCAAGTTGTCGGCCGCAACAGTAATGGTTTGCGTACCGCCGAAGACCGGACGCTGGGTCTCGAAGGGATGCCCTGAGACAAGCCTCGACTGGGAACCCCACTTCCAGGCCAAGTAACCTTCGGCCCGTCTTACGGCGTAATCGTTCAGAGCACCTGCGAAAACCATGACCTCGTGAATTTTCGAACTCAACGGATTGTCGAGCACTCCGCTTGGGCTCCTACCCATGCCAAGGAGAACTTCACCACCGGAAGAAGGCAGATTCGGTGTACCCGAACCACCGCTTCCGATCAGGTTGGCTCCGTTTAACATGAATTCACTGTCACCGTAGGTGGTTCCTGCTTTTCTACGGAAGGCACCGACTTGCACAGGGGCATTCAGACTTGAATTGAAAGTGTTCTGCGCATTGTTGAAGTAGAAACCACCGTCTCTACCAAGGCCTATGATTTGACCGCCCGTTCCAGACGGGGACCCAAAACTGAAGACTCGATTCGGACCGGTACCGGTTGCAGCCATCGCAACGACCATGGTGAAACCGGAGTTACCGGCAAAGGAACTCGGCATACTGCCAGTCATATAGGCTCCCGAATTACCCTGGGTTCCGCCAAAGGCAAGAACGGGCAACCCTCCCTGGACCAGATAAACCGGTTGCTTGGCGGTATCCGACTGGGCAAGCGTATTGGAATTAAGCGAAAGGTCGGCCCATGAGGTCGGCTGTGATTTGCCTCCTACGGTCGGGAAGTCGGAAGCCGATTCGGAGAGACCGTCCCCATTCACGTCCTTGGCATCCATCCACATGACGAACCCGGAGAACGAGTCGGGGTAAGGGCTGAACTCGGTCACCGTGACCGTAAAGGTCTTGTTCGGAGCGGCATTGTACCCGCCATTGCCAGCTTGGCTCGCGGTAATGGTCGCAGTTCCCTTTCCGACTGGAACGATCTTGGTTCCACCGGCCGTCAAGGCAACGATATTGGCGGCGGAAGTCGCGTAAAGCACGTCCAGACCAGTCGGGGTAGTGGTACCCTGCTTTACGGCCTTGGCTCCCGGATCGAACTCGAAATCTCCCAAATCCTTGGTGAAGTTCGGGATAGTCGCTCCATTGGATGCGTTTACGATTACTTGACTGATTTTGACGATCGTGACGTTTTTGTCCATCGAGGCAGCCTGCCAAACGGGGTTGCCGGGCTGAGACGCGCTTACGACCGCAGTGCCTCCACCGATTAACTGAAGGAAAGTACCGTTCACGACCTTGACGATGTTTTCATCACTCGAAGTATAAGTGATGGCCATGCCTGAGGTTGCGGATGCCGTCATGTTCATATCGGTCGAACTGAAGGGGACCGAGCTTAAGTTCTGGGTCCAAGTAATGCTTTGCGGCTGCAAGGAATCATCCTGAACGGTCAACGTTTGCAATACGGCCGTCGCTTCGGCATAGGTCGAGTCACCAAGTTGCTTCGCAGTCACCGTGGTGGTGCCACCGGCCAGCAAGCTGACCACGTTGCTGGAGACCGTGGCAATGCTCGTGTTCGATATCTCATAGGTGATCGACAAATTGGAGTCGGCAGTCGCATTGAGATCGAAGGTGCCAAGACTCAGAAGTTTGTCACTGAGGGCATGAAACGTGATGGTCTGGGGAACCTTGGTCACAGTGAGGTCCTGTTCGACGAAGGAAGCCGGGTTGTAACTGGCGTTACCATCCTGACTCGCCCGGATGGTGGTGACACCATATCCGATCACGTCCACGGTATTTCCACTCACCGTTGCAACCGCCAGGTTGGAACTCGTATAGGTGATGGGCAAGCCCGTCGTATTGTTGTTGTCCACACGCTTCGAGACGGCACCCAAGGTAAAGTTAGCGGATTGCACGTTCTTCGAAGGAAGGGCGCCGAATACGATGTACTGGTCGGCCCGCGGGGCAGTCGTGATGTTCAGCACGTTGGTCAAATCGGCGGGGAACCAATTGGCATCCCCGTCCTGTTTGGCCTTGATACCAACCGTGCCGGGGCTCGCGCCGCCAACGATGGTTACGGTATTGCCGGAAACCGTCGCCCGGGCCGTGTCGTTACTCTCGAAAGTAACGGGCAACCCGGAACTGGATTCCGCACTCAAGGTAAACGGAGCGCTGACCGGGGTCTTGTCCGAAAGAGGTTGGAAGGCAATTTCCTGAGCTCCGCCGAAGGTCGGGAGGGAAATGGCATACTTGTGAGTCGAAGGCAGAAGCGCCTCGATTCCCCACTTGTGAGCCATGTAAGCTTCGATCTTCTCTCGGGCCAAATTCGGAAGAACACGGTCATAGGCCACGACTTCTGCGATTTCACCCTTGAGGGTACCACCGATCTTGTCGAGAGCGGCAATGCCCGTTACGTCCGTACCGGTAACCTTTTCGACACCATTGACGTAGATTGCATAATCACCGGCGGAAGCTTTGTAGACAAGCACGGCCCATGCGTTGGAGGCAATGGCCGAATCAAGCATGCCCACTCCGGAACGCTTGATCCCCCATTTGCCACCCGAGGTCGTACCGACAAGATCTCCACCGAAGGGTGATGTCTCGGCCGACTGGGTCGAATCTTGCTTCATGACGGCAAAAATCATCTTGGTGCCGGCCGTGGAAGCCAGATCCAA
>JABGWD010000295.1 GCA_018645725.1 Opitutia bacterium
AAGGTTTCGGAATTGGTCAAGTGACCGGCGGTTTTGTCGCGAGCTTGGACGAATGCCTTATCCATGGCAGTTAGTGCTTCCTCCTGCTTCGCAACAGCTTCCTTTAGACTAATATCTTCGGGAACGACCGCGAGGGCTTCCTTTGCCCTTCGAAGGGTTTCTCTTAGAAGGCTGACTTGCTCGGAGCGGAAATTGCTTCTCTTTTCCCAGGCGTCGGCTTGGGTCTTGTTCGACTTTTGAGCGGATTGAGCATCCGCGAGTTGCTTGGAGGTTTTATCGCGATTGGCTTGCCGGGTATCCTTGTCCGTTTTCGCTTTGTCGCGTTCTGAAGTGGCTTGAGTTAGAGCAGCTTTCGCCGCGGTCAATTTGGTTTCTGCTACTTTAAGAGCGGCTGCAGCGCCGGCAACTGTCTTCTTCGCCTCGGATAGCTTTGCACTCGCGGAGGAAAGAGCTTGGGCGAGGGGCGCGTGCTTGGCTTTTGCTGTGCCGGCGGCGTCATTACGGTCTTCTACCAGTTTGAGGGCGAACGCGATACGTGATGAAATCGCGGGAGGGTTGGCTAATAGTTCGCCTTGTTTTTTGCCGTCGGCAGTGTTCCAGACGGAAACGGTACCAGTCCAGTCTCCCGCTATGATTTTAGATCCTTCGTTAGAGTAGCGGGCTTCCATGACCATTTCGGGAAAGCCTGATATTGTGCGAATGGCAGTACCGCTTGGGTTCCAAAGTTTGACTGTTTTGTCTCGACCGGCGCTGACCAAGTTTCCTTTCTTGTCGAAGTCGATGGAGAGCGCGCCGCCGCCATGGCCTGTCCAAGTCTTTACTTGTTTACCGTTGAACATTTCCCATGTGCGAATGCTTCCTTCCTCCGAAGCCGATGCCAAAAGGTTTGAGTCGGCTCGCCAAGAGAGACTGGTTATGGATTGTTTGTGACCATTGAGGGTGTAGAATAGGTTGCCGCTCCGGGCTTCCCAAACGTAAAGGCCGCCATTACGGTCACCGGTCGCGAGCAGAACCCCATCGGGGCTGAACGATACTGCGGTTACCCATTCGGAGTGCTTCTTGATGTTGTGAAGAATTTCTCCGGAGGCCAAATCGTATACTTTTACTCTTTTGGCGGGACCACCAAGGGCGATGAGCGATTGGTCAGCAGATACGTCTGATGCGAGAATGGTGTCAAATTCCTCTCCCATCGCTAGAAGGCGTTTTCCGGTTTTTACGTCCCATGCAACCATACGCCCGGATTTTCCACCTTGCCCTCCCCCGGCGAGCAATAACAATCCGTTTCGGCTAAAAACGAGGGACTCGACGAAACCTTCGGGGTAGGGAAGAATGCCCAGCATTTCTCGTGAGTCACTGTGATACAGAATGACTTGTTTTTGTCCGGAAATAGCAATCAGAGGTGACCACGGGTTGGATGCCATAGCAGATATCGCCGCGGGACGAGGGGTGGTTACGACGGGCTCAAGAGAAAGGTGCTGGGGCATGGGAGGCGGTCCGTCCGGTTTGCCGGTTGGTACTTCGCCGAGGGCAAGGTTTAGCTTAGATGCCTTTCTCTTGATGGCTTTGCCGGTCGCCGTGGGCAGGAGACCGAGGTCGATCCACTTTTTGATGGTGTCTATTTGTGGCTGCGGCAACTTTTCCTTCTCGCGAGGCATGTATGGTTTTTCCAAATGAGCCACCAGCTTGTAAAGATAGCTGTTTGCACCATCTCCGGGCACTACCGAATCGCCACTGCTTCCACCCGATAAAATGCCGGGCATACTGGTCAGGTCTAAACCACCCTTCGCCTTGTCGGGGTTGTGACAAGAATTGCATGACTGATCGAAGAGCGGGTAGACGTCATCTTGAAAATTCGGTTTTTCCGGGGTGCCGTAAACTCCTTCAACAAAAGCCGAAAAGAACAGACAGATCGTAGCAAGAAATTTATAGTTCATTCCCAAGGACTTGAAATTTGATGAGTTTTTTTGATCGGCTTCCGTACAAGCCATGAATTATTAACGCCAAAGTCGTGAGACTTAATGGTTGAAGATAAATTCCTTGGAATTGAGTAGTGCCCAAAAAGCGTCTTCTAGAGCTGATTTCTTATCTTCATTCCCGTTGATTGCTGCCAGCAGGTTGGCGCTTTCGGGTTCATTAGGCATACGCGAGAGACAACGAACATAGAGGTTTTCGAGAATCTGCTTGGGTTTCTTACCCTCGTCTATCATCGATTTAACAATCTTTCCCTGAACGATTCGTTTGTTGGCGATATCACCGTTAAGGAGGTGTAGCGCCTGAGAAAGGTTGGGTTCCATCTTCACCTCACAGGAGCAAACGGTTTCTCGTGTTGCTCGGCCGAAGGTAGTGAGGAAATAGTTGGAAACACGGCCGTCGGCAATTTGCACGGCTCGAGCCCCAAGTGGCAACCCTTGGAATTTGTTCTTGGTGTTGGTCACTTCGGAAATTGCGTCCAAAAGGATTTCGGCTCGCATGCGCCGTAGTTTTGCACGTGCGAAATTGCGGGTGTCCCCTTCATTCGTCTCGTTGGATTGCGATGACAGTTGATAGGTTCGAGAATTACAAACGTCTCGTACCAGTTTCTTGAAATCGTAATTGTACTCAGTGAAACGCTTTGAAAGTTCATCCAGTAGTTCGGGATTGGATGCGGGATTTGTCACTCGAACGTCATCCACCGGATCAATGATGCCTTGTCCGAAGAAGTGAGCCCAAACGAGATTGGCTAGGTTGCGCGCGAAAAAGGGATTTGCGGGGGAGGCT
>JABGWD010000296.1 GCA_018645725.1 Opitutia bacterium
CTCTTCCCCTCTCCGATACCTTATCCCGGGAAACCCGGGAGGTTTTTCCCATGGATGGAAAAACCGTGCGGTTCTATGGTTGCGGTCCCACGGTATACGGGCCCGCTCATGTCGGTAACTTCCGGACCTTCGTTTTGCAGGACGTCTTTCGTAGGGTTCTCGAGACTACCGGTCAGAAGACCTATCATGCCCGCAACCTGACCGACGTTGACGACAAGACGATTCGTCAATCACAGGAAGAAGGCGTTCCTTTGGGCGAATTCACGACCCGATGGACCGAGCGATTTCATCAGGATTGCCGTGCGTTGAATCTTCTCGATCCCCATGTCGAGCCCTCTGCAGTCGGTCATATTCCCGAACAGATCGCCTTGATCGAACGATTGATCGAACGCGGGAAAGCGTACCAGGCAAACGATGGATCCGTCTACTTCAACGTCGGCTCGTTCGAGTCTTACGGTCGGCTTTCCCGCCTGGCCGAACGCGAGATCACGACGAATGATGCCGGGCGCGAAAGTTCCGACGAATACGATCGCGATTCGGCCGCCGACTTCGCTCTCTGGAAAGCCCGCCGACCGGAAGACGGTGACAATTTTTGGGAATCTCCCTGGGGCGAGGGCCGACCTGGTTGGCATATCGAGTGTAGCGCTATTTGCATGAAGCACCTTGGCGAGAGTTTTGATCTTCATTCGGGCGGGGTGGACTTGGTCTTTCCGCACCACGAGAATGAGATTGCCCAGGTGGAAGCCGTTACGGACAAGACTTTTGCCCGTCACTGGTTTCACATCGCCCACCTCATGGTGGAGGGTCAAAAGATGAGCAAGTCCCTGGGGAACTTGCATACTGTGGAAGAACTTGCGGAGCGTGGATACAAGGCTCAGGAGGTTCGCTACGTTCTTTTGTCCGGTAGCTACCGGCAGCCTCTCAATTTTACTTTCGACTCGATGAAAGCCTCGCGCAAGGCCCTGTCCAAACTGAGTGATTTCGCTACGAGATTTGACTTCAAGCCGACTGGTGGGAGTTCGTTGGAGACCGAGTTTGGTCCTTTTTATCCGGTTCAGGAAGCCTTGCTTGCGGACCTTAATACGCCCGAGGCGCTCGGCCGCTGCTTTCGTTTGATCCGCGAACTTGGGGAAGCTTTTGAGCGAGGGGAATTCGATGGGAAAGAAGGGGCCTTGGCCGAGGTTCGCCGAGGTTTTCAAGCGACCTGCGATGCCTTTGGATTGGTTGTGGAACCCAAGGTGGAGAATACCGAGGAAGCCCCTGCAGAAATTCAGGATCTCGCTCAGCGTCGCTGGGAGGCCAAGCAGGGCAAAGACTGGGCCTTGGCCGATCAATTGCGCGACGAGTTGCTTGCCAAAGGTTGGACGGTCAAGGATGGCAAGGACGGTTTTGATCTTGCTCCCGTAGTTTCGTAAGGGGGCATTTGCCGCTCGGGTCGATGTCCGGGAAACGTTTGGTTTGACTCAATCCGCTTTGACTTTGGCGCGAGATTGTACGAACTTTTCATACCATGAACAAATTGTTATGCCTGTTGGCTTGTGGATTTCTTTCCCTGAGTTCGGTTCAGGGCACCGACTGGCCCCAGTGGCGCGGGTCTGATCGCTCGGGGGTTTCCCAAGAGACCGGGTTGTTGAAAAGTTGGCCGTCCGGCGGACCCAAACTTCTCTGGGAAGGAGGTGCGGTCGGGGAAGGTTTTTCCAGTTTGGCCATTGCCAACGGAAGGATCTTCACGATGGGGGACAAGAACGGCCAGAGCCACTTGTTTTGCCTGAACGGAAAAGGCGGCGCGATTCTATGGTCCTTGAAGGTGGGAAAGTCGGGCGGCAATTACGCCGGTACTCGCTGTACGCCGACCGTTGACGGGGACTTGGTCTTTGCCCTCGGACAATTCGGGGATTTGGTTTGCGTGGACATTGCCTCAGGCCGGGAGCGTTGGAGCAAGAACCTGGCAAGTGATTTCGGAGGCAAATCCGGAGGTTGGAACTATAGTGAATCGGTTCTGGTTGATGGCAATAACCTCATCTGCTCCCCCGGAGGCAGTCAAGCGACGGCCCTTGCCTTGAACAAGCGCACGGGATCGACGGTTTGGAAAACGGCCCTTCCGGGAGGCGGAGAATCGCATTACTCATCTTGGGTGATTTCGAACGGCGCGGGGGTCAAGCAATACGTGCGCTTGTTTGCCGGGGGTACCTTTGGCGTGGCGGCTGCCAACGGAAAATTTCTCTGGAAGTATGACAAGCTTGGTAAAAATACGGCAAACATTCCGACTCCCATTCCCTTTGGCGACTACGTGTTTACGGCAGCCGGGTATGGAAAGGGCGGAGCCTTGCTCAAGCTCTCGAGAAGGAGTGGAGGAGTCGCTGTCGAAGCGGTCTATTTCAGCAGGGAATTGAAGAACAAGCACGGAGGAATCGTCAAGGTGGGCAACTACGTCTATGGTGATTTTGATGATCGGGGAAGCCCTTGGTGCGCGGACGTCAGGACCGGCCAAGTCAAATGGCGTCGGGATGGGGGCGGACAAGGAAGCGGCTCCGCATGCGTGACCTATGCGGATGGACGTCTTTACTTTCGCTATCAGGATGGAATCATGGGGCTTGTAGACGCTTCGCCACAGGGTGGGTTTCGTCAGTTCAGTTCCTTCAGGATCCCCGATGGCATGAAGAAAAGCTGGTCCCATCCGGTTGTCAGTGGCGGGTTGCTCTACTTACGGGGAAAGGACAAGATCCTATGTTACGACGTTCGGGATTCCAACCGTCCCGCGGCACCTGCTTCGGCCATGAGGTTATGGACTGATAGCACCGGAAGGTTCAAAGTCGAGGCAAGGTTGAAAGGGGTGAACAAGGGAAAAGCCATTCTGGAAAAACGCGACGGGTCGGTCTTCGAAATTTCTTTGGATCGTCTCAGTTCTGCAGATCAAGCCTACCTTCGAAGTCTTTAGCGCCTTTTTGTCAATCTCGTCTCAATAGGACGGTGCATTGGAAATAGAAACGGCAGAGACTGTCCTTTCTTGCCAACCAAGTGAAGTGACCTAAGGTCAAGGACTATGAAAACAACCCTGACTATTTTTACACGATTTATGTTTGTAGCCATATCGGGAATTGGCTTGGCTTTACAGGCTTCGGCCGCTGAGATCCCCAAGTGGATCGACCTGTTCAACGGAAAGGATCTGACCGGTTGGGTCGACGTCAATACCTCGCCCGACACTTGGTATGTCAAGGACGGCATGCTGGTGTGCAAAGGCAAGCCCATCGGGGTGATGCGCAGCGAGAAACAATACGAGAACTTTTTACTCCACGTGGAGTGGCGCCACATGGAGCCGGGAGGCAACTCCGGGATATTCGCCTGGAGCGATGCCAAGCCCTTCGGGAACCGATTGCCCAAGGGTCTGGAGATCCAGATGCTGGAACTGGACTGGGTCAGGCTTCACACCAAGAAGGGAAAAACGCCCCCGCCGATTGCCTATGTCCATGGCGAACTCTTTGGTGCCGGCGGACTCAAGGCGACTCCAGACAATCCCCGAGGCAGTCGGAGCAAATCCATCGAAAACAGATGCAAGGGCAAGGGGGAATGGAATGTCTATGACGTGGTCTGTGTAGATGGAGTGGTCAAGCTTTCGGTCAACGGAAAGTTCGTTAACGGAATCCGCAACGTACAGTACAAGAAAGGCTACCTGTGTCTTGAGTCGGAAGGGGCCGAGATCCATTTCCGCAACCTCAAGATCATGGAGCTTCCCCCCGGCATAACCTCCCCCGAACAAACCGCCCCCTTGGTGAAGTAACCAAGGGGATTTTCTCTGCTTAAGTTTTCAGTAGGGGAAGAAGCCTTACTTCTTGCGGTTCCTGTAGTTCATCATGGTGTCCCGCGTACCGACCATTCCTTTCTCATCGGTGATGCCGGCAAAGACGATCGGCATGAAGGCTTCCGGTTTTTCTTCCAAGGCCCAGGCGATGCCACGTACCAGGAGCAAGCGGTACATTGGGTCATGGTAGGTATAGGTGAAATGCCCGGTGGTCGTTCCGAAGACACGTCCTTTGCCTGAAGTATAGGTCCAGAATGCCTGTCCTCGGGCTCCTTTTGAACGGAGCACCTCGGCAAATGACTGGGCCTCCGTGTTGGCCGCGGTGCCAACTACCCCGATCACCTCTACCTTGTCCCGCTGGATCATGTTCCAATACGATTCGTCATTGAAGCGCATGCTCTTGGGCAAGCCTGCAAAGACCGGATGTTTGGTGTTGAGGAAAAGCGGTTCTTTCCGGCTGAACTTGCTCCAGTGCGAATCCTTGTTTCCTTTCCATGAGCAACCGATGCAACCGGCCAACTTGTGGGCCCGGTCAATCGGACGAATGATACAGGATTCGTGAATGGATACCACTCCGCCGCCGTTATCGACGAAGTTCTGGTAGCTGGCGAACTGCTTGTCCGTGATGGCAGGTTGATGAAGGAACTGGATCAACAGGTCCGCCTTGTCGAACTGGGCGTCGGAAGGAAACTGATAGGCTTCGTCCACGGAAACACGTGGAATCTTCTTCAGCAAGGGAACGAACAATTCCTTGATCCGTATGTAGTCGTGTTCTCCTCCCTTGTGGTCCTCCGGTCCATAGAGCCAAAGAATGCGGATGTCTTTGCTGAGCGAGGCTTTCTCGAAATTGCCCGTCAGTTGCAGGAGTTTTGCCTTGGGCACGGGCTGGTTCGGTTGAGCTGACAGCAGGGAAGTGAAAACCAAGGCGACGAAGAGGGTGATGGAACGTTTCATGGGTGTTTTTTCGATTGTTTGCCCTAAGGGTTTCCCCTCATTTCCGTATCATTGCAAGCTACAACCTTGTGGGTTAGGTAACTTTGTAATGCGTCTTTCCGATAAAAAACCCCAGTAGTTGAAGGATTACTTCTTGACCCGATAAGCCAATAAGCTACCGCTTAGGCAAGTGCCCATTTTGCCAATGACCTCTTTCCTGCCAACCTGCCGATAATGAAAGCGAAGCCTTATCTTCGCGTCTTTTGTTTTCTGCTTCTTGCTTTGGGTTTCGGACTGAGTCCTCTTCAATCCAAAGACGATCCTGCCCTTGAGGAATACTTCATCGCCAACGCCGCCTATAACCGAAAGCTCTATCCGGTTGCAGTAGCCCAGTTCGAGAGCTTTCTCAGCAAGAACGGAAATCATGCCAAGGCTGATCTTGCCCGGCGCGGGTTGGCTCTGAGTTTGTACTCCCTGAAGCTCTACGAAAAAGCGATGCCCCACTTGGATACCCTTCTGAAGAAGTCCAGGCTGGATAAGGAGATCGACCGTGAACGCATCATCATGCTTCAGGGCAGGTGCATGCTCAATACGGGCAGGAAGGACGATGCCAGAAAGCTTTTCATCGACCAGCAAAAGAACCTCAAGAACCAAGCGTTCAAGGTTGCGGCATTGGCCGCGATTTGCGACGTCTCGTTTTCCAAATCGGAATGGGAAACCGTGATCGAGTGGACCGGCAAGTTGGCGAGCGCCAAGCCCTCTCCCGATCAGGCGGCCCGCGGGCTTTACCAGAGAGGCTTGGCATTTTAACAACTCAAAAAGCACAAGGAAGCCGCCGAATCCCTGGCTCAGGTAGCCGATCTAAAGACGAGCGATCAATGGAAAGTCATGGCCGCCTATTTGCAGGGCCAAAGTCATCTTAACCTGAAGGAATACGAAAAAGCGGAACCTGCCTTTGTCGCGGCCCTCCCGGGAATGACTGGGCCGGATGCCGCCGAATGCCGATATCAGCTGGGCCTTGCCCGCTTTTTGCTCAAGAAGTTCGACTTGGCCAAGTCCGATTTGGAGACCTACCTGAAGATGGGCGTTCATGGAGATCCGAAAAAGAAGAAAGGGAACAAAGGGAAGAAGGATCAAGCACCCGATACTTTGGCTCATGTCCGGGAGGCCAAGTTCTACTTGGCCCGCTGCCTCCTTGAACTGGAGGATTACAAAAAAGCCGACCAGAAGTTTTCCGAACTGGCCGGGGAGAAGGACCTGTTGGCCGCCAAGGCTACCCTCTGGTGGGCCCGCGTTTTTTCGCGTCGGCAGGATGACTATGATCGGTCCGCTGAAATTCTTGGGGACTCGATCAGCCGTTTCAATCGGTCCGAGGTGATTGACGATATCGAGTTCGACTATGCGAACGCACTGATGGCCAAGAAGCAACCGGATTGGAAAAAAGCCTCCGACGCCCTCGCTCATGTCGAAAGCCGTCGCAAGTTCGGACAGATGGCGGAGGTCATGGCCCAACGAGCCACCTGCCTGCACAAGATCAAGGATTATGGCAACAGCTTGAACTGGACGGTCAATAGCCTATCCAAATTTCCGGATCATTCTATGGCGGGGGATATGCGTTTCCTGCGGGCCGAAAACCTCTATTTGCTTAACCGGGGAGACGAGGCGGCCAAGGCCTACGGAGAATTCGTCAAGGCGGGCAAGGAACATCCCAATCTTCTGGCCGCTCAGATGCGAATGTCTCAGGTTCACCATAATGCCAAACGATGGGATCAAGCGCTTGCCAGTGCCCGCCCGCTTCTCGGCAAGAAACCGAACGGGTCTCTCTTTGCTCAACTCTCCTTCCTTGTCGGGGATGCTTATTTCCGTCAGGAAAAATGGAAGGAATCCATCCAACCCCTTGAAGATTTTGTCGGAGAGAAGATAAAGGATCGAAAAAGGCCTAGGGTGACCGCTGGTCCAAACCTCGATACCGCCCTTATTCAATTGGCCGTTGCCCATGACCGAAATGATGAGATGGAGAAGGCGCTTGAAAATCTTCTTCTCCTTACGGATCACTACCCCGAGGAATCACCTCATTTGCCAATGGCTTTGGCCGAGCAGGGGCGTCTGTCCTACCTGACTGGTGACCTGAAGCGGGCTCGCGGGGCGATGGAAAGATTTCTCGGCAAGGACAAGGAAAACAAGGACCCGTTTAGGCAAACTGCACCTGCTCAACGCTCCCGTGTTCATTACTATTTTGGCTGGGTCGAGGCCACTGAGAACAAGCACGAGCAGGCGGCCGAGCGGTTCGCCAAGGTTCCGGTCAACGATTCGCTCGGACCGGATGCCGCTTTTCAGCGCGGGATCGCCCTTATCAAAGGAGAGAATTTTGACGAGGCAGCCAAGCATTTTCCGCATATGATCCGGCAATTCAGGGAGCATGAGAAACTGCCTCTTGTGATCTACTATGCCGGCCTCTCGGCCACCAAGAAGGAGGATTGGGATACGGCATCCAATTATTTCAAGGAGGTTACGGAAAAGCACCCGAAGTCGGAACTAGCGGATCAGGCTCTCTACGAATGGGCTTGGGCTCAACGGGCCCGCAAGCGCGACAAGGAAGCTACTGCCCTCTACGAGAAACTCCTCGCTGACCACCCGCAAAGCCCGCTCGTGATCAAAGTGCAGAGCGAAATGGCGGAACTGAATTTGGACGTTGGGGCTCAGGAAAAAGTGATTGCCGAACTGACGGAGACCCTCAAGGGAATGGAGGACGAAGCACTTCGGGAACCCATTCGCATCCAGTTGGCCAGCGCTCATTACAAGAAGGGTGACCATCAGGTCGCCGCCGTGATGTTCGAGGAGTTATTGAATGATTATCCTGAATCCAATCTTCGCGGATCGATGTTATTCCAAGCAGGAGAGTCGAGGTTCAGGATCAAGGAAACCGCGGTTGCCCGCGATCTTTTCGAGGCCGCATCGAAGATTCGCAACCTGGACAAAGCCTTGGCCGAGTCCGCTCTTATGCGCCTCGGTGAAACCCAAGCCCTCACCGGGCAGCAAAAGGAGGCGACGAAGACCTATCAGGATTTCCTTTCTCGCTTCGGTGAAAGCAAATGGACCCGGAATGCTCGCTTCGGACTAGGCTTTGCCTTGGAGAACAACGACAAGCCAAGCGAAGCAATCCGCGAGTACGCCAAACTTTTGGAGGGGGATTCCAAGAAGATCGACCTGTGGGCCGTGCGAGCTCAATTCCAGACTGGAGAATGTTATTTTAACATGAAGAAGTACGATCAGGCGATCGCTCGGTTCGTTCATCTTGAGATCGACAAATCCTTCAAGAAGTATCCGAGTTGGCAGGCCAAATCGATTCTTGAGATCGGCCGTGTCCTCTTGGCTCAAAGCAAACGCGAGGAAGCCGTTCAGCGGTTCAAGGACATTCTTAACCATCCGGTTCTCGGCAAGGAGAAGGCCGCTACGGTGGCTCGGCAATTGCTCGATCAACTCCGTGCCGGATAGGTCAAATTTTTTAATCCAAACACAATGAAAAACAAACACTCTGACTTACTACCGTCCCTTTCTCCGGTTAGAACGTTCGCCTTCATGGCCTCTGCCATGCTGGTCTTTACCTCGATGGCAATGGCTGCCGACGGGGGCATAGCGGCGGACGATGACAACTCCATGTGGGGCCTGATTAAGAAAGGTGGGCCGGTCATGATTCCTCTCGGTATTGCCTCCGTCCTCGCTTTGGCTTTGGGGATCGAGCGTTTTATCTCACTGGGTAAGGACCGCATTCTTCCGGAAGCCTTCGTGACCGAATTTGGAGAGGCTTGGGGAAGCGATGCCAGCGGAAAGACGGCCGAGGAAGTTTGCGAAAAGTATCCGGATTCGGTTGCCCATATTTTCAAGGCTGGCGTTAAATGGCGAAAGCAGGGACATGAAGCGGTGGGCAAAGCCATGGAGGACGCCGCCGGTCGGGAGGCCGAAAAGATCAAGCGAAGCGTCCGTCCCCTCTCAGTCATTGCCGGGATTTGCCCGTTGCTCGGTCTTTTGGGTACGGTTTACGGGATGATCGACGCGTTCCAAAAAACTGCGGATGCCGGAGGTGCGGCCAAGACCTCCGAGTTGGCTGACGGGATTTACCAAGCTCTCATCAGTACCGCTGCCGGATTGACCATCGCCATCCCCGTACTGCTCCTTTTTCAATGGCTCGCCTCAAGGGCCGACCGGGCGATCGATCATATCGATGAATCGGGAACCGCGTTTGTCGCGAATCACGCGCTTTCCGCCAAGAAGGCTCCTGCAAAATCATCCAGGCAAACCACTTCGAAGCCGAAAAAGCCCGCTCAGAAGAAAACCGAGGAGTCATGAACTGCCGTCGCAAAAGCTCTTCCCAAGACGGGGATATTATCAATATCTCCAGCATGATCGACGTCATGTTCATCCTGATCATCTTCTTTTTGGTAACGACCACCTTCAAGGAGGAGGAAATCGATCACATGGTAAACCTTCCGGTGGATGCGAGGAATCAGTCCCTGACTCAGTCCACCGGAAACTTGGCCAAGATCAATATCCGGGAGAATGGTTCCTACGTTGTGATGGGCCAGCAGTTCACCGAGGAACAGGTTTCCGAGTGGACCAAACAGCAGGTGGACAAGAAGCCCGACATCAAGGTCCTCATCCGTTGTGATCAGGATGCCAAGCATCTGTACTTGGCCAACGTCATTTCAATCTGCCGAAGCGTGGGTGTTCCCAAGGCCAATATTGCGGTCAAAACCGAGAAGTAACTGCAACCTGATGTCTGAGGACGAAAAAGAACAGGAGGAAACCAAGGCATGGCTTGGCCTGACCAGGCGCAGGAGATACAAGATCTATGCTTGGGGCGCCCTGTGCATAGCCATTGGGGCCGTTCTTTTCAGTATTTGGCATTTGCAACCCTGGCGTTGGCATACCTACACCGATGACATTAGGGTCAAGCAAGTCGCGAGGGACGTTGACCCAGGCTATATCCTTTGGGAAGAAGCCGAGGCTCTCGGCGAAGCGAATGCTTCGCAAGACTTCATCGATCAAACCGTTATTTCATCGGACGGCGCCCGCATGGTCTACGCTGGAAAGGCCGGGGAGGGCAACGACACCAACCTTTTCCTTCGCCTGTGGGACGGTTCGACGTGGGGAGAATCCAAACCCATGCGGGCTCTGAACAGCAAGTTTCACGAAAATTCACCGACCTTGAGCGGTGATGGGAACCTTCTCCTTTTTAGTAGTAATCGTCCGGGTGGACAAGGTGGGGAAGATATTTGGGTGTCGAAATGGGACGGGGTGGAATATGCTTGGCCACTTCCCCTCTCGTCTTCGGTCAATACCCCTTTTGACGAAATCGATCCTGCCATCACTCCTGATTCCACAAAACTTTTCTTCTCCTCCAACCGTCCCCACCCGGCTACTGATATAAGCGAAAAAGAGGCCATGGAAGCTTCGGTCGCCGCCCAGTTGGAGAACGTGGACGACCGCAAGGTCGACTTCGATCTGTTCTCGGCCGACGTTGCGGGTAACGAACTTCTCGGCCTGTTCAGCGAACGCCAGCAAAGCATTCTTTATTCACTCAGGGAAGGCGCGCTTGGGGATGTCCGGGTCATGGCCAAGCTTGGTGGAACCGAGCAAAGTGAGAAAGCCGTGGACAAGGCATTGGCCTATCTGGTTTCCATTCAGGAAGAGGACGGCCGATGGGACATTCAAAAAACCGGTGGAGGAGGTGGTCACGACATGGCTGCCACAGCCTTCAGTTTGCTTGCTTTTTACGGTCGTGGCGAACGGCATGACTTGCCCTGCAAATACAAGGATAACGTCAGCCGCGGTTTGGATTGGTTGGTTGAGCAACAACTTCCGAATGGCGATTTGCGCGGTAAGAAGGGCAATATGTACGATCATGGAATTGCCTCCCTTGCCATGGTGGAGGCCTATGGCGTGACCAAGGACAAAAACCTGCGTTCGGCAGCTCAGCACGCCATCGACTTCATCGAACAGTCCCAACACGAAGAGGGTGGTTGGAGGTACAAACCCAATGAGAAGGGAGACCTGTCAGTCAGTGGTTGGATGATCATGGCCTTGGCCAGTGGCGAGATGTCGGGCATTCCCATTCCCAAAAAGACGAGGGCGGGGGTCAAACTCTTCCTCAAGGAAATCAGCGGAGGGAAAGACGGTGGATCCTATGGGTACACGGATTCCCCCGGCGGAGGGAAAGGATCGAACGCCATGAATGCGGTCGGTTTTTTCTGCGCCCAGCTCATGGGCGCTTCCTCCAATGCATCCAAGGCATTCGAATCATCCATGATTTTGAATAAGTCGGGCTTCGATCCGAATGATATCTATTACGCCTATTACGGGACTTTGGCTGCGTACCAACATCAGGGTCCGGTCTGGAGAAAATGGCTCGGGAAGATGCAGGAAACCTTTGTCAAGGCACAGGAGACGGATGGTTCCTGGACACTCAAAGGTTCTCATACCAATCAGATGGGCAAGGGAATTATGACGGCTCTTGTGACCCTTTGCATGAAGGCTCACTACCGGTATACACCACTTTATGGGCTCGGGTTCGAACCTGATCCCGCGGGTCCGAGCCCTGACGTTCTGGAGGGGGAGCAACTCCCGAAGGTGCCCGTTTTCCGGATGGCCAAGCACTTGCCTCAGCTTAGTTCTCCCGGAACGGACGGAGCTCCTGTTCTTACGGATCATGGGGATTTCCTTTATTTCACCTCGACGAGGGAAGAAGGTTTCGGCGGGTCGGACATTTACCGGTCGAGGTTGATCGGTGGAGAACCGGTCAAGCCCTACAATATGGGCGAGGAAATCAACGGCCCGGCTAACGAATCTCATCCGGCTGTCCGTATGGCCGGCTTCCACCTGCTTTTCAATTCCGATCGCGAGGGTAACCCATACGATCTCTATCAGGCCAAGAGCAAGCGGGTGGTTCGGAAATTCGATTACTCCAAGACGCCCACTTCCGATTGGTTCGGTCGAAACGTCGAGTTGCTTGCCGGGCTCTTTTTAACCGGAATTCTTTTGGTTTACTCCTACCTGCGCGCCTTCCGGAAGCCTTCTTCCGAAAAGAAGGGTTCCGAACCTTCCTCCGCTACCAGTTGAACGTTATGAGCGAGAACACTGAGGACGAGCGGAAGGCGGAGAAAAAGCGGAAGATTTTTCGTGGTCTTCTCCTGACCACTCTGTCCTGCATTTTCGCAGGTCTCTGTTGGTTGACTTGGGATAACTTGAGTCAAAACGTCTGGGCCTACTATACGGACGAATCGGGTATGCAGGTCGGAGTCGAGGAAGACAAGGCCCGTTTCGTCCTGTGGGAAGACCCGGTTGGGAATCCCGGAAATGCCGGGCTTGAGGATTTGAACGGGACCCGCTTGGAAGCTACCTTTTCCCCGAATGGTACTAACATGATTATCGTCCGTCGGGACGACAACGTAAGCGGAACGGACATGTATCTGTCCCAATGGAACGGCCGGACTTGGTCGGCTCCCGAAAACATGAAATCCGTGAACAGTCTATCGAATGATCGCGGACCGTCGTTCTCGCGGGACAGCAAATTTCTTTATTTCTCCTCCGATCGGGAAGGTGGGCAGGGAGGATATGATCTTTACGTTTCCAAGAGGCAGGATGAAGGTTGGGGCTC
The DNA here is from genome assembly GCA_018645725.1 of Opitutia bacterium. Classification (GTDB taxonomy): domain Bacteria; phylum Verrucomicrobiota; class Verrucomicrobiia; order Opitutales; family Seribacteraceae; genus Seribacter. Next base: position 12,387 of record JABGWD010000296.1, read on the forward strand.
CCCGGAACCTCTTGGCTTGGACGTCAACACGGATAGCGATGAGCTTGGACCGTCCACTTCGCCAGATGGCGAACGCCTCTTTTTCTCCTCCGATCGAGCTGGCAAGGGTGAGGATATCTTTGTGGCGAACAAGGTTGTCGAAGAACCTGATCCGCAAGAGGAACCACCCGCCGAAGAAACGGTGGATCCCTTCCCCCAGTTCACGGACGCCCAACCTGTCGATCATCTCAATTCGGATGAGGATGACCTTCAGGTTGCCCTGACCAGTCGGGGAGATCATGTTTTTCTGGCTTCCGACCGTGACCGGGACGACAAGTCCGGATTCAGCCTGTTCCTGAGCCGGGTGGTGGATGGGCAGGAATTGGCCCCGGAAAAGGTGGACCTTTACTTCGAGGGTGGCGAGGCAACCGATCCCGCAGTCAGGATGGAGGGATTCGACCTACTTTTCAGCGGTTCGGGTTTAGAGGATTCTGAAGTTGAGGGGATCGGTGCGGAAGGGGAGGACTACCGCCTTTATCGAACGACCACGCGTGAGGTCTTCGGGTATACAGACTATTCTCGTTGGGACCAGTTCATGAGCATGCTGGGCAATATCATCTGGTGGATCCTTTTGGCCATCGCCGCCTTGATCGCACTGATCTACATCCTTGAGCACTGGAGCGACATAACCAGTCTTTACCACAAGTGTCTTGCCGGCTCGATCGCCATTCATCTGGTCATTCTTTTCCTCATGATGATATGGATGATCACCAAGGAGTTTACGGCCGGTGGGGAGCCCCAGGCACCCGAAATCGCAATTAGTATCGATGCTCTTGCCCAAGAGGAATTGGCTCTCGAGAGCACGCCCGAGGAAGCCCAAGTTGCCGAGACCCCCATCGCTCTGGTCGCTGATCAACTGGAAAGCGATTTCAAGATTCCCGTACTCGAGCCACAGGTGCAGACAGAGACCACCCCGATCATTACCCGGACTAGCAAGTCTTCCTTGGTGAGTGACGTCCGTCCGTCCAAGGCGAACGTGGAGACGGCTGAAGAACCAGTTACCAAGCCGGATAAGGTATCTTCTCTCATGACCGCTTTGCCGGAAACCTTCCTTCCCGAACCGGAAACCCCGGAACTGGAGGAGCACGATCCCGGAGAACCACAGAAAGCGGTTGAGCCTGCCAACCCCGAGGCCGATCTTTTCCGCCCTACGAAAGCGGTGCCACAAGTGGAGACGGAAAAATCCGCCGAGAAGGCCGAGATTGCAAACAAGGCGACCGAGACCAATACCGAGACCGACCAGATCGAACCCGGTGACGCCGCCGCAGAAACCACCGACACGGGGGGAGACGTAATCGTTGCCCACACCGGTTTGGAAGCCAAAGGCGATCCGCCCCCCCTCGATGGTGTCGGAAACGTCGCAATCACCAGCCTCAATCTTCCCGGGACCGATCCCGAAACCGATCCCCTTTTGCCCGGGGAATTGCAAACCCCGAAGGATACCATTGACCCTCGAGCCCTGACCGATCTGGTCCGCAAGAAACGGGACAAGCCTTCCCTTGAGGTCATCGAGCAACTCGGTGGATCGGACGCTACCGAGAGGGCCATTGGATTGGCCCTCGAATGGCTTTCCCGTCATCAGGAACCGGACGGCCGCTGGGATACCAAGAAACATGGCGGGGGAGATCAATACGATACTGCCAGCGCCGGCTTGGCACTCCTTTGCTACTACGGTTGGGGGGTCAGTCACCAAACGCCGGGAAGGTTTCAAGGAAACGTCAAGAAGGGCCTGAAGTGGCTCATTTCGCAGCAAAAGGAGAACGGGGACTTGAGAGGAAAGGGACGAATGTATTGCCATGGCATCGCCGCCATCGCGCTTTGCGAAGCCTATGGCCTAAGCAAGGACCCGAGCCTCCGTGAACCGGCCGAAAAGGCGATTCAGCTGATCGTTTCCGCTCAGTCCAAAAACGGAGGTTGGCGCTACAACCCCAAACCCGGGGACTCGGACACTTCGGTCACTGGTTGGCAATACATGGCCTTGCACAGTGCCCGCATGGCAGGCATCGAAGTGGAGGAGAGTGTTTTTGAGAATGCCCGTCTTTGGTTTGACCGGGCGGCCGGGGGCAAGCACGGCGGACTTTACGGTTACACCGGACCGCAGAGCAACAACCAAGCCATGACCGCAACCGGCATGTTCTGCCGTCAGCTTGACCTTGTTCCCCCGAGCGACCCGAGAATGCCCGAGGGTGCCCAAGCCCTCAAGATGCGGCCCATGAGTGTCAATAACCCGGCCTACTACTATGTCTATTACGGCACCCTTGCCCTCTATCAACACCAAGGTCCCGTCTGGGCGGACTGGAATGATCGGCTCAAGGAAACCTTGCCTCGCCTGCAAAACAAAAACGGCTCCGATGCCGGCAGTTGGGACAAGGGAGCCGGGCATGCCGCTACGGGCGGGCGTGTCATCTCCACCGCTTTGGCGACCCTTAGCTTGGAAGTGTATTACCGTCTTTTGCCGATGTACGGATTCCGTAACAAGGAAGCCGCCCCTCCGCCCAAGCAAAAGCTCTAGGGTGCCACTCAAGGGCAGGCCATTGCACCCTGTTCTTCCATCTTGATTCGCTAGATTTTTCCCAAAGCAGACATCTCGTCCGCGAGGTTTTTTTGATAGGCTTCATGAGCGACTTTGTCTTCGCGGGCGCTTTCGCCATAAAAGATAAAGCCTAACGCCCGCCGTGTTCGGGTGGGACTGGCATTGGCATCTGCCCAGTGCACGGTCAGTGCATGGTGGGCCAACAGATCGCCCGGTTTTGCCGGGCAGGCGACTTCTTCACGGGTTTCGGTGTGCCCGAAATTCGCAATGCCTTGGGAGAAACCGAGCGTTTGGGTGCGTTCATGTGGACGCATTCCATCGAGATGCGATCCCCGAAGGTAGCGCACGCATCCATTTTCCTCGTCAACGTTATCCAGCGCCATCCACATGGTTACGGCCTGACAAGGTTGCAACATGAAGTAATGACCGTCTTGATGGGCGGGGGTGGCTTGGCCTATGCCAGGCGGCTTGTTGAAGTATTGCAGGTTTTTACCAATGACCGGTTTCCCCAATAACTCTTCCGCCAAGGCTTTTGGTTTTTCGTTGAAAAACTTCCCAAAGAAATCGTCGTGTTCGTGCATGCGCTGAATTTGCTTCAGGGTCTCCGGTTTTGCCTTGTCCTCGTAAAACACTTCTTCAGCGGGCAACTGGTGAACCCTGAGGTCAATGAAGCGCGCCAGAGCGGACTCGATTGCGGATAGTTCCATCGGGTTGCAGAACTGAGGCACCGCGACGAATCCATCCTCTTTGAATGCTTTTGGAAAAGGACGGATCATGAAGTCTTCAACGAACCGGTTTTAGGTTCTTTTCCCAATTGGCGAGGAGCCTTTTCAAGTGAGCGAATTCTCGTGACTTGGCAGAGCTCAGGTTCCTTTTTTCACCGATATCCTTGGATAGATCAAAGAGCCATTCCTGGGTTTCCCCCTCGGTTTTTCTTACGTACTTCAGGTCGCCCTGGCGTACGGCCGTCCAAGTTCGTTCACCTCGTTTGCCCCGCCAAAAAAGGGTGCGTTCAAAATCAGGTTTGCGAGCGCGAACGTGTTCGACGATATCCAAACCGTCAAGTTGTTCATCGGGCACCTTGGCTTGAGCAAGGTTGAGGAACGAACGGGTCAGGTCGAAAGTGGCGCATACCTGATCGCTTGTGATGCCGGGCTCAATCTTGTTCGGCCAACGCATGATCATAGGCACGCGGATGCCCCCTTCCAAGGTGGTGCTCTTGGCCCCGTTGAGCGGGCCCATGTTGGCGGCACCGGAAAAGCCTCCGTTATCGGATACGAAAACGACCAGCGTGTTGTCGGCCAACTTGTGTTTTTCCAACGCCGCAAGCAATCGACCGACCTCACTGTCCAGATCCTCAAGCATGGCCACGTAAGTTTCCGCATCGGGCTTCATCCAATTCTCCTTGTTCACTTCCTTCTTGGAGTCAGTAGGCCCTTGAAAGGGAAAGTGCGGGCATTCGTGCGAGACGTAGAGAAAGAAAGGATCGTCCTTGTTTTTTTCAATAAACTTGATTGAGGAATCGGTAATGAGGTGGGTCATGTAGCCCTCGGCATACACAGGGAGTCGTCCGCGGTAGAGTACGTGCAGGTCACTGGTCTCCCGATGGTTAAAGTAATGCACGTTACCCCCCATGTATCCGAAGAAGTCGTCCCATCCATGTTCCATCGGATTGAATTGCGGTTCGTACCCCAAGTGCCATTTTCCGAATACGCCGCATGCGTAACCGACGGGCTTCAGGGCCGAAGGCAAAACCACCTGCTTGGCTGGCAAACCCAACTGGCGTTGGTCGGCCAACCGGATGGCATCATCGTAGCGTCCGACGTTGCCGGTCCCGATGGCGCATTCCAATCCGCCGGCGCGTTGTTGGTAGCGCCCGGTCAAGAGGGCGGTTCGGGTAGGACTGCACTCCGGTCCATTGGCATAGTGCTGCGTAAAACGCACGCCCTGCTTGGCCAGTCGATCAATCACCGGTGTCTTGGCTTTCGGGTGACCATAGCAACCGAGGTCACCATAGCCCATGTCGTCAACGAGGATCAAGACGATGTTCGGTCGGGCGGAAAAGAGCGACAGGTGCAGAAATGTCGTGAAGATAATCGTGAGGAGTTGTTTCATTTACTTCTTCCGGGGTTTCTTGAATTTAGGATTAAACATCTGGTTCTTCGGAGTCATTATGTCGGTCTTTGTATCTCAAGTGCAAGCTCGGGCCAAAAAAAACAGCAGGATGTCTGACGGTTACCGGTTGTTGTTCTTTAGCATGCCGGTCACCTTTGCCCTTGGGTATCAAAGTCCCAAGAACCTGAAAATTCCCCTTTTTGCAGGGGCGTTTTCGTGTTAGCGTGAATGGGATGAATCGCCGAGAATTTTTCAAGATGGGCGGGCTCACCTTGGGAGCTATTTCTCCCTTGGGGTTGTCCTTGCCTGAAGTCTTGGCGAATGAAGCATCGAGCCCGGGTAAGCAGATCAACGTCATCTTCATGTTTCTGCAGGGTGGTGCCAGTCAGCTTGACATGTATGACATGAAACCGGATGCCCCCCTTGAAATTCGTGGCAAATATCATCCGATTCCCACCAACGTTCCAGGTATCCAGTTAAGCGACCAGTTGCCCAAATTGGCCAAATGCGCAGACAAGTTTTCCTTGATCCGATCGATGCATTCTTACGCGAATGATCATGGGGCGGGGGACGTGGACATCATGTGCGGGAGCCCCCGTGACAAAAACATGCAGGCGCCGGGCATCGGGGCCGTCCTGAGCAAGCAGCAGAACCAATTGGCTCCCATCCCTCCATTCGTTCACTTGGGCGACATGAAGCACCCCAGACATAGCGCCCCTGGTTATGGTGGATACCTTGGCCATACCTATGATCCTTTTCTCATTACGCAGGATGCGAATTCACCGAGTTTCTCAGTGAATACTTTCGATGCGCCCGATAATGTCGACGTGACCCGGCTTGGTGGTCGCAAACGTCTCTTGCGATCCCTCGATCTTTTTCAATCCGAACAGGAACAAAAGTTCGAGTTCGCCCATACCCACGATGTTTTTACTGAAAAGGCGATAGGCTTGGCTACTTCCTCGAAGGCAAAAAACGCCTTCGACTTATCCAGCGAACCGTCGAAGCTCCGGGATGCTTATGGTCGCAATCAAGTAGGGCAGGGTATGCTTCTGGCGAGGAGGCTTGTCGAGGCGGGCGTACGTTTCGTAACCATTCAGGGGTATGTGGACACTGGGATTTACGCATGGGATCATCACTGGGGCATTTTCCCGCATTTGGACCAGCAATTGCCCATTTACGATGCCAGTTATTCCGCTCTCTTGAACGATCTTGACGACCGGGGCATGCTGGACACCACTTTGGTAATCACCGCCGGCGAGTTTGGACGTACCCCGAAACTCAATCAGAACAAGCGTGGGCCGGGGCGCGATCATTGGTCCAGTTGCTTCAGTCTGACCATGGGGGGAGGAGGTGTGAAGACCGGAATGGTCGTTGGCGAAAGCGACAAGTATGCCGCCACTCCTACCGATCGCCCGGTTTCGGTGGCCGACTTTGCGGCGACCGTTTATCATGTCCTCGGGCTCGATCCGACGGCTGAGGTGGTGGCCAAGGGTCGACGAATGAAGATGCTTCCGGAAGGGTCTCCCGTCCGGGAACTTCTTTAAGGTTGATGATGGGCAATGAACCTCTCGGGGTTTGCTTTTGTATCCAATGAATCTGGGAATCCTTTGACTCGCTAGGTTAACGAACCAGTTGAGGGATGAACGCCATGAATGATCAACCTGTGGTCGGGCGACATCCACCCTGCTACCCAATTGCCGATTCCAATTCACGGTAAGTGTTGCAGTGCATTTGCACGGTATCATCCGTGTTAACCGCATAGCCGCCTGCCAGCACCACAGTCACCGGAGTCTTGCTCGCCCAGCACCACTCGAGGACCAATCGGTCACGCCGCCGCATGCCGTCAATGCTCAGCTCCAATCCGCCGAGCTGATCGTGTTCATACGGATCAACTCCCGCCAAATAAAACACGAAGTCAGCTTCGAATTCCGCGGATATCCGATCGAGTGCCCCGGAAAGCGTCTCACAATATTTATCGTCTGCGACACCGTTTTCCAACTCGATATCCAGATCGCTCTTCTCCTTGATCATCGGGTAATTGTCGCGTTGATGCATCGAAAAGGTGAACACCGTGTCGTCACCCTGAAAGATATGAGCCGTGCCGTTGCCCTGATGCACGTCGCAATCCACAATGAGGACCTTGCCAACGCCGTCACGTTGCTGCAAATTCCGTGTCGCAACGGCAATGTCGTTGAGGTAGCAAAAGCCCTCCGCCCGATCGGCAAAGGCATGGTGAAATCCGCCCGACAGATTCATCCCCCCGCCATGCTTCAGGGCCAGTTCAGACGCCAGACAGGTCCCTCCCGTCCCCAAATAATAAGCGCTGACGATCTGGCGCGACAAAGGCAACTCCGAGTCCCGTGTCCGTTCGGTATGCTCATCACCGTCGAGATCCGTCAGGTACTCCGGTGTATGGGCGAGCAATGCCGACTCTCTTGTGAGCGCATCCGGTTCCGCTATCACCAAGGACGGACTCTCAGCCAGCAACCTCTCCCGTACCAGAGCGAACTTCCGGGTCGGAAACACGTGCGCCCCGATATCGCAGTAATAATCCGGATGATGAACTAGCATGGCCTTGTCGAAGTTCTCCGGCGTCTCCAGCCTGACCAACCCTCCTCAAGATCAGCTGACGAGCTCCCGTATGGGGACGCCTTGCTCGACCAGTTGACGGGGTCGACCACTCAGGTCGGTTATGGTGTCGGTGTCAGGGTCGATACCAAGGTTGTGGTAAAGGGTGGCTATGACGTCCTGATAATGGATGGGCCGGTCGGTCACTTCGGAGGCTGTCTTGTCGGTGGCCCCGATGACTTGTCCCACCCTCATGCCCCCGCCTGCCATGATGCCCATGGACGCCTTGGGCCAGTGGTCGCGCCCACCTTTGGCGTTTACCTTGGGAGTGCGGCCGAACTCGCCCCAGGCGAGCACCGTGACGTCGTCCAGCATACCGCGTTCCTCGAGGTCGGTGACCAAGGCCCAAAGGGCGTGGTCGAGGATGGGTCCGAGGTGGCGCATGCGGGGGAAATTGTCCGAATGGGTATCGAAGTCACTCAGGGACACGCTGACGCAGCGTACGCCCGCTTCGACCAACCGGCGGGCAATGAGTAGCTTGCGGGCTGCGAGCGGGCCTTCCGCGGTGGTGAATTGCTTGCCGGCGGTGGGGTTGCGCGGAGTGTATCGCTCGAGGATACGGGGATCTTCCTGCGTGAGGTCGATCGCTTCGGCCACCTTGCCCGAGGTGAGGATGGCGACGGCCCGCTGGTTGAAGGAGTCGCTCGCCGCCATGGAGCCGGACCGGTCGAGCTTGGCCCGAACCTTGTCGAAGCGCTCGAGGATGCCCAACCGCATATCGATGCGCTCTGGGCTGAGGCCTTCCACTAGGGCAAGCGAGTCGCTGTGATACTCGCCGAGGCGGGCCAACTCGCCTTTCATTCCTTGCTCCAGTTCGCGACGGAAAAGGTGAGATAGGTCGGGACGGAAAGGTTTGCAGGTTGCCCCGAGAAAGCCCGGGCGGGCACTGTTGCGGGCAAGCGGGCGGCCCTGCATGAGGTCCACGAAGGCGGGCGAGTCGTGCGGCCCTGAGCCGAGCAGTTTCTCCACTACGCAACCAAGCGCCGGTCGTCCGCCGACGGCGGCGAGCGATTGCTTGCCGAATCCCGATTGGCACTGGAAAGCGTCGTGTCTGCTGTCGGCCCCCACAAGGGAGCGCAGAAAAGCAAAGCGATCGGCCACGCTGGCCACCTTGGGCAGGAGCTCGGTCAGTTGCAACCCGTCGAGCTTGGTCGCAATGGGGGCGAAGGGACCGCGTATCTCGGCGGGGGCATCCGGCTTGGGGTCGATCAGGTCCATCTGCGGGGGGCCACCGTCCAAATGCAAGTGAATGACTGCCTTGTGAGAGGAGCCCACGCCGGCTTTGGACTCCGCCCTCAGCAAGTTGGCCAAAGTGAAGCCGCCTAGGCCGAGGGAACCGAGGCGCAGGAAACTGCGACGCCCCAAGCATGCCTTTGTCGAGAACGTGATCATCCTTGACTTTAGTAAGTAATGGTTTTTTCGAGTGGGACGCAACCCCTCATTGAAGTGCTCGGGCACGGTCAAGCACTGAGACAGCATCGTGTTTTTAGTAGAAAAACGGGTCTTAATTGTTATAGTTAATCATTGAAATATGTCAAAATTACCAATTATTGCTTCCCTTTCCTTAAAAACTAGCTAATAGTATGATCTTCTGCGTTGCTTACTTAAGAGTGCGGAAAGTATAAAATTCGTACCATGTTCCGATCCCATCTCCACCTCGTCTTGGCCTTGGCATTTTTCATGCCCTGCCTTGCTCTATCTGCAAAGGTGAACTTCGAGGATGACGTTTTGCCTTTGCTTGAGGATTACTGCATGGATTGTCATGGCCCGGACAAGCAGAAATCTGATTTCCGAACAGACAAGAGAATCTCCTTGCTTAAGGGCGGAGACTCCGGTCTGCGCGCTTTGGTTCCGGGCAATCCCGCCAAGAGTTTCCTTTTGGAATTGATAAAGAGCAAGGATCCAGAGGAGCGAATGCCCCCGAAGGGTGACCCCATGTTTGATGACGAAATTGCCTTGCTCGAGGAGTGGATCAAGGAGGGCGCCGTTTGGCCGGGCCAAATGAATGACAAGCTTGAGGAGGGTACCGACCACTGGTCTTTCCTTCCCGTTGAGCGGCCAAAGGTTCCGAAGGCTGCCGATCATCCCGTGGATGCGTTTCTCGATAACCGGCTGAAGAAGGAAGAGATTCCCTCTAACCCGCCGACCGATGCCTTGTCGTTGATCCGGCGCGCTTCGATCGTGTTGACCGGTTTGCCCCCTGAACCGGAGCGCGTTCGTAAATTTCTGGCCGATTCAAAAAAGGGTTCCGACAAAGCTTATTTCGAACTGGTAGACGAGTTGATGGCATCGCCTCATTTTGGGGAGCGTTGGGCTCAACATTGGTTGGATGTTATTCGTTGGGCGGAGACAAATGGTTCGGAGTCGAATCTTTACCGGAAGCTTGCCTGGGTGTATCGGGATTACGTCATCCGCGCCTTCAACGAGGACCTTCCATACAATCGTTTTGTTCAGGAGCAGTTGGCCGGGGACGGACTAGGTACGGGCGAGGCTTTGGGTTTTCTCGTTGCGGGCCCTCACGTGCCGGCAGCTACCGTAGGACAAGAGCCCTCGGCGATTCGTCAGGCTCGGGCCGACCGGATGGATGAGATCATGCAGACGGTCGGGGCTTCGTTCATGGGGGTCACCATCGGTTGCGCCCGTTGTCATAATCACAAGTTCGACCCGATTACGATCCAGGATTACTACTCCATGACCGCAGTCTTTCAAGATATCGAGTTCGGAAGCCGTTTCCCTGAATTTTCAAAGGATCATCCGCGCAAGCAAAGCGCTCAGGGCATTTGGAAGGGCATTGCCCAAAACCGGAACAAGATTCGTGCCAAGACCAAGGTGTGGGAGGAAGACTGGGGCGGTTACAAGGAAGTTCACTGGAGCCCGGTCGAGACGACTGGTATACGGATCAATTTTTGGTCCGGTTACGTCGGGTTGGACGAGGTCGAGATCTTTGGCATTCCCAGCGAGAACGTCAACTTTGCCAACCAGTCAAGAGGAACGACCGTAAGGACAGACGACGCCTTTATTCAGCAGGGAGGGCGTTTCCCCGTTGGCAGGGTAATAGACGGAAAGTTCGGAACGCAGCGCTGGCAGGCAAGTTACAACAAACCGAAGAAGCAGAATCCATGGCTGGAGTTTACCTTCAAATCTCCGGTCAAGGTCGGTCGGTTGCGTCTCAGTTCAAACCGAGAATATTATTACGAGACCGATTACCTCGAGCAAAAGAACAAGTTCAATTTCGATAAATTCGTGGTGCACGCCAAGTTGTCCGACGGTACTTGGAAGGAGATCGTTTCCATTGACAAATTCAGGAAATTGAAGGATTCCGACAAGGGTCTCTCTGATGCGGTGAAGGAAATTTCTCACCTGACTTACAAACTTTCCGAGGAAGGGCCGCGTCCAAGTTTCGTTGGTAGTTTCGTGAAGCCCAAGGTTTCGCACGTGTTGCATCGCGGGAGCCCGGAGAACCCGCGTGACGAGGTTTTGCCTGCCGCTCCCAAAATTCTTCAGGGAGGCCTTGGTGTTGAGGGCGACGCGAGCGGGCACCTCCGGCGGGCACGCTTTGGGGAGTGGGTCGTCGATCCATCAAATCCGCTTACAGCCCGCGTCATGGCCAACCGGATCTGGCAACATGTTTTCGGATCAGGCTTAGTCGTTACCGGAGGAGATTTCGGGCGGGCAGGCGCTCCCCCTAGTCATCCCGAACTACTTGACTGGTTGGCGGCCGAGTTTTCCAACCCAACCCGTCCCGAGGGAACCGCCTGGTCGATGAAGGAATTCATCCGTATGCTCGTGACGTCCGATGCCTTTCGCCGTTCAAGCGCCCCCTCGGCAAAGGGCTTGGAGAAAGATGCCGGTTCAACCTTGCTCTGGCGCTTTTCGCCACGGCGGGTTGAAGCCGAGGTCATTCGGGACGGCATCCTCCTGGCTTCGGGTAAATTGAACCCGGAAATGGGCGGGCGGAGTTACCGGATACACAATGTCAAGAAGACCTATGCTCAATGGAAGGTCGTTAATAATTTTGGGCCCGAGACTTGGCGGCGCATGATTTATCAGGAGCGGATGAGAAGAGTGGACGACCGGATTTTTACCGCCTTTGATTTTCCCGATTGCGGACAAGTGCGTTCCAAGCGCCCGGTTTCCACGACCCCTTTGCAAGCCTTGAACCTGATGAATAGCGATTTTGTAGTCGATCAATCCAAGCACTTGTCCGAACGGGCCATACGCGAAGCGGGGGAGGGGGACTTGCCCGGCGCAGTCAATCGATCCTTCGAACTTTTGCTTTCCCGAAAACCTACCAAGGACGAGCGCAAAGCCGCCCTTGAGGTGGCCAAGGCGCGTGGCCTTGCCATTGTTTGTCGCACCTTGATCAATTCCAACGAGTTTGCCTTTCTGCCATGAATCATAACGAGGAAAACCTTTCACCGATCGGCCGATCCCTCTTGAACCGGCGCGGTTTCATGAAGAACACCGGTTTTTCCCTTGGCGCTCTTGGCCTTGCCCAGTTGCTTGGCAAAGACGGACTCCTTGCTTCGGACGACCCGACTAGCTTCAGCGGAAAAACGCCCATTCGCCCGGATATCGACCCGGATAAACCGTATGCTTCCCGTGACGCTCATTTCAAGGGTGCGGCCAAGCAGGTACTGGTGATCTTTTGTCCCGGCGCAGTCAGTCACGTCGACACCTTTGACTACAAACCGGCCTTGACCAAGTTGCATGGCCAAAAACCCCCTGGCATTCCAGCGGTAACCTTCGAGGGTCCGTCGGGGAACATTGCCAAACCCTTTTGGGATTTCAAGCCACGTGGAAAATCCGGAAAAATGATTTCCGACTTGCTGCCCAATCTGGGAGCGCTGGCCGATGACTTTTGCTTCATGCACGCCTTGCATACCCAAACGAGCGCCCATCCCCAAGGAGAGAATTTCATGAATACGGGCTTCACCATGGAGGGCTTCCCTTCCTTTGGTTCATGGACTACCTATGCTCTCGGTTCGGAAAACGACGAACTTCCTTCCTTCGTTGCCATTAACGATCCGCGTGGACCCGCCCGTTCGGGCAAAAACAATTTCGGGAACGGATTTCTTCCAGCGGCATTCCAAGGTACCGATTTTAACTCCAAGAATCCACCCGCAAACCTAGCTAGGCCTGTTGCCTATTCCGCCCAGGACGACAAGGCAACCGTCGGGCTCCTGCAACGCCTTAATGGCAAGCATTTGGAAAAATATCCCAAGGATGCCGACTTGGCCGCCCGCATAGCGAGCTATGAGCTTGCTGGAAAAATGCAGACATCGATCCCGGACGTGATGGATATTTCAACCGAGCCCACTTCCATTCAAAAGGAATACGGTACGGAGTCCGGGACCGAACTGAAGCGCGAGTATGCAAAGAATTGTATTCTGGCTCGCC
>JABGWD010000297.1 GCA_018645725.1 Opitutia bacterium
ATTTGGCGGTTGCCTTGGTCAGAGAAGGGTTTTTACCCAGCGAATGATTGTGGACATGCCACAAGTCCGGGGCACCCCCAAGCGAATTTCTTGCCGCATTCTTCATCCGTTCCATGAGCAACCCCGGATCAACCGCATGATTTGGCGTGGCGTAATCCAACCCATCCACCACTTGATGTTTCCGTATGCGGTCACCGGCATATTTTCTTCCGGTCAGGACAACCGTTTCGACGTCATGCTCCGAGGAAGCCAATGCTTCCAGGGTGTTTTCAATGACGCGGGTAACCCCTCCGGGTTCGAGGTGATAATGTACGATGGCAACCTTCATCTCGGAAGGAGAGGGGGGCTAGGAGTCCGTGCGGTTGCGATAACCTTCGATCTCAATCATCGGTGGTCTTTCTTCTTCCACGACCTCTTGAATCAGTTGACTGTAGATCCCGTCCTCGACTTCGAATCTCCGATAGAACGTTTCCATGTCCGGCATCTGGTCGATTTTCCCCTGGGCTCGCAGGCGGTTGAAAAAGGTCTGAAGGATCCCGAAACTCATTTTGCCCAAGGCATTGGTGGTTTGATTCCGGTGAACCCGTCGATCCAAATCAGTCTGGGCGAATGCATCGAGACCGAATTTTTCGTATAAATCAAGCAGGTGTGAAGTTTCGACTCCGTATCCGATGGGGAAGGGGATTGTCTCAAGCACCTCGCGTCTGGCCGCATATTCGCCCGACAAGGGTTGGATGACGTTCGTAAGTTCGGGAAAAAAAAGAGAAAAGAGAGGACGAATCAGAATTTCGGTTACCCGTCCACCGCCACTGGATCTCAAACCGCTCGAATAATTGAGGGGGCGATCATAGAATGCCTTCACGTAGTGGATCTCTTCTCGCCTGATGAGCGGAGCGACCAACCCATAGACAAAGCGCGGATGGATATTCGATATGTCCGCATCCACGTAACAGATAACATCCCCTTTCAACTGGTGAATGGCCTTCCAAAGGTTTTCTCCCTTTCCTCTCTTGTCCCCGACTTCGGGAAGTATGTCGGAGGCCAGGTAAACGTCTGCCCCGTAGTTTCCCGCCACCTCCAACGTCTTGTCCTGAGAACCCGAGTCGATGACTGCAAATTCGTCAATGAGCGGATAGCGTTCCATCAATTCGGAGCGCAGGATGAGAACTTCCTTTCCAATGGTTTTTTCCTCGTTCAAGGTCGGAATGCAAAGGGAGATTTTCATTCCCTTTTTTTCCTTTTCTTTCACTAGCTTGATGATGTCCCAAAATTCTCCGTGGTGGAAAGTATTGCGCTCAAGCCAACTTTGTTTTTTGACGGTTTTCATTCGCAGAGGCCCTGATCGATTGCCTGAAGCAGGGTAATAAGTTGGGCCAGTCCCCCGAAGAGTGGACCGAGGTGAATGGTTTCGTTTTCCTCTCGCAGGTTTTCCGCAGTAGTCAGTCCTACGGTTACGCCGGGATGCCCCGCTCGGATGAGGGCATTCAAATCGCCGGTGCTGGGATCGACGTTTGGGGTGATTCCGGTTTCGCGCATGATCGCCCGGGTTGTCTTGACGAGCGGGTGGGAAAAGGGAATTCCGCAATTTTCGCGCTTGGCCACGATCTCAAGCTTGACGGTGGTCCCGGTTTCCAGGGAAAATTGTTCGCAGAGCTCGCTTACTTGTTTCTCCATGTCATTGAGGACGTCATCATCTTCACTGGTAATCTCAAAGCGAAGCGAACCCCGGCGGGGACTGGTGTTGAAAGTCGATCCGCAACGGAGCCCGCCAAAGATCATTTTCGTTTTGGGTTCCTTGGGTATCGGAATCTCCATGAGCTGGTTGACGAATCGGGTCAGGTGACTGATTGCGCCGGCGGCTCCGAATCCTTCCCAATCGTAATTGCTCGGAATTCGAAGGGTGGTTTCGCCACGCAAAGTGCCTAAACCCGAATAACTTAGCCGTCCCTGAGTCGCTCCTTCCACGCAAACTCCCGCTCTGATCGGGTACTGTTTGGTTTCAAGGAAGGCTCGTGTGCCCTCGAGGTTGCCCCTGCCCAAACTCTGAACGTTGGCGAGCAGCAACAAGTCGTCCTTCAGTCGGACTCCCAGGTGTTCGAGCAACCTGGGAAGCCCGACGACTGCAGCCAACCCGATTGCGTTATCCGCAATACCGGGACCCGTAATGGAATCCGGCCCGACGTTGAGCACATGGGGTGTTTCCGCGCTGAAGACAGAATCTGCATGAGCCGTCACGAGGATTGACGAACCACCTTCGGTCCCGGGCAGGATTCCGGACGCGTTCCCGAATTCATCGATTTCGGGATCATCCAGTCCGTTTTCCCTGAAGCGATCGAGAGCAAGCCGAATGCGGTCTTCCTCACCAAAGGTCGGCGATGGAATTTCCCCTAGAAGAACGGCGTCCGTGAGGTAGGTTTCGCGAACCGCTTTCAGCTTTTCCATTTGTTCGGGGATTCTCTTGAGCAAATATTCCAAGGAAGCTTCCCTTGGGCTTGATTCGGTTGTCATTACCTATCGGATTATTAGATAATGAACAATCATGCCACGACAAACTTTGGATTCTTTTTTCGTTGTTGAAAAAAGGGTCCGTTTCCTGCATCAAATCTAGGACTACTTTTCGGGCAGGTTTTCTTACCCCGTTTTTTCCCTATGGCACAAAACATTGGCTTTATTTCAACCCGATTTGCGGGGCAGGACGGAGTTTCTCTCGAGAGCGCCAAGTGGGCCGAAGTGCTTTGGGATGACCGGCACGTCAGTTACTGGTACAGTGGTCAGAGCGACAGAAGTCCTGACATCAGCCACGTAGTGCCCGAAGCATACTTTGGTTTTTCGGAAAACAGATGGATCAATGAACGGATATGGGGAATGGATCAGAGGGACCGTTTCGTAACCGAGCGAATACGGGCCCTGGCCGATTATTTGAAAGGTACGATTTATCACTTTGTCGATAAATTCGACATCGACGTTCTGATCCCACAGAATTGTCTTGCGATTCCAATGCATATTCCGCTCGGAATTGCCCTGACTGAGTTTCTTTCCGAAACGAGAATGCCTGCCATCGCCCATCACCATGATTTTTTTTGGGAGAGGACCCGTTTTTCGGTCAATTCCGTTCCCGAGTATCTGGATATGAGTTTCCCCCCGAAACTTTCCAATATGAGGGACGTCGTGATCAACCAGGAGGCTCAGGAGCAGCTTGCCTTGCGCAAGGGGATCTCCTCGCTTGTGATCCCAAACGTGTTTGATTTCGACAACCCGCCGGATCCCGCTGACGAATATGCCTCGGACGTGCGCAAGGAACTCGGTCTTGCCGAAGATGATTTCTTTATTCTTCAACCCACTCGCGTCGTTCCCCGGAAGGGGATAGAGCAGGCGATCAAGTTGGTCAGTCTGCTCAAGGATCCCCGTTGCAAGCTCGTTATCTCTCACGAGGCAGGGGACGAGGGTTATGAATATCTCGGTATGCTCGAGCAGTTGGCCAAGGAAGAGGAGGTTGACATGCGGGTGGTAGCCGACCGGGTTGGCGAGGTGCGTCATCGGGACTCGGAGGGAAGAAAAGTTTATACTCTGTGGGATCTTTATTTGCATGCGGATTTCGTGACCTATCCGAGCTTGTACGAGGGTTTC
>JABGWD010000029.1 GCA_018645725.1 Opitutia bacterium
AGCTCCGCCCGAAAGACAAGTCCGCCCTAGTGGTGCTCAAGGATTTTGGAGAGGGCGATAGTTGGCTGGATCGCATCTACCACATCCGTGTCGAAAACATTGCCGGGCTATTCGGCGATGCGCCAACGAAGACAGGCCTCAGGACTTACTTCACCCTGCGCGTGATTCCCTAGTCTTTTCCTACTTTAATCACACGGTGGGTACGGGATATTCAATTGACGAGAAGGTGGCCCGATTTGGATAAGGACGCCTTGAAGAAAATAACCGAAGCTATCGACGGAGTTCTCAAAACCGTAGAAGAAAAGGAATAAACAAGGCGTTGCCATTCCGTCGGCAATAACAAACCATGGAGTCATGCAGATGAATCCGTTTCCAATCAAAGCCCTGGCCCTTGCGGTCATGGTGCTGTCAACGTCCGCCTCCGCTCAGCGGGGCACGCCCAACGACGGGATCAAGATTCAACGCCTGCCTGAGGCGAAGGCCAAGAAAACGATTTCCCTCAACCCCGAGTATTGTGTCCATGGAGAACCCAAGGCCGGGTTCAAGGGCAAGCTCCCTCTCCTCATTTACCTGCATGGTGCCGGAGGGGTGGGCTTGGACATCGGGAAACCCAGAAGGCAGGTCGGCCCCTTGCTCGGTCCATTACGGAAGGCATCGATCGAGACCCTGATCGTTGCCCCTCAGGCAACCGGAAGCCCCAAGCGGGAGAAAGGGAAGGGCGGTTGGCAGGTCCCCGACCTCGACCTTCTGCTCGCTCATCTTCTTGAGACCCTGCCCGTCGATCCTGACCGGGTCTACCTGACCGGGAACAGCATGGGTGGATACGGGACCTTCATGTGGGCGGGATACCGCCCGCAACATTTTGCCGCTATTGCTCCGATGGTCGGAGGGATCGGTCCCCTTGGCCCCAAGGACGTGACCAAGGACCTCGACCTTTGGGGTCGCAACCTGGCCAAGCTTCCCATGCGGGCCTACTACGGCGGGAAGGATCGGGTGGTGCCCGCTGACCGTGGAGACATGATCATGAAGGCGATCAGGAAGGCCGGTGGCAAGCAGGCCGAACTCATCGTCTTTGAAGACAAGGGGCACGACGCCGGGCGGGTTCCCTATGGCCAACCCGAGTTCTTCAAGTGGCTCTTCGGTCACAAGAGAAAGAAGTGATGACGCTCTGCTTCCGGGCCGCCCGTTTTGGGCTCCGGGTTGTACCCGTCCTGTGTCTTGGGGTTATTGGCGCAGTCGAGGAACGGAAGAGCCCGTCCTTGCCCAAGCCCAACCAGGTGGACAAGCCCGGGATGATCCGTTTCATCAAGCCCGATCCCAACGCTTTGCCCGGGATCGTGGTGGACGATGTGGATGCGAAGTTGGTCGGGCAATGGAAGCATTCCGTGCATACGCCTCCCTTCGTGGGCAAGAGCTACCTTCATGACATGAAGGAGGCCAAGGGCAAGAAGTCAGCGACCTTTGCCCCGGACCTGCCCAAGGGCGGAAACTACGAGGTGCGCATGTCCCACAATTCAAATGTCCGCAGGGCCAATGGTGTTCCGGTCACCATTCGTCATGCCGATGGGGAAACCACGGTCAAGGTGAACGAGGGCGAGCATGCTCCGATCGAAAAGCTCTTCCGATCCTTGGGCGTATACCGTTTCGAGAAGGGCCGGGCCGGATCCGTCACCATCGGCACCACGGGGACCGATGGAAAATACGTAATCGTTGACTCCGTCCAGTTTCTGCCCGTGCAGGGCAAGCCTTGAAGCGAGGGCCTAGGCCTTCGGGGAGAAGAGCACTCCTTGACTGTCTCTTCCGCTCGGTAGCATCTTGCCACCTTCCCATGCCGCAATGGCTTGCCCGTTTGTCCACCGGCTTACCCGGTAGAGGGTGGCGAATGCGAAATCAGGCGCCTCACCGCCTTGTCCGCCCACGACTTCGGCTCCTAGCCTGACGTTGTCCTGCATCCAGGCGGGAAGTCCGAGGTGAAAGGCATTGCGCTTCAATTCGCCTTCATGGTGGGAGAGGGCACCCAGGAGATCCCCCACTTCCTCGGGTGAATTCTCGACCATCAAGTTGGGGCTGGGCATTTGTCCCCAGTATTCCGTCTCGATCAGAAGGGTATTCAATTGTGGCCGTTGACGCAGAGCATCCACGGTGAGAAGGTGCACGCCGATATGGGTGTCGTTCCAATCTGCGACATGGGGAAAGAAGATTGCCTGAGGAGCCCACTGATCAATGATTTCGACCAGTCTGCCCACGGACTTTTTCCAATGCTCGGGATCCTTTTCCCTCGATTCGGGGGTGACCTGCTCCAACCCCCCGGGAATGGTTTCCTGGAGCTCGAATCCGATCCAGTCGCAGGCTCCGCGCAGTTCGTCCAAACGCTCGGGTTGACGATCCCGGTTGCTCCCGAGGGTCATGGCGACGTTTACGATCCGGACTCCGCTCTCTCTCATTAACCGCAGGGCCAGACCACCGATCACGCACTCGTCGTCCGGATGGGGAGAAAGAATGAGAGCCACGGGGGCATCTTTTGCCAGTTCCGTTTTTTCGGGCTTGGGCATGCCGCCGAAGGGCAGGCTTCGCCCTTGCGCGTGCAGTCGTCTGAAACTTTGGGCATATTCGAGGTATGGGTTCTGGCTCATTTGAAAGGTGGTCAGTCGATGGAGGGAAGGCTGGCTGCGGCAATCGCCTGGCCATGCCTCTTGTTCTTTTCGTCGGGTTGGTGAAAGGTGATCGCTTCGTTCAAGTCGGGGAATTCCGAAGCAAGTACTTTTTTGGCTTCTTCCAGGATGATCGTTCCTCCCTCGCCCGAGGTTACCCGTCCGAGGATCAAGGCATGGGAGAGAGTATAAAAAGAGGCATAATGAGCGACTCCGTAGCCGAGGTAGGTTCCGATTGTCCGGTAGATGGATGCGGCTTCCCCGTTTCCTTCGGCCATGAATTCCTGGACGCGCTCGAGTTTCTCGGGCAAGCCGAGGTTTGAGTCGATCGACAGGCTAGTCTTGGGAATCAACCGTCCGACCGCTTGCTGGGAAAAGTACTGGACCCCACAACCGACGTCCCCGCTCCATTCGTCTGCCGGGGCATTGGACGAGTAATCGATCGGAGCGAAGGCAAGCTCGCTCAACCAGCTGGTTACCCGGCCTTGGGTGTCGACGTATCCAGTCGCTTCGCTGGTTCCCATGGCTATGCCCAGGACGGCATTTTCATCCAGGCTCATGCTGGCGGCAAGAGCCGTGACCTCCCCGTCGTTGATGATGGAAAGGGGGACGCCCAACTCCTTTCCGACGTCGATGAACATGGGACTGATTATTTCCGTGAAATCGGAATCGGAAATCCCCCGGAACAGGGAGGCTACCCGTGGCCGGTCATCCACGAACACCCCGGCCGAACTTCCCCCGATGGCGTCGAGCCTCGGGAGGTGAGCCTTTGCTTTTTCGATGGAGTCCATGATCCCCGCCTTGTGGTATTCCGGATCGGTCTGGTGATAGGGATCCCAAGGGGTTTCCTCACTGAAGGTGACTTCCCCGTCGATGACCGCGGCTACCTTGCGGTCGCTTCCTCCGAGGTCGAATCCGATCCGGCAGCCCTCCAGGTTGCGTCCGAGGGGAGAGGCCAATCCGCGGGGTTCGGGAACTTCGTTGCCGGTTTGTCTGCAAAAGGGTTCCTGGTAGACCTTGGCCATGAAGTCGCTATCGAATTTTCCGCAGGGGTGACCGGCAAAGCGTTCGTCGAGGAATTCCCCGACTTCTTGTGGGCCGTCCCAGAACCAGCGACTTCCTCCGCATGACCAGAGCATGAACTTGAGCAGGCGTTCGATGCGCAAATGGTTAAGCTCGGCTTGCGGGTGGGTTTCGGGAAGAAGTTTTCCGGATTTGACGACCGTTGCGCCGTTTGGTTGCTGCAAGGCGATCCGGAAGGGTACTCCTTCCCCCGATTGGTCGACAAGGGAGTTGAAATCGCGAATCCATAGGGAGGCCGGAACAAAGTCCGGATCCAAGGGAGGGATGATGGCTGGTTTTCCGAGGTTCATAAGCACAGGGATGATCAGGGCAAGGCGGGTTTCTCATCAGTCACCTGATGGATGCTGTTATGGATGACCCGCTTGACCCCGTTTTCGAATTCGCAATTGATTTCCATGCACCAAGTCGGGGCAAGCTCAGGGACGTTGAGTTCCAGCCAATCATTCTTGATTGCGTAACCGGCAACCTCGAGTTTCT
The DNA here is from genome assembly GCA_018645725.1 of Opitutia bacterium. GTDB lineage: Bacteria > Verrucomicrobiota > Verrucomicrobiia > Opitutales > Seribacteraceae > Seribacter. The sequence goes on from JABGWD010000029.1 coordinate 4,212, forward strand.
TCGTGTCGTAATGCTTGGATCCGTAGCTTCTGGTACGCTTGAGGCTCCATGAACTCACTTGGAAGGTTCCTTTCTCGGGGAGCTTGTCACTGAACCGGATTCGAATCTTTTTCTTTCTCGCTTCCAATTGGGTGGGCATATAGGCGGGGTTTTCCGTTTTGCGTATGCGGTAAAGCCCGCCGTCTCCGCGCTGGCTGCCCGCCCAGGCGAACATCCCGGCCGCGAACAGGTCCTGGGTCTTGGGGTGAAAGCGTCCGCGGTGAATACCCGAGGGCAACCGGTCGATCGGAAAGGCGCAAAGTCCGCCCTGGGCTTGGCCATCGATGACTTCATGAGGGACGAGGTAGGCCATTCCGTATCCGTAGCTTAGGTTGAGCAACCTCCCGTTTAGTTCTCCCCAATTCCCGTCCTTGGGTACCCAGAGGAGCTCCGCCGGTGAGCGGTCAAAGGCATTGGTGATCCAGGCCAGGGGCTGTTGCATGGCGCTGTCCGAAGTGTCCTCGACGTCGTGATAGCCCATCATGTTCCCATAAAACCCGCCTTCCTTGACGTAATTGATCCGGTTCTTAGGATTCCAATGCCCCTCCTGATCGGTCACGATCCAAGTCCCGTCCGGATTCAGGCAGACCCCGTTGGCGGCCCGGAATCCGTTGGCCACGATATCCGTCTTTTCCCCGTCGGGGGAGACTCGCAGGAGCGTTCCGTGGTGGGGGACGAGGGCTTCCCTGGCATGGCGGGCGGATTTTGCGTAGTAGAGGTTGCCGGCGCCGTCGACTTGGAGTCCCATCGCGAATTCGTGAAAATGCTCGGTGACTTGGTGGTCGTTGTTGAAACATTCGATCCAGTCGGTCTCAAGATCCCCGTTCAGGTCATGAAGGCGGGCAATCTGGTCCCGGCAGGTCACGTGGATGACGCCATCTATGATTTTCAGTCCCAACGGTTGGAAAAGTCCGGAACAGATTCTTCTCCACTTCAGTTCCTCGAGGTCTCCGGAAACCCCGTCCACCAGCCAGACGTCTCCCATCCAGGTGCAGACGGCCGCCCGGTCCGGGTTGTCCGGGAAAAAGTCAAACCCGCCGAGCCTCATCCAGGAATCCCAAGGGTTTTGTTCCTTGTTTGGCACGGTCAACACGTCGACGGCAAAGGGATCGTCCTCGTTTCCCTTTTTACCTTCGGTTGTGATGACCTGTTGGCCAAAACGAGAGGGGCCTCCCTTGGTCAGCGTGAGGGGGTCGACCGGATCAGGCAGCAGACTGGCGACGGTTGCCGGGTCGGCCAGGGACAATCCCAAGACAAGAAGTTGCGATTCCTCGGATGCTTTGATTTTCAGACAGGTAAACCCATCCTCTTGGATGATCGATGCCAGTTTGCTTCCCTTTAGGTGGAAGCTTGCCTTGCTTGTTTCGGGAGCGAGGCGCGTGAGTAGATCGTCTTTGCCCGGACCGATCCGGAGCGTCCGGGTCGTGATGGATGCCTTTCCGTATTCGATGCGCCCGGGCAGTTCGTGGATTTCACGATCACCCACGCGGTAATGCACCACGGTTTGGTCGGCGTGCTGAAAGAGACCGAGATACTGAACCCAGGAGCGGGGCAAGGGTCCGAATCTTCTCCCGTCCCGTCCGATTATCCTCTGGTCTTCCCAATCCTTGGTCTTTGGGTTTTGCCAAGCCGGTTGATCGGCAGAGATGACGATGGCTTCCCCCTTGATCGAGGTGTGCGTGCCATGCGATCCGTCGAATGCGATGCCTCTCCAGTCCACGAATTCCCCCTCGTAAGCGGCGGCTACCCGCATGGTGTCCTCGTCGTAAAGGATCCATGATTTTCCCTTGGAAATGCCTCCCGGGCCCTTGTCGAGACGGACGGCAATGCCCTTCTGGGCGATGTTCCAATCAGAGGGAGATCTACCTTTGTTCACTTGATAGGTCCAGAAGAGGGTCGGGCCGAAATCCATCTTCTCGTAGGGCTTCGAGCCTGAGGCGGGTAGCGCGATGACGGATTCCTTGAAGCTCGAGAGTTTGGGCGGAAGCAAAGCGAGATACTCCTCGCTGACCTCGAAGTATTGCTTGGGGTTGTTCTTCTTAACGAGGCTTTCCCGGATGAAGTGAATCAAGGCGTACTTGTCCTTGATCGAATATTGGGGTTGGGGGATCATTTGCCCGAATCCCTTGTCCAAAGTCCGGAACATGCTCCATGGGTCGGATCCGTTCTTGAACTCGCCGGCGTGGAATTTAAGGGCAGTCGGAAGAGAACCCTCCTTCTGCGGGGTTCCATGGCAAGTAATGCAGAGGCTCTCGTACAATTTCTTTCCCCGCTCCAGGGCGAAGTGGTCGAGGTTCGTGATTTCCTTGGCATGATCGGCCTTGCCCAGATCCTGAATCCAGGCCTCCTTGACCTTGATCTTATCGGGATCGGAAATCTGGAGGGTAACTGCACTGCCTGCGAACCCCTTGCCCGCTATTCCGTTGACTGTTTTTCCGGATCTCATCGAATAGTCGCTCGGTGGGAACTCGGATGCCGGCAGCTTGCCCGAAACGATATCGGAGAAAACCAAGTCGGGGAGGGCGCTGGCCCAGTACTTGAGGTCGCGGACGTTTCCGTCCTTGAGGGGGGTGGCGAAGTCGTCCGCCCCTTTGGCGATCTTAAAGACATGGCCTGACGGGTCCGCTTTGGAAAAGTTCTTGCGTGAGCCAACGAGTTTGCCATTCAGGTAAAGATCCACTTTCTTGTCCCTCGAGCGAACCAGAACGGTCTTTTCCTTCCCGTCGTTTACCCCCCGTCCACCCTCGATTGCCCCAAGCCATCCGATATCGTAAACGAGCCTTTGTCCGCGTACGAGCAGGGCTTTTGCCCCGGACGACCATAGGCCGCGTGGGGCGCAATGGGCGAAGATCGTTCCCCCGTCCGTTGTTTGGAATTTCGTCCAGATCGTAAAATCCTTGTCCAGTTTTGGCTTGATGGAGTTTTGGGGAGTTTCCGAATCGATGGAAAGAATCTTTTGCGGAACGTTATCCAGAAGAGCTTTGACCGAAAAATCCCCTCCCTCGGGGTTTTCGCAAATTACGGAAAGGGTATGGGCTCCCTCGGGCAACCTGATGACCTGCCCGCTGGAAAACCGGAGTTCCACTTTTTCCACCGCCTCGTACGAGAGCAAAGCCTTGAAATTGCTTATCTCCGGACTTTTGCCCGAATCGGTGAAAACGGAAACCCTGCCTTGGTCGACCGTCGTTCTTACGGGCTGTTCCTGAGCGGAAGCCGAGAGGGCTAGTAAAGTGAGGATGAACGTTATCTTGGATTCCATGTGATGATTTGGGGGCTAGGGTGGGTTGAAAGATATCAAGCTTATTGCTCGGAAACGGAAAAGACTTGCTTGTCCTCCCTACCTTGAAGGACTAGGATTACAATTCAATTCATTTTCTCAATGTTCAAGGAATTACTTACCTCAATTCTTATTTCTTCAGCTTTGTCTGCCGCTCCTTTGGAAGTGCCCGAGGAGAAAATGCCCGCATTGCCCAACAAGCCGTCTCCTTTTCGTGGCAAGGTCAACCACAGTGGGTACGTCGGGCATACTTGGGTTGGCTATCCTCACGTCGAGAACCCGGCAAGTTTGGACATGGATCCGCAGGGAAGAATTTTCGTAGCCGAGGCCAACCGGTTCTGGTTTGGCGTTCCCGATCTCCGACGGGCGAGGGAAATGATCCGGGATGATTTTCAGGCCCGTACGATTGAGGACCGCCTGGCCATGTATGACAAGCATGCGGGCAAACGCGACCGGGCCTGGTACACGCAAACCCCGGATAGGCTGATCCGCCTGGAGGATAGGGATGGCAATGGAGTCGCTGATTTCAGGACTCTTTTTTCGGATGCTTTCAAGGAGCCTTTGGATGGGATCGGGTTTTCCATTCTTGCGGAAAGAAACGCCACTTATTTTACCTGCATACCCGCTTTGCGTAAGTTGACCGATCCTGATGACGACGGGGTCGCGGATACAAACGACAAAATCGTGAATGGTTTCGGGGTCAGGGTGTCTTTCATCGGTCATGATCTGCACGGAATCACGCGCGGGCTTGACGGACGCCTCTATTTCAGCATTGGTGACCGGGGGTTTCACGTCCTGGACGAGAACGGCAAAGTGCACGAGGCGTCCGGTCGGGGTGCCGTCTTCCGCTGTGACTCCAACGGATCGAATTTCGAGGTGTATGCCCATGGGTTGCGAAACCCGCAAGAACTTGCCTTCGACAACCACGGCAACCTCTTTACCTTCGACAACACCGGAGACATCGGGGACAAAGCCCGGGTCGTTTACGTTTTGGACAATTCCGATTCGGGGTGGGATATGTCCCACCAGTCACCCCATCACTATGCCAACGCCTTGGATTGGGGAGATTTTCATTTGTCCAAGTCCGTTTGGGTCGGCCAAAAAATGTTCGAGACCTACGTCAAAGATCAACCGCAATGGGTTTATCCTCCCGTCGCTCACGTAGGCAACGGACCTTCCGGGGTGACTTGGTTGAGCGGCATGAGCGTAACCGAGGATTTGCGGGATACCTTTCTGATGACCAATTACCGGGGAGCGGCCAACGTTTCCAACGTCATTCAAATTGCCCTTTCTCCGGATGGCTCCGGTTTCAAGGTCGATAAAACCAGCGCATTCATGGAGGGGGTGGCGGTGGCCGACGTCGAGCATGGCTTTGACGGAAATCTTTACTTCGCGGATTACGGGGGCGGTTGGTCGGTCAACAAGAACGGATCCATCCAAGTTCTCCGTCCCACGGATCCCAAGTTGAAGGAGGTCGGTGCGGAAACCGCCCGTATGTTCCAAAAGGGCTTTGCCCACCGTTCTCTCCCTGAGCTTGCCTTCCTTCTTGATCATCCTGATCAGCGGGTCCGGCAGGCCAGTCAGTTTGCCATGGTGGGAAAAGGAGTTGAGGCCGTTCCCTTTTTCACCGAGATTCTCAGAGATGGCGCAAAATCCGAATACGCCGCCTTGCACGCGCTTTGGGGATTGGGTCAGCTCTACCGTCAGGGGACGAAAGCTTCCGTGGATGCAATTGTCGACGCCTTGTCGGCCAAAGAACCGGAGGTCCGGGCAAATGCGGCCCGGGTTGTCGGGGACTCCATGGTCACCGAAGGCCAAAGCGACCTGTTGAAATTGTTGGAAGACTCTTCGTCCCGGGTGGTCTCCCTCTCCGCGATCGCACTTGGCCGAGTTTCCCCCAAGGGGGATGAGGGGGCAGTCAATGCCCTGTTTGCCGTGGCCAAAAGAAACCAAGGGAGCGACTTTGAGGTAACGATCCGGCATTCTTTGCTCTCCGCCCTGGACCGGGTGGCCGGGGATGCCCAACTCTCCGCCTTTGCCAAATCCGAGGAAGTCGAGCAACGACTTCTATGCGTTTTGCTTCTTCGGCGTCGGGCGAGTCCGGAGTTGGCTCAGTTCCTTGATGACGAAAACGAAGCTGTGCGCAAGGAAGCGATCCTTGCCATTTACGATACTGCGGCCATGGACGGCCCGGCGGGCCAAACTTTACTTGCCGTCGATCCAAAGGGTTTGCCCTTTTATCATCAGGCCAGGTTGGTCGGAGCATGCTTCAGGATCGGAAGCATTGAGTCAGCGGTTCGACTGGGTGAATTCGTTTCCGACGCCACCCTTGACAAGGAAACCAGAATCTTCGCCCTGAAAGCCCTGATGCGTTGGTCTGTTCCTTTGGATACCGATCCCGTCCTCGGTCACTATCGCCCGTCTCCCGCCAGCTTGGTGGGACTGTCCGAGGTGGTGAGCAAAATAGGGGATGACCTGAAGTCTCTTCTGGAAAAGGAGAAGGATCCCAAGCTCGCTTCCTTGCTTTCGAGTTTTGCCCAGAAGGCGGGTCTTTCCCTGGACCTCGGAATCTTGCGCAAGCAAGTTTCCGACAAGAAGCTTGATCCCGAAGTTCGGGTCGCCAACTTGAAGGGATTGGTTGCCCGCGGGGAGAAAGAGGACGATCTGCTTTTGCTCAAACTCTCAAAAGATGAGAACGAATTGTTGAGAGCCGCCTCATTCGGGCATCTTTTGGATCGTGGCCTTGACCCGTCTTCCGCCCTTTCCCTCAAGGCGCTCAAGGAAGACAGCTTTCCGGTGGCCCGGGCCATCCTGAAGAGCTTGGTTGGTCAGGATTCGGCCAAGGTCATCGATCTTTGGCGGAATCGTGAATTGGAGGTCAGACCCGAGCTTTGGCTTGACCTATACCTTGCCCTGTCCGGGTCGGATGAAGCCTCGTCGAAGCAAGTTGCCGCCACCTACGCCGCAGGAGATCCCGGGCGCATTCATGCCTTGAGTCTGGTGGGAGGTGATCCCACGGAAGGGGAAAAAGTTTTCCGCAACCAAGGCGCCTGTCTGCAATGTCACAAGATTGGTGACGAAGGGGGGATACAGGGCCCTGAACTGTCCTTGGTCGGCGAACGCCTCCAACCACCCAAGCTTTTGGAATCACTGGTCAACCCGAGTGTGGAAATTACTCCCGGTTACGGGCTTTCGAACGTAACCCTCCTGAAAGGGACCTCCTTGGTCGGTCGCATAGCCGAGAAGAAGGACGGCATTGTCACGGTCATTGCCCCGGACGGAAAGAAAACAGCCGTACGGGAGGATCAAGTGAAGAGTATCTCGCCCCCCGTTTCCGCCATGCCTCCCCTAGGGCTAACCTTGTCTCCGAATGACTTGCGTAATCTCATCGGTTTCCTGCAATCCAGAAACAAGAAGTTTCTTGGCGATGCCAAGAAGGCGGACAAGCACGGTGAGTAAAGAGACTGGGCAAGGCTAGGGAGCCGTCGCCCCTGCCTGCCACTGCTTGGGGGTTTGTCCGACCTTCTTTTTGAACCAGCGGCTAAAGTAGTTGGGGTCTTGAAAACCCGCATCCCATGCGATTTGGGATATTGGAAGCTGCTTCGCTTGGAGCCCGGCGTAGGAAAGTTCCAATCTTCGTTCGCCCAGCAAGGTTCCCAAGTTCAATCCCGATTCGTTGCGAATCTTGCGATTCAGGGAACTCAGGTCTTCCCCGATCAGTCTCGCCAGTTCACGGGGCGAGCCGATTGTCTTGGGCAAATCCGAAAGGACCCGGCGAACTTTGGAGGTGACCGGATGAATTCTCGAATTCGATTCGTTCCCTTGCCGGAGACTATCGTGGAGGACTGCAAAAAGAGAGAGGATCTCCGCTGCAATCCTGGGTGACTGGGCATGATCCAAATCCGCGGAATGGATCGTTCGATGAAGGGTTCGTTCGATTCCGGAAAGAATGGCCGGAGGCAGGTTCTTGAAAAGGGGTTTCTGGCCGAGCGGTTTCTTCTCCTTGAAATCGAAGACGAGGGAGAGGGGAGGCGATTCCATGGACTTGATGAATCCATGGAGGGTTTGAGGGGGGAAGTATAGGAAGGAGCCCCGCATGACCGGTTGTTTGCCCGAGCCCGTGGTCTGGATGCCCCGACCCCTCAGGTAAAGCAGGAATTGGGAATGAGTATGCTTGTGCGGAGTGACTTTGTCACTTTGATCGGAATGCTTGTGGTAAGCGAATCTCCCGATTTTGAACCCTGCGAAAGACAAGCTCAGGTTCTCCAGGAATATGGGTTGTAGTTTCTGTTTTTGCATCCAAGGCGGGCTTGACAAAAAAAATGTCTCAAAAATGCTAGTTTGTCCAGTCTTGTCCTAACGCTTATGAAAAAAGTCGGATATAATGACGGCATGATTTCCGATTCTTCCGAACTTGAGCCAACCACTCCGTGGAGCGAAACCACCTGGTGCGAAGCCCGCGAAGAGGAACTGGTCGACGCCGTTTCCAGTCCACGGCTGTGCGTAGCCGCCTTGCTGCCCTTCAAGGACGGTCAACCGGATTGGGAAAGCTTCGAGAGGATGCTCCAATGGATGACCATGTGCGCCGATGCCTTTGGGGTGGAAATCGTTTTCGTTCTCAATGCCGACACCGGATACGTGTTCAATCTCTCGAACGAACTCTACGAAGAAGTGATTCGTCGCTTCCGTTCTGTCTATCCGCAAGCGTCCTTCATCAGCGGGGTGACAGCGGTTGGAGCATCGCCAACTGACTTCCGGGCATCCTGTTATCATCCCCATCTCGATATTGCCCAAGCTCACGGGCCTTGCGAGGTGATGATCATGACCTCGCAAGCTCTCAATGCCCTCGATCCCGAAAAAAGGCGGGATGCTTATTTCGAGATTGCCGAAAAGATCGAGGTTCCCGCATTGGTTCATGCCCTTGAACCCGCCTTCGTTCCCTGGGCCACCCCCTTCGAGCCCTGGTTGCTTCACCAGTTGGCCGGGCATGATAAATTCGTGGGCGGAAAAATTTCCACCTTGGACGAACCGCACTTCTTGTATTGGGCATCCATGTGTCGCGACCTCGAATTGGACTTCGTTCCACACAGCGGGGACGATTTCGGGATTGGCTCGGCCATCCGCATGGGTCTGCCTCTGCTGATCGGGGCCGGAGTTTCCGCCTGCCCTTTGATTTGCGCCGCCAAGAAGTACTGGCGCAAAGATGATTTCGATTCCCGGGTCTACAAGTTGTTCGAAGCCTTCCAATCGCTCGAGGACTCGGTCTTCCGGCTTGATGACAAGGGAAGTGCCGCCGGATACAAGCACAGCACGGCGGAAATTCTCAAGATGCTTGGGGTCATCGACTCGGCCCAAATCCACCCTGGCTGTCCCGACCTGCGCCCCGGGGACGAACAGGCCCGCATGCGGGAAGCCTTGGTCCGCCCGATGCGCATGGCCAAGCGCATGGAAATTCCCTTTTATTCTTTTCCATCATGAGTGCCGATCCTCTCACTGATCTTTCGCGACTCTGCGTTCATACCATCACCACCAAGGGGTGGGAACTGGAGGAAGCGGTCGAGCGCTACGCCGAGGCCGGGGTTTCCGGGATTACCGTCTGGAGGCAATGGCTGGAAGGCCGAGATCCGGTCGAGGCGGGTGATCGAATCCGGGCCGCGGGCCTGAAGGTCGTATCCCTGTGCCGGGGCGGGTTTTATCCAGCGGTGGAGGAAAAGACGCGTACCGAGGCGATCGAGGACAACAAACGGGCCATCGAGGATGCCGCCGCCTTGGGAGCACCCTTGGTAGTTTTGGTATGTGGTGCCGTTCCCGGACAATCCCTCGTCGAGTCGCGCAAGCAGATCACCGATGGAATCGCAGCCACCTTGCCCCTCGCGGAGTCGCTCGGGGTCAAGTTGGCCATCGAACCCCTTCATCCGATGTATGCGGACGACCGGTCTGCGATCAACTCCTTGGCCTCCGCCAATGACGTGTGCGACGAATTGAATCATCCCCTGGTGGGCGTTGCCTACGACGTCTATCACCTCTGGTGGGATCCCGACCTGGAGGAACAAACCAAACGAACGGCTCAAGCCGATCGTTTGTTCGCCTATCACGTTTGCGACTGGATGACCCCGACCACCGACTTGCTCAATGACCGCGGGCTGATGGGGGAGGGTTGCATCGACCTGCGTGGAATCCGCGCAATGGTGGAGGGCGTGGGTTTTGACGGAATGATCGAAGTCGAGGTCTTCTCCAACCGTTGGTGGGAAAAGCCCACTCAGGAATTTTTAGAAGCCATCAAGCAAGCCTATTTGAACCATACCTAATCAATTATGAAAGAGCATAAACTGGGAATCATTATGAACGGCGTCACCGGACGCATGGGAACCAATCAGCACCTGATCCGTTCCATTTGCGCCATCCGTGACCAAGGGGGCGTCCAAGTCTCCCCTGACGAGATCATCACGGTCGATCCGATCCTAACCGGAAGGAACGAGAACAAGCTCAGTGCCTTGTCCGATCGGACCGGGGTCGAGCGCTGGACCACCAACCTGGACGAGGCCTTGTCCGACCCCAATAATCAGATCTTTTTCGATGCCAGTTCCACCCTTCATCGCTCCCGGTTCGTGGAGATGGCGGCCAAGGCAGGCAAAGCGATCTATTGCGAGAAGCCAACCGCGGTCACGACCGACGAAGCCCTTCGATTGGCAAAACTTTGCGAAGACGCGGGAGTCAAAAACGGCGCGGTCCAGGACAAGCTCTGGTTGCCCGGCATCCGAAAGCTCAAGACCTTGATCAAGCAAGGCTTCTTCGGTGAGATCCTTTCCGTCCGCGGAGAGTTCGGATACTGGGTATTCACCGGGCATGACGAGGACCAACCTGCTCAGCGCCCGAGCTGGAACTACCGAAAGGAAGATGGCGGGGGCATCATCATAGACATGCTCTGTCATTGGCGCTACCTCGTGGACAACGTGTTCGGCCCGATCAAGAGCATATCCTGCCGGGGTGCCACTCACCTCGGGGAACGGATCGACGAGCAGGGAAATCCCTACAAGTGCACGGCGGACGATTCCTGTTACGCGACCATGGAATTGGAAAATGGCATCCTTTGCCACTTCAACAGTTCCTGGACGGTGCGCGTGCGTCGGGACGACCTCTTTGTCATGCAGGTGGACGGAACCAAAGGCTCGGCCGTGGTGAACTTGCGCGGTTGCCAAACGCAAGGACTCGGAGTCACGCCCAAGCCGGTCTGGAATCCGGATATCGAACAACCGATCGATTTTTACGAGGGCTGGTCCGAAGTGCCGGACGCGACCACCTATGACAATGCCTTCAAAATCCAGTGGGAACTCTTCCTGCGACACGTCGCGCTCGACGAGCCGTTTTCCTATGATCTGCGCTCGGGAGCCAAAGGGGTCGAGTTGGCCGAGGTAGGCATCCAATCATGGGAAGAACGCAAGTGGATCGATTTGTGATTTGAAATTTCGCCAACCTTCAACCTAGATCAAGGAAACGCCATGAACCCAAGTCCCATACCAACCGAACCAAAAATTCTAACCACCACCGTCGGATCCTACCCCGTGCCCGACTGGTTGAGCGCCTTGCCGTCCGAGCAGGCGGTCATCGATGCCACCCGGGTGATCTTCGATACCCAGCGCCAGTCGGGGATCGATTTGCCAACCGATGGCGAACTCTACCGCTTCGACGTCAACCACCCCGATACCAATGGAATGATCGAGTATTTCGTCGGGCCCATGGGGGGTTGTGATTCCACCATCGGACGGGCCGACACCGAGGCCTTCCGGGCCAAGCAGGAAATGGGCTTTCGCTCAAAACCCGCCGCAGTTGTCCGGGAGGGCCTTCATGGAGGAGGCCTCAACTTGATTGAGGATTGCGCCCGGGCCGGGGGAGTTGCCGGAGGGGCTTTCAAGTTCACGGTCACGAGCCCTTATATGCTCGCCCGTACCCTGTTGGATACCCATTACGATGATTTCGAATCCTTGACCATGGCAATCGCGGACGTTCTGGCCGAACAAGTCAAAGGACTTCCCTGTTCATGCTTGCAGGTGGACGAGGCCAACATCCCGGGCAGTCCGGAACACGGGCCCTTGGCCGCCGAGGCCATGAACCGCGTGCTCGATGCTTTCGACGGCCCGACCGGGGTTCATTTTTGCTTTGGCAACTATGGCGGACAGACCATTCAGGCCGGAAAATGGAAACCGTTGCTCGAGTTTCTCAACGCCTTGCATACCGATCACCTCGTTCTCGAACTTGCTCACCGCCCGAAGGATGACCTCGAGGCACTGAAGGAAATACGTCCGGAGATCGGGATCGGTCTGGGCGTGGTCGACATCAAGGTCAATCACGTCGAGACCCCCGAAGAGATCGCCAAGTCGATCGAGGAAGCGGAAAGCGCCCTTGGGGCTGGCCGTGTGAAGTTCGTTCATCCGGATTGCGGATTCTGGATGCTCAAGCGTTCCATTGCCGACCGCAAGATCGCAAACCTCGCGAAAGGAAGAGATTTGTACCTCGGATGAGAATCCATCCTTCCCTGATCGCGCTTGTCTTCGTTTTCACGATGGCGTTCGCTATGGGTAAGGATAAAAAGCAACCCCCGCCCTGGAACCAATGGATCGAGAAAGACTTTCCCTTCTTCTCCTGCGTGGTCGATGCGCGGGACGAAGGAATCAAGGATAACCTGACCCCCCGGGCGATCGTTCTGCCACTGGGCAACGGGCACTACCTGGCCTACGACTTGGACTTGCTCCGGGTGGCGGTTGTCTGGAAGGCCAAAGACATACCGTTCGACAACGCCGGCATGGCGGTCAACAGTTATCCCTATGAATTGAAGAAGATCGGGGGCGGGCAGGGCGCCCTGCCCAAGCCCAAGGGGAAAATCCTTTTTCAAAACGGGATCTATCCGGGCGTGGGTTCGGGCGCTCCTGATTTTACGGACCACCGCCCGTTGCATCCGTCGAAGGAAGAGCTGGGACGCGGGGGGCTTGATCCGAAGGTCGCTCGCTTCAAGGGGATCAAGCTTCGCTCGCCCATCGAGCTTGAGTACGAGATTGGAAAGACCTTGGTTCGCGAACGCATCCGCTTGGGGAAAGATGGCTTGATCCGCAGGCTCGAGATCGAGCCTCATGAAAAGAGTCTCTACTTCGCTCTCGCCCAAACCGATCCGGATGCCCCGAAGTTTTCCTGTCAGGGAGATGGGAGAATCGAAAGGATTGAGGACCGTGCCGTTTGCGTGATCCCCGCCTCCCAAGAGAGGGAAATCGTGTCCCTCGTTTATCCGCTCCCCGCAAAGCCGGGCAAATCATCAAGAACCGAGGGCCTTCGGTGGAAGGACGCGGTCCTCGTTTCTCTTGATCAGAAGAAGGAAGAGGACGCACTCAATTTCGAACGCATTCCCTTGCCTTTGGAAAACCCCTACGCTCGGGCGGTCCGGGCCGCCGGCATTGATTTTTTCCAGGACGGACGATTGGCTCTGGTCACCTTTGACGGGGACGTCTGGATGGGGGAGGGGTTGCGCCCCGGTTCAAAGGAAGTGAAGTGGTCCCGCTTTGCATCCGGTCTGCACGAGCCGCTTGGCTTGCGCTTGAGGGATGAGGAAATCTTCGTCTTCGACCGGAACGGGCTCTGGCGCCTTCATGACCGTGATGGCAATGGCGAGGCGGACTACCATGAACTCTTTTGCTCGCAAATCGATCAGACCGCCGAGACCCGGGAATTCGCTTCCGCCCTTGAGGTCATGAAGAACGGGAGCTTCCTCGTTTGCAAGCCCGGCCAAACCGGGAGCACCATCGGTCGCTCCTCGGGAGCCATTTTGCGAATTTCTCCGGATGGCCGCAAAGTCACCCGTTTGGCCCAGGGCTTTCGCCAGCCATACTTGGGCTATGATCCCGTTACCGATCAGATTGCAGCCACTGATCAGCAAGGACATTTCGTACCCTCGACCCCCATAACCTTCGTCAAGAAGGGCTCCTTTTATGGGCATCCGAACGGGGATGCGGACAAGGACAGGCTGGTCAGCCCTCCCCTTGCTTGGATCCCACATCAGGAATGCGGATCGGCGGCGGCCATGCTCTGGATGAGAAACAGCAAGATGGGCCCATTGGCGGATCAGCCGGTTCTCGTATCCTTCAACCCGCCCAAGCTCTTTCAGGTTCATCCGGATTCGGACGAATTCGTTTCCCAAGGCGGAGTCACTCCCTTGCCACTCGCCCTGGACGATCCCTTGCTCAAGGGCGCGGTCAACCCGGCCGACGGTCTGCTCTACCTGACCGGATTCAACATCTGGGGGACCAAGGCAAAAGGGAAAACTTTCCTCGGACGGGTCCGTCCCAACCCTAAAAAAGTTTTGCCCGCCCCGGTCGATCTCCGGGTTGGCAAGCGTGGAATCCTTTTGCGCTTTGCCCGGGCGCTTGATCCCAAGACGGCCAATCAAACCGGTTCCTATTCGGTGCGCAGGTGGAATTACAAGCGTACCCCCAAGTACGGTTCCGCAAATTACAAACTGGACGGTTCACCCGGAACCGAGGACCTGCCCGTTTCCTCGATCAAGCTGTCCAAGGACAAGAAGGCCGTCTTTGTCGGGATACCCGACATGCGCGAGGTCATGCAAATGGAAGTGGCTTACGACCTGCGTGCCGGGGACGGATCACCGATGAGCAACAAGAGCTTTCTGACCGCCCATCTCTTGCGCAAACTGGCCTTGAACAAGGAAGGCTTTGCCAATGACCAAGTCGATTTGAAAATCGTGGGTTCGCCAACTGTTGCCAAGCGCCCGCCCGAACCAACCCTCGAAAAGGGCAAGGCGCTTTACGGGCAGTTGGGTTGTATCGGTTGTCATTCCGTGGACGGTACGCGCGAAGGGAGAACCGGGCCGAGCTGGCTGGGCTTGTTCGGATCGAAGCGCAAGCTTCTGACTGGGGAAACGGTGATCGCTGACGAGGCTTACCTGAAGGAATCCATTCTCAAGCCCGCGGCCAAGGTTGCCGAGGGCGCCGTCAACGGAGAAGCGGGCATGCCGATTTACGAGGGCGTGCTCAATGAGGAACAGATCCAATCGATCATCCTCTATGCCCGCTCGCTCGGGCGCTGAGAAATCGTCCGCCCAAACCTTCTCTTGGCTTGGCTCTTTCACTGATTCTCACTAGTTTATATTCATGAAATTCCGTCTTATTGCCCTTTTGCTCGCCGTTTTCTTTGCCCATGCCCAGCGTGGAGATGCCAAGGAAACAAAGGATCCCATGGCCTCGCTCAACTGGAAAAAATGGTCACCCGATCCGGTGCCCGTCTTCTCGGCCAAGGAATCCCTCGCCAAATTCAAGGTCGCGCCCGGTTTCAAGGTCGAGCTCGTTGCATCCGAACCCATGGTCAAGGATCCCGTCTTCGTGGACTGGGACGATCAGGGCAGGATGTGGGTCGGGGAACTTCGTACCTACATGATTGATCTTGCGGGTTCGAACGAAAGAGAGCGCAAGAGCCGGGTGATGGTTCTGGAGGATACCAACGGGGATGGGAAGATGGACAAGTCCACCGCATTCGTGGACGACATGATCAACGTCCGCTGCCTTTCCTTCGTGGATGGTGGAGTCCTAGTGGTTGAGTCGGGAGCACTTTGGTTTTGCCAGGACAAGGACGGTGACCTGGTCTGCGACGAAAAGAAGAAACTGATCGATTTCGCGACTTCCGCACATGGTAATATCGAGCATGCGGAAAATGCCCTGCACTTTGCCTTGGACAACTGGATGTACAATTCCAAATCCAGCCGCAAGCTAGCCTGGCGCCGCGGCAAGATCGTACAGATGCCCGCCCGGGGCAGAGGACAATGGGGCATGGGCTCGGATGCCTACGGACGTCTCTATTTCAATTCCAACAGCCAATGGTTCGAAGTCGACTGGGCAACCTACGACCGTCAATGGCCGAGCAAGGGAAGTTCGGTCCGGGCTCCCACCAACCGGGTCTACGGAATCCGTCCCAACACCGCGCTCAACCGCAACTACAAGCCCGGCCGAATTCTTGAGGACGGACGGGTGGCCAGCGTAACCACGATCAGTGGCTTGGCCGTGCACAGCCACGGGGCGTACGGCAAGGACTGGGAAGGAACGATTTTTTCGATGTCTCCCGGAACCAATACGGTGGGTGCCTTTCTGCCCGAGAAACCCTTTCCCGCCTCGGACAAGTATCTGCACAAGTTTTACCCGGATCCGGTCTGGAAAGAACGCGAATTCCTTGCCAGCACGGACGAACGCTTCCGCCCGGTCAATGCATCGATGGGGCCCGACGGTTGCCTGTACGTGGTCGATTTTCACCGCGGGGTCATCCAGCACAAGCGTTTCCTGACTTCCTATCTGCGCAACCAGTCGGCCGAGCGCAAGCTCGACAAGCCCATCGGCCTGGGGCGCATCTACCGGATTGTTCCCGAGGATCACAAAAAGGTCGATCCACCCAAGGATTTGGTCACGGGCTTGTCTCATCCGTACCTCTGGTGGCGCTTGCGCTCCCAGAAGAGAATCGTGGAGGGCGGCAAGGCCGACTTGGTCCCTGCGGTCAGGAAACTGGCGGGTGACGAAAAAGCTTCTCCTTTCGGCCGTGTTCATGCCCTGTGGTCTCTTGCCGGCTTGGGCAAACTGGACGAGAAATCCGTCCGCGGAGCCATTCAAAGCGAGGACTGGTTTCTTTCCATGACCGGCTTGCGACTGGCCGGGGAATCGAAGGGCGTGGTCGACTTTTTTCCCGATGGGTTCAAGCCCTTGGCTGCCGAGGTTGCCAAGCGAGAGGCCCCCGCCACCCTCGTTTCCTATTCCTCCCTTTTGAGCGAGAAGGGCTACCCGTCCCGGGCGGTCAGGACCTACAAGGACAAGGAAGCCGACTGGGTGAAGAAGGACAAGGATTTGCTCAGTGCTTACCGCAAGGGACGCGACCAGTATAAGGTGACCTGCGGGGCTTGTCACCAGGCCGATGGGAAGGGCTTGGCCAACATGGCCCCGGCCCTCGCCAAGAGCGACTGGGTACTGGGCGATACCCGTCGGGTAATCGGGGTGGCGGTCCATGGGCTGATGGGTCCGATCAAGGTGAACGGCGAACCGGTGGTCGGGGTTCCTCCGATCATGCCTCCGCACGGCTTCATGAAGGACGAGCAACTGGCCGACATTCTCACCTACGTCCGCAATGCCTGGGGCAACAAGGGAGAAGGCATCTCCGCGGATGAAATTTCCGACTACCGCAAGAAGGAATCCGCCCGTTTGATCCCCTGGACAGAAGCCGAATTCTAACCTGCGTTTCCAAAGCGGTTTTTCTCCCCTTCACTCCTGTCATCGCGAGGGCATTAAGAAATGCCCGTGGCGATCCACTGTGAGCCCGTACGCGAACCGCATAGCCCGTACGCCCGCCCCAACCCTTGACACCCCCTCGGAATTGTCCGATAAAGGGAAAAACATGAAGAAGCTTTTCGTTTTATTCCCCCTTTTCTTCACCCTTCTGCCTGCCCTTGTTTGGGCATCCCCACCCGTTCCTTTCAGCGGGAAGGTTGCCATTGGCGGGGTGAACTATTTTGGACAGGCCAAGTTTGCTTTTGCCATTCACGATGCGAACGGAACGGTTCATTGGCGAACCGGGGCAACCGCCAACGATGCCATCACCGTGAACGTGGCCAACGGGCGCTACGTCGTTCTGCTCGGCGGTCAGGGGATGAACCCCTTGCCCGCATCCTTGTTCGCCGATCACGATGAGCTTTATATCAAAGTATCCTTCGACAATAATGATGGCAAAGGCCTGAGGCACCTCGCCCCCGACCAGCGGATCACCGCCGTTCCTTATGCCTTGTCGGCTGAGACTGCTAAGATGGCTGATTCCGCGAAGACCGTGGAAAACTCATCCATCACCACCGCCCAGCTCAACGAACAAATCCTCAAGTACCTGAAGCCCGAGATTACCGTAGCCCCACAAGCCCCGGGCTTGTTCTTCAGCGGGCAAACGATTAGCTTGACCTCGCAGGCCCAAGGGAAGTTCCTCACTTACCAATGGCGCAAGGACGGCCAGCCCATCGCGGGGGCAACCAATTCCACGATCACCATTGCCGACTTCAACGGTTCCCAGCACAACGGGAATTACACCCTCGTGGTGACGAACGACTTTGGCTCGGTGACCACCCAAGCGACAAACCTGCAGGTGGATGCCACCCCGACCAGCCATACGGTGGCGTCGATCGGGATGGAGATGATCTTTTGCCCCCCGGGAACTTTTACCATGGGGAGTCCGGCCAGCGAGGCCAACCGGGGAACGGACGAGACCCAGCACCAAGTCACCCTGACCAGCGGGTTTTACCTCGGCAAATACGAGGTCACGCAGGCTCAGTATGAAACCGTGATGACGGGCAACCCCGAGGGATTGAATGCGAAACCCAGCGAATGGCCAAATAACGATAACCGTCCTGTGGAAAAGGTTTCTTGGGATGATGCCCAAATTTTCCTGACCCGTTTGCATCAATCGGAACAGACGGCGGGCCGATTGCCCACCGGTTGGAAGTACGCTCTGCCCACGGAGGCCCAATGGGAGTATGCCTGCCGGGCGGGGACGACCACGGTCTTTTCCTGGGGCAATAGCGCAACTTCCACGCAGGCGAATTTCAAGGGAACCCATCCGTATGGAGGAGGAGCGAGCGGGCCGAACCTCCAACAAACGACCGACGTCGGGCAATATGGTGACAACCCGTGGGGCTTTTTCGACATGCATGGAAACGTCTGGGAATGGGTCTATGATTGGAAGGCGAACTTTTCCGGTGGTGCCCAGACTAACCCTGAGGGTCCGGCATCGGGCTCGCTCCGGGTCATACGCGGTAGTTCCTGGACCACCGACGGGACAT
>JABGWD010000030.1 GCA_018645725.1 Opitutia bacterium
GGCCAGCCCACCGAGGATCATCTCGTCGGAACCGAATAGGACGTCGAGCCGCCCGTTGTCAAATTCGAGACAGGCCGTCAGGTCGGCCAGAAAGAAGTCGCTGAACTTGATCCCGTGAAAACGGGGAACCCGCTCGCATACCTTTGTCATGAATTCGACCATATCCAAAGAGACTCCGCTCATACGGGGGATGTGATAATAGTAGTAGGGCAGGTCGGGAGCGCTGCTCGAGACCCGGGCGATGAAGTCGACGAGCATGTCCACGCTGGCCGGTTTGAAGTAGGTGGGGGGAAGGGTGGAGATCGCGTCGGCCCCGATCTCGGCGGCATGGCGGGCCAGTTCGCAAGCGGATTCGACCGAATTGTGTCCGACTTGGACCACTACGGGAAGCCTGCCCTTGGTTGCCGAAACAGAGGCTGCAGCCACTTGCTTTCGTTCTTCCACGCTCATGGACTCGCCCTCACCCGTACTTCCGCAAACGTAGAAACCGGAAACCCCGGACTTGATCATGTAGTCGATCATGGCCGGAATCAGGTCCAGGTTGACCGAACCGTCTTCTCGGAAGGGTGTATAGGTCGCGGCAATCAATCCTGTCAGTTTCATGGGTTCTAGTCGTAAGCTTCTCAAGGTTCCGGATCAAGAAGCGAGTTCAGTCCGTAAGGAAAGGGGGAAGGACGATCTGCCTTCCCTTGACGGGTGGGTAGAGCGGAGCTAGCCTTTTCGTTCTTGAAGAGAATACCCGCATTACCAAGCTGCTTTACGATTGAATTGGAAACCCAATGATTCGATACGCCCTGCTTTTTCTCTTTCTGTCTGCGAGCTTGCTCGCGGGTTCGAAACCCAATGTCCTTTTTATCGCGGTGGATGACATGAATGACTGGACTAGTACGCTGGGAGGGTATTCCGGAAAGGCTCATACCCCGAACCTCGAAAGGTTGGCCCGTATGGGCATGACTTTTTCCAACGCCCATACCGCATCTCCGGTTTGTTGCCCGAGCCGGACGGCGATGATGTTGGGGCTCCGTCCCTCGACCACGGGAATTTACAACAATGGTCAGTGGTGGCTCCCGCATTTGCCCGACGCGGTTTCCCTTCCCATGCATTTCAAACGGCACGGCTATGAGACGATGGGAGCGGGCAAGATCTTCCATCACACCGCGGGGTTCAATCCGCCCGCTCAGTGGGATGATTTTCAACGCCTGGTTTTTCAGGACGATCCCTGGTTCCGGGCTCATAAGCTCAATTACCCCTGGTCGACGCCCGAGAAATATCCCAAGGGTTATCCATTCAGCGGGTTGAAGGGCACGCCCCACGAAGGGGACTGGGGGGTCATTCCCGGGTTGGCGGAGGCCGAGTACGATGATTCGAAGTCAGTCGATTATGCGGTGCGGGCCCTTGGCAAAAAACGCGACAATCCATTCTTTTTGGCCTGCGGGATCTTCCGTCCCCATCTTCCCTGGTATGCGCCGAAAAAATACTTCGATCTTTACCCTCTCGAGAAAATCAAATTGCCCAAAATTACCGAAGGCGATTTGCAGGACGTTCCTCCCCAAGGCGTCAAGCTTTCCGCAGCCCGCAGGAATGAGTTTTTGAACGTCAAGAAACACGGGAAGTGGAAAGAAGGAATCCGTGCATACCTGGCCAGCATAAGCTTTGCCGATGCCCAACTCGGCCGCTTGCTCGATGCCTTGGAAAAGAGCGCTCATGCGGATCATACGATCATCGTCTTTTGGTCCGATCATGGCTGGCACTTGGGGGAAAAGAACCACTGGCACAAGAGCACGCTCTGGGAAGAAGCGACCCGAATTCCATTCCTATTCTCGGTTCCCGGGTTGACCAAGGGCGGAACCCGATGCAGTCGACCGGTCGATACCCTTTGCGTATACCCGACCTTGATCGAGCTCTGCGGACTAAAACCAAGAAAGGATCTTGATGGGACGAGCATCGTTCCTCTTTTGAAGAACCCCGAAACAACATGGGACCTTCCGGCCGTGACCGAGTTCAAGCGCGGGCAATGCGCGGTGCGATCGGAACGGTTTCGTTATATCCGCTACAGCGATGGAACGGAGGAACTGTACGATCATTCCAAGGATCCGAACGAATGGAACAACCTGGCTGAAAAGAAATCCTACCGGAAGGTCATGGATGAGCTTGGCCGCTCAATCCCCAAGGAATTCGCTCCTGACGCCCCCTCCAAGGGAGCTTATCAATTTGATCACAAGGCCTATGCCTGGACTCACAAGAAGACGGGCAAGATCACCC
>JABGWD010000298.1 GCA_018645725.1 Opitutia bacterium
GGAAAACATTACCCTTGCCTTGAAATACAGTTCGATTAGGGCTTGAGAAAATCGCATTTCTCTTAGCATACGGGATTCCCTCATGATTTACTGCTTGAATACCAGCACCATCAAACCACAAGCCCTTTTGGACAAAATCCGTCTGGTGGGGGAAGCCGGCTATGACGGGATTGAACTTTGGCTGAACGACGTCTGGGAGTTCGTGGCGCGAGGGGGCGAGGTCTCGGACGTCGAAAAAGCAATCGCCGATCAAGGAATGATCGTTCCTTCGGTTATCGCCATGCGCCAATGGGGGGATTTCGATGGATGGGAACACCAACTCGTCCTGGATGAAGCCCGCAGAAGGTTTGCCTTGGGGGCGCGTTTGGGAGCCCCGTTCATCGTGGCCACGCCTCCGCTTGAAATGGAAGAGACGGGCCATTTGCCCGAACGGTACTGCGAATTGCTCGAGATCGGGCGCGAGGAGGGGATACGACCGACCTTCGAGTACATCAGTTTCTTCAAATCCGTACACACCCTCAAACAAGCATGGGAAATCGTTCAAAGATCAGGTGAAGCCGATGCCACCCTCATTCTCGATGCTTTTCACAATTGGAACAGCGGGTCGACCTTGGAAGACTTGCGGAAAATCCCACTCGACAAGATCAGTCATTACCATATTGACGACGCGGCTCAGGGAAAAGCGGCGGGGTCCCAAACCGATCCCGACCGCGTGATGATTGGGGATGGACAGATCGATTTGGCTGCCGAGATCGAGGTTCTGCGGGAAGTCGGATATGATGGAACGGTAAGCTTGGAACTCTTCAATGCGGAGTGGTGGCAAAAGGACCCTGCGGAAACCCTCAAAATCGGGCTCGAGCGGATGAAGGAGCTGTTCGAGAAATGAACCTTTCAAAATATTTCGAAATATTTCCTAATTTTTTTCATGGTTTTGCGTCTTTACTGTGCAGATGCAAAACCCAAAAAACAATTTAGAATGCCCGAACAGCAGGATTCTCCCGATTTACCGGATCAAGCGATTGGCCATGAAAGTCAGTTGGGTGAGTGGTTTGCAAAACTAGAAAAGCCTCTCATGATCTACGCCTACCAAACCTTGAACGACCGGGTGGAAGCCATGGACATGGTCCAAGAGGCATTCGTTCGTTTTTTCAAGGAAGAGGGAAGGGTTCGCGAACCAAAGGCTTGGCTTTATCGAACGACGAGAAACTTGTGCATCAGTCACTTGCGAAAGCATGGGCGTATGAAAACGATAGGGGAGGAAGAACAAATGGATTTTTTGGAAGGATCGACCGATAGGGAAGAGCACCCGGCGAAACAAATGGAGCGAAAAGAAGCCCGGGGACGCGTCCGGCATGCCCTCTCAATGCTACCCGATGACTTGCGCGAGTTGATAAAGATGAAGTTCGACCAGAAAATGAGCTACAAGGAAATTTCGGAAAAAAGCGGGCTTAGCATAAGCAACGTCGGCTACAAACTGCATACCGTGATCAAGGATTTGGCAGTGGAAATGAAAGCGGAGGGGTTTGCGTCATGAACGAGAATAATTCAAAGAAGCCCGATGAAGGGCGGTTGATCGACTACTTGTTAAACGAGTCGAGCCCGGAAGAAAGAGTCGAAATCGAGGGGCTTTGCAGTCAAAACACCGAATGGAACAAGGCGAAGACGGAATTGGAGCACACCCTCGGGCTGATCGAGAATGCGTGTAAGAAACCCGTTCCGGAAATTGAGGGCGCAATGGAATTGGATCCCAAACGCCGCCAAGAACTCGAGTCGCTGCGTTCGGGCAAAGACGAAGAACCGGTAGAGCAATCCGATCAAAATGCCGAAACCGAGGAAAAAACACTTCTATTCAAACCCGCCGTTTGGGTCCCGTTGGCAGCTGCGGCCTGTGCCGCCTTACTCATTTGGGCCCCCGGGCTCATGGATCAGGAAACACCCGAAAAACAACTTGCCGCAGCCAACCCTCCGCCTGCTGAAAAGATCGGAAAGAATGAGAAATCACCGGCAACGGGAATCGATAAGAGAACTCTCCAATCGGGAAAACTAGGCGAGGCCAAAAGCGATGATGCGAATGCTGACCCAAGCACATCCCTCGCATTCAAAGCATCCCGCCTGAAGGAAAGTCAGGATAAGTCCGAAGGGGCCAGTTTGGAACTCGAAGAAGATTTGACAATCGCTCTCCTTGAAATACGAGCCTTGGACGGAGCAAACGAAGTATTGAATGGTCGCTCAGCCAGGGACGTCGCTTCCTTGAACGATGGCATCGCAAATGA
>JABGWD010000031.1 GCA_018645725.1 Opitutia bacterium
CCTAGGGAGACGGAATGAACGGAGTCGGGTGGGAGGTTCGCAAAGAGCTTGTCAAAGAGGGCACGGTAACGCTCCTCGAAATTTACGCAGTCGATGAGCGGGTCGATGCGCAGACCGACTGGCCAGCCCAATCCGGCAATTTTTTCCATTGCTCGGATCCGGGAGGAGACGGAAGGAACCCTGTGCTCGAGCTGTTCGCTTATCTCATCGGGGGTAAAGCTGAATGCGGTGACGACATTGGGAAGGGGAGTGGCATTCTCGAGAACCTTGAGGTTCACGCTCTTGGTTCGAAGTTCAAGGTGGGCGTTCGCGTGTTTGGCAAAGAAGGGGAGGAAGGAATCTGCAAACCCCGTGACGTTCTCAAGGGCAAGGCTGTCGCAATCGTATCCCGAAAAGAACCAACTCGCTTCGTCAGCCGATTCTTCGGTCTTGCGGAGGATTTCGTTCTGGAAATCATCGTAGTTTACGAAAAGGACGTAGTGGGCGGAGGGAAACATTCCCTGAAGGAAACAATAACGGCAGTCGTACAAACAATTGAGGAGGTGGGAAAAGTAAAAGTTGCGGATTCCCCCAATTCCGTAGGTTGCGGGCACGGAGTGGACAAGCGATCCGGTCTGGCGGGCAAGGATGAGAGAAGGACTTTTCTTCTGTAAGCGGAAACTCTGTCCGCCCGGGTTGAAAACGTCCTTGTAATGGGTGCAGGGAATCAGGGTTGCCCGCGGATAGCGCCTAAGTATTTCTTGGCTTCGCGGATGATCGAGGATTCCCTCCTCGTGGTAGATCACCTCGATCATGAGAGGATTCTATGCTGTTCCATGCTTTCCCGTAGCTCGGAAACGGCCTGTTTTGCCGATTTTGCGTCCGCAATGGCCTTTAGGGCGTCTTTTTCCGGTAAACCGAGGGCTTGGGCATGGGTGAGGAGTTTGCGGACTTGATGACGCTGGGTTTCGCTGAATGGATGGTGGGCAAGGGCGGAATCGACAAGCTCGGCTAGCCCGGGGGCAGGTTTTATTTTGTGGGCAAGTTCCTCGAGCTGGTCAACCAGAGGCAGGATTGTTGAAAGAGCTCCCTCGATCAGAGCCCCGACGGAGGAGCGGTCAAAGGAACCGACTGGTTGGTCCGGGTTGTCGGATACGACCTTGACCACTTGGATGAGTTCGCGGATGGAAACAAGGGATGCGCTCGCGCAAAAAGCGGATGCTTCCATGTCGTAACCAATCGAATCGGGGTAGTCGGAGACGGGAGAGGAGCTGGTCCGTAGGGCTGAGGATTCCAAGTCATGGTCAAGAAGCTGGGTTGGGAAGAATCCGTTTTCACCGCCATCATCAAGAATTCGGTTGGCCATAAAGACAGTTCCCGATGCAAGTGCTCCATGCCCGGCCAGACCGAAGTTTAGCCAAGCCTGGTTGGGCAGAGGGAAACGCTCGTTCAGGTAGCTCGTCGCCTTGGCCGAAAGTTCCTTGCCTACTCCGGACAGGACGAGTCGATGCCGGTCGTTTGCGAAGACAGGGAAAGGCGAGGGGACGCTTTCCTTGCTTAGCTCGAAGCATTCGACAAGGGGAGTTGCTTCCGCTTTCAGGGCAACCACGAAATTCATCGAATGACCTTACTCTTTGGGGTGAGCAGGGAAAGGTAGTTTTCTTTTTTTCGGGAATATTCCCCGGCTTCGTTCAGCTTGTCCCTCTTGGCGAACCCGTTCTCGAGGATTTCGCACTTGTCCAAGAGCGCTTTCCAAACATCGTGCCTTCGTTTGTCCGTAAGATTTGGGTTCTCGAGTAGCTTTTCCATCGAACGTACGCGAAAGCGATCCATTCCCCAGGTCGAAGTGGAGAGTTGATCCGGATGACCACCATGCTTGACGACGAGCTTTTGGTCGACAAGGGCGGGTTCCGTAAGAAGCAGGAGGCGGAGCCAAAAATCATAGTCCTCGCAGACGGGGAGGGATTCGTCAAAAAGACCAATTTCCGAAAAAACCTCCCGCTGGATAAGGGCGGATGATGGGCAAATCAGGCATCTGCGCAGACTCCGGACAAAAAGATCCTTGGGGGATTTGTCGAGAAACTTGGGTGGGATTACCTGATTGCCGTCTCGAATCCATTCCTCATCGGTATGGCATGCTTTTGGTTCGGGGTTGCTGGATATGCAGGTAATCTGACGCTCCATCTTCTCCGGCTTCCATTCGTCGTCCGAGTCAAGGAGGGCAATCCATGATCCCCGGGCATTGCGGATGCCAAGGTTGCGGGCGCAGGATACCCCTTTGTTTTCTTGTTTTAGCCAAACGACCGAGGGGAATTCAGGGGATAATTCCTGCTCTGTCCCGTCGGTCGAGCCATCGTCAACCACGATGATCTCCTCTGGGATTTGTGTTTGCTCAAGAATCGAGCGAAGTGCCCGACCAAGTGATTCCTTCCTGTTGAAAGTCGTAAGGACTGCGGAAACAAGCGGGTTGTCCGAGCTTGGCGGATCAACCATGTTCGACAACCGGTTCAGAATACCCTGATGGGTACCTCAACGGGTTGGTAGCCCGGAGCGGTTACGACGAGTTTTCCTTCTCCCGGTTCGCCTCCGCGGATCGGGATATTAACCGTTTTGTTGCCCTGGGAAATGATTGCCTCGGGCATGATCACCGAATTGGGTACGTTCGTCTTTACGTCGATGGCAAGGCCGGATTCCGGTGCTTCGAAGTCTATCTTGAAAAGTAGGGTAGCCGAATCACCGGATTTGATTTCCAGGGACGATGGAACCACCCCAAGGACGCTTTCGTCTATCCTGAAATTCCCAATGTCCAAGGCGCCGTGAGGACCTCCGATCAATTGAACCGGGTAGTCTATGCCGGAGGGCAGGGCGGGGACAGTGAAGCGAAGTTCGTTCTCGGAAAGGTATTTGGTGCTGGCTTTGCTTTCGCCGATGGTAATGGAATCGTACTTTGTCATGCCACGGCCTTGAACGGCGATTTCCACCCCAACCGGACCGCGATAGGAGGCGAGGTTCCCGACGTACCTGTTTTCCAGACGGAAGACCTGAAGGTCGCTCTTGACTTCCTTGGTGGCGAGTCCCGTCTCGTCACGGTGTATGGAATATTTGGCCAGATAGTAATAGGTGGCCTCGTCAAAACCTTGGGGGAGTTTGTAGTCGCAACTCCAAAGGAATGGGTTGACGGGGTCCTTGACCATGGGGATGGTATCCCCCCCGACCACGGCAGAAACTTGGATTGTGTCTTGGTTGACTTTCCGATCCTGAATGTTGAGTTCAGTTTGCAAGGTATAGATGCCCGATGGGTTCTGGCTCAAGTTGCCTGAAGTCAGGTTAATGAAGCTTGGTTGATTGCAACTTGTCAAAAAGCACAAGCTTGCTGACAAAAGGATTGATTTGGATAATGTCGAGAGTGTGTTCATCATGAGTTTGTCCATATAGGTTCGTCAGTTGGTAGACAATGTTCGTTCAAGAAAAGCAAGAAACAAATGTTCCGGCATTGGGTTTGTATGCGCATGTTCCTTTTTGTTCAACCACTTGCGACTTTTGCGCATTTTACCAGGAGAGACCAAGCAAAAAGGCGTTTGAAGAGTTTTTTCTTGGTTTGAGACGCGAATTCGAACGCTTTCCGGGCGACCGATCTTTTTCCACTGTTTTTATTGGAGGAGGAACGCCGGGATTGCTTTCAAGCGGGCAGCTTGAGCACTTGTGTCGAATCATCAGGGATGCGGGCTTGAGTGATGGGTGCGAGTGGACCGTCGAAGTGGCGCCTTCCGAAATCAGTCGGGAAAAGCTTGATGCTCTCGCCGAAGGAGGAGTCACGCGTATTTCCCTTGGAGTTCAAACCTTTTCATCCGATATGATGAAGTCCTTGGGGCGTGACCACAAAGTCGAGAAAGTGTTCTCCGCATATTCCATGATTCGCGAAAAGGCCGCCTTCCTCGTCAACCTGGACTTGCTCTTCGGAGCCCCTGGTCAGACCCTGGACATGTGGGAGTTCGACTTGACGACGGCCGCCGAATTGGAACCCGATCACCTTTCCACCTATTGCCTGACCTTTGAGGAGGATACCGCAATGTACGTCCGCTTGTCCGAAGGCCAGGTGGAGTTGGATATCGAGAGGGAGGCCGAGTTTTACGAAAAAGCTTGGACCCTGTTGCCACAGTTAGGTTATCCCCAATATGAGGTCTCCAATTTTTCAAGGCCCGGACGGGCTTGTTTGCATAACCTGAATACTTGGAGAATGCACGAATGGATCGGTTATGGTCCGGGTGCATCGACCCAACACAAGGGCGTGAGAAGAAAAAACTCCGCAAACTTGGAAAAGTGGTCGGCCGGTATGAGCGATGGGAAAACTCCTGCCTACGAAGAGTGTATCGAGGTTGTCGACCGTGATTTGGCTGGGGATGCGATTCTGTTCGGATTGAGGATGAACGAAGGCGTGAACCTGAACGATTTGGCCGTCCGATTCAATCTTTCCAACAGTTCTCTCGAGCCCGTCCGTTCTTTTTTCGGAAAACTCGGGGCAGAAGGATTCATGGAGGAAGTCGCTGGTTTTTCGGTTCTTACCCAAGACGGGAGAATGCGCTGTGACGCGATTGCTTCCGAGATCCCGGAGATCGGAGATCAGGAGTCTTGAGTCAGAGCTTCCTTCAAGAGGTTAAGGCTCTCGGCTAGTCCGCCCGGACGGGCCCGGGCAAGCCAGAGTGATTCGTATTTCTCAAGGATCGGTTTCGGGTCGAAAGACTTTTTTGCCTCCTGCCCTCGGATGATCCGAAGGGCTTTCTCGAAGGCAATAATCGAAAGATCGATCCCAAGTCTTGTCTCTTCCGTCGACAGGGTTGCATGGGGTGACGTTGACTGGCCGGGGAGCTTGTTTCGGGATTCGAGAAGAAAGCTTAAGCCTTTTTCCATTTGTTGCTCGCTTTGTTTTTTGTCGAGATGTTTTGCGAGCTTGTCTGCCTTTGGCGCGAAGACAACGTACCAAGGCAAGCTGGTGTTGGGCAGCTTGGATCCGACGATCTCGTCGAGCTTGCCGCATTCGAGAATGATTTCGGACGGACTCTCCAGGGCGGAATCGAAAACCAGTCGGTTCACGGCATCGGAGACTTGATCGTCTGTGAGTTGTTTCCCGTTCCAAGTCATGTGGGCGGCGTAAAGAAGGGGAGGGTAGAGAGTTGACCAGGGTTGGTGATTCCCGCAATCCCCCCAAGCGGTAAGAAGAACCCCTTCGGCATTGTGCTCGACCGCGTTCTGCACTGCGGATTCGACGTTCGCCTTTGCGGTCACCCATCGTCCCGTGAAACTCCGCCAAGTTGCAGTGCCGGGAGCAAGGCAGTAAGACAGTCCGCAAGAGGAAATGGCACGTGCCTGTTCGGGGAACGGATGGTTGGCTTCATATCCCCAGATGATGGGGGATGCGGTGGGGGACAACAGGGATGCATTCTCTGGTTTTTCCAAAAGAACGTCTGCCCAGAACTGCATGTGCTTGCCGTGTTTCTCGACGAGCTTGCGTATGCCTTCGAGGTGATCGAGGTAAACCTTGTCTTTGCCTCTTCGCTCAATCTCCTCCTTGCTCCAGCCCTGCCCAAGTTCCCACGGTTCGTCCATGCCGACGTTGAATTTGTTCGAGCTGAAGTTGGGCAAGTATTCCGAATAAAGAGAATCAACGAAGTCCAAGCTTGATTGGTTTGGCTTGAGGGTGGTTCCGTGATCACGAACGATGTATGGGTTTTCCCTGCGAAAGCCATCCGGGCATTCGGCCAGGTGCTTGTAGGGTTCGTGCATGAGCCATCTCTCGAAGTGGCCGAATGAGTTGAGGTTTGGAACCAGTTCGATGAAGCGATCCTTGCAATACCGGTCGATTTCACGGATTTCCTCACCCGTAAGAGGAGATGCCTCTTTCCAAACAGTCTCATGATCACGAAAGGCGAAGGTGTGCTCGACGTAAAGCTGGAGCTCGTTGAATCGAAGCTCGCTCAACAAATCGATCAAGCCAAGGATTGCTTCCATGGTGGGGACCTTGCAACGACTTGCGTCGAGCATGAAGCCCCGCCTTCGAAGTGTCGGGTAGTCTTCGATTTCACGGCATTCCAGCCCTTCTCCGTCAATATCTTTCTCGATCATTTGCGCCAAGGCAGTCAGTCCCCGAAAAACTCCCTCCTTTTTCGACGCCGAGAGGGAAATGCCATCTGGGGAAATTCTCAGCCGGTATCCTTCGGGGTGGGTGCTTTCCACTTTCTCGATGGTAACAAAAGGCGCGGTCGCGTCCTTGCGTTCGGTTAACCCGATGCGTTTTTTGAAAAAACCGACGACGTCACCGAATGATTCTTCCCCGAGCATCCAGTTTCGAGTGGCAGGCAGGTCAAAGGTTCCGGGCAAAGGAGTCATCTTTTGCGGGCAAAGGAAAGCAGAACTGTAACCGGAAACGCTCAAGGTGACGATTTCTTTGCGAAGAGCAGACCGCATCCCCAAGTAATGAAAACGGTGACGGGCCAAGCCCAAGCAGAGTGAAGGATTGGTTTCAATTTTCCATTTTCTTCCCCAATGCCATTCCATTGCGCTGCATCTTTTGCGGAAAGGATTTCGAAATTGATCAGGATCTGGTAGAAATCCGGGCGGATATAGGCCACGAGCAGAAAAGAAAGGGCGAAGCCCAGCGCAAGCCCTGCGGTGCGGGCGCGGGGCGTAAAAAGAGCCGCAAGGAACATGCCGAGCATGGGGCCTGTGGTATAGGAAATCATTCCAAAGGCCAAGTTGACTACGTTGACGTTGCCTCGCAGCGAATTGAGTTGAATGGCAAAGGCGGACAGAGCGATCCCCCAAAACAGGACGAGGAGCCTCGAGTGAAGCAGGTTCTTCTTTTCGTTTCCCGGATCGGAGTCCTGAGTTTTGAACAAGGAGAGCGTGGTTTGCGAAAGGGCTGCCAAGATCGAATCAAGACTGGAAATGGCGGCGGCAAAAATGCCCGCCAGAATCAACCCCCGCAGGCCAACGGGAAGTTCGGTCACAATCCAAACGGGGTAAATGTAGTTGCTGTCTTTTGAAAAGATAGCTGGCTCGGAACCCTCTAGGCGCATCGGTTCGTAGTAGGCAAAGAGGGCGGCTCCGATCACGAGCATGAGAGTGGTCAGGAGCAGGGCCGCCGAACTGGTGATCATCGCCTTGCGGGCATCCGATGAATTTTTGCAGCAAAACATTCTTTGGGCATTGAGTTGGTCGACCCCAAAGGCGCTGAGGTTCTGGAAGGGAACGGCAAGGATGGCCACCCATAGCGTAAAGCCGACTGCCGGGTCACTGGTCAGGTTGAACAGGGTGAATTTTCCGGATTGGTCCGCAACTTCGATCATTCCCGTCCATCCTCCGTCCACGGTGGAGATCATCCAGGCAAGGGAGACGAGTCCGGCCCCGACGAAGAGAAAGAATTGCATGACGTCGGTCCAAATGACGGTGCGCATCCCGCCCATCAGGGTCCATCCCACGGCAAAGATTCCAATGATCCAGATGCATTCGTGGAATTCAAGCGGAGTGACGACCTTGAGGGCTAGGGCTGCGACGAGGACCCGTACGCTTTGGCCGAGGATTCCGCCAATTTGGAAAATGATGGTGGCAAGTCGTTTGGCTCCAATGCCCAACCGGTTCCCCATGAAATCATAGGGGCTGTAGATTTCCTTTTCGTAAAAGGCCCGGACGAAAAAGATTCCCACGATGATGCGGGCAATGATCGAACCTATCCCCCACTGAAGGTAAGTGAAGTCGCCGCCGGCGGCATAGACCATTCCGGGTACGCCGATGAAAGTGACGCCACTGATTTCGGTGGCGATGATAGAGCCGGAAACGGCTAGCCAAGGCAAAGATCTGCCTCCGAGGAAGAAATCCTTGATGGTTGATTGTTTTCCCTTGAGAAGATGACCAACCCATGTTGTGAGCAGCAAATATCCCGCGACCACGCACCAATCCGAACTGGTGAAATTTTCGTGAAAATCCATCCGTTTCGAAGCAAAAGGGTTTTTGGCAAAAATGGAAACGGAAAAGCTTCCTTCGTGAATAACATTCCCGAATGGGAACAAGTTCTTGTTTTCCTTCTCCTTTTATTGCATAAGTATAACTGGATGAGGATATTCACACTGTTGATTGGAGGGGCGGCTCTTTTCATCGCGGGATGCGCGGCTTACTTCAGTGTTCGGGGGATTGCCCTGACCTTCGGGGCGGTAAGTGCCTTCACTATTCCGATCATCATCATGGCGTCGAGCTTGGAGTTCGGCAAACTCATTGCCGCGTCCTTTCTCTACAGGCACTGGAATACCTGCAACAAAACCTTGAGGACCTACCTCAGTTTCGCCGTTGTTTTGCTTGTCGGCATAACTTCGGCCGGGATTTACGGATATTTGTCTCAGGCCTTCGAGCAGACGCTCAAACAGGTGGAAGGCTATGAACGGGAGATCGTAAGCCTTCAGCGGCAGCAAGGCGAATACGACCGGTTGGTTTCGGCTTACCGGACCTCCGGCCAAAAGGGGTCGGCTCTGCGCGAGGAAAAGCAGTCGGGTGAGCGGAAGCGCCTGGAGTCATACATCAGCGAGAGAAGGGAAGACATCAAGGATGCCGAGACATCCAAGGCGACCTATGCCGACCAAACCGATCAAATGATCGTAGGGGAACGGGGCAGGCGTGAAGCCGAGCAGAAGAGGCTGGAGTCGGTTATCCAAATCCGCCGGCAGGACATTTCCGTTCTCGAGGGCCAGAAGAGGGAACACAAGGAAGAGGTCGACGCGAGAATCCAACAGGAGTTGGTCAAGGAGACCAAGGTCAACGAGCGTTTGGCCCAGCTCGATATCGAGGTACAGGCCAAGGAGGCCAAGGCAAACGAGCGTCTTGCCAAATTGGATGCCGCGGTCAAGGTCTACCGGGACAAGGGCAGGACTTTTCTGGAGGATGGCATCAAAAAGGCAAACGAGCTTCTCAAGAATCAGGCCGGAGAAAGGGAGGCTCTGCGCTCCACTCTTGCGGGAATCAATGAGGCTGCCCAAAAGGAAAGAGATTCTTTGCGCTCCACCCTTGCCGCAATTGCTGCGGAAACCCAAAAGGCAAGGGACGATCTGGACAAGAGGTACAAGGCCATCGACGGGCGCATTGCCCTCGTGCAAAAGGAGATCTCGGAAGCGAGCCTTAAGATCACCGGATTGACGACCGGAGGGGCCGAGCAGGCGGATAACATAAAGACAGCCTTGGAGACCCTCCAGGTTGCCCGGGCTGGGGCGGATGCGAGAATTGCCAAGCTTGAGGTTGAGATTGCCGATGCAAGCCGGAAATTGACCGCATTGAGTGAAACGGAATCCGTTTTTGGCCCGGACAGTTCGGCCGAACTCGAAGCTAAGAAAGGCGAGCTTCTTGCAAAGAAGGAGGAAGCGGAGCAGCAGATTTTGTCACTCGAAGGGAAGATTCGGGCGACGGATATCGGATCTTTCAAATTTGTGGCCCGCGCTTTTGATTCGGAGGTTGCGGCGGCGGAGGCCACGGAGAATCCCATTTTGATCAAGGAGGCCATGGACAATGCGGTCAACCGGGTGGTCAAGTGGTTCATCATGATTTTGGTCGTTGTATTCGATCCCCTTGCCGTGACCTTGGTCATTGCATACAACGCATCCTTGCTTCGGAAAAAAGAGGATGATTCGGAATCCGAGGAACCCGCTCAAGAGCAAGTTGGGGATGCTTCCTCGACAAGTTTCTTCAGGGCGGCGAACTTGCCCCTCATTTTGTTTGTCGGGGCGGTGGTCGCATGGGGTGCATATAATTTTGTCGATTCCGGTTCCGCTCAGTCTTCTCCTGGCAAAACCTCCA
>JABGWD010000299.1 GCA_018645725.1 Opitutia bacterium
CCGCCACTTAGCGGCGTAGATGAGCTCATTGCCGCCAACGAACGAAACGAGCATTTGGCGAACAAGAAGGACGTTTCCGATGCCAATGCATCCGATCCCGCTCCCAACGAGGATTTGGCGAGCAGGAAGGACGTTTCCGATGCCAATGCATCCGCTCCCGACGCGCGACCACCGGCAACGAAGGACGACCCGTTCCCAAAAACCCTTGTCGTTGCCGTGACGTTCGTCTCCATCATCCTTTTGGTCGGGACTTTTGTTCTTACCAGAAATCGAGAACGATGAACGTCGGACGCTTGATCATTCTTGAAATCATGCACCGCAAGCTCGGTTTCGCGCTTGCCGTGGCGACGGTTGCCACAAGTGTCGCGGCCCTTGTCGCAGTGGCCGCGCTTCTTGGAGCACACGACTTGCGAACCACCCAAATGCTCGATGAGATGAATGCTGAAACCGATCGGATGGAAGAAGATTTCACCCGGGAGATGAAAGCCTACGAGGATGGGGTCCGCAAAACGATGAAGGGACTGGGTTTCAACGTCTTCATTTTCCCGGAAGGACAGGAATTGGACGAGGTTTATGCCGATGGGTTTGCTTCCAAGACAATGCCCGAGACCTATGCGAACACCTTGGCGGAAAGCAAAATCGTTACCGTCAACCACCTCCT
The DNA here is from genome assembly GCA_018645725.1 of Opitutia bacterium. Lineage (GTDB taxonomy): Bacteria > Verrucomicrobiota > Verrucomicrobiia > Opitutales > Seribacteraceae > Seribacter. The sequence goes on from JABGWD010000299.1 coordinate 662, forward strand.
GCCCAGCCTTACCCGCAAGCTCAAATGGCCCGAACGGGAACGGATCGTCATCCTGATCGGCATCCGGGGAGAAGTCCCGATTGCCCACCGTGATCCCAAGAAACCACTCATTGACCCGGTGCAACGGGGACGGGTCGTGCTCGGTCACGAACTCCACCGATCGCTCGGTCTTCAGGAGGGCAATTCAACCACTTTCATGGGTCGCGAGTTTACAATCGAGAAATGTCATTCGGAACGGGGAACCAAGGACGACGTAACGATTTGGATGCACCTCGAGGAATGCCAGGAACTGCTCGGTGAGAAGGGGCGGATCAACGCCATCAAGGCATTGGAATGCAATTGCGCGTCAATCGACCGGTTGGGGGAAATCCGCCGGGAAATCGCAGCTATCCTGCCGGGCACAAAAGTCATCGAGACGGAAAGCAAGGCTCTCGCCCGAGCGGAAGCCCGCAACAAGGCGAAGAAACTCAGTCAGACGGCAATTGCGGCAAAGAAAAGCGAAACGGCCAACTTACGCGCCGACCGTGAACGCCTGAGGCTTGAAGACGGGCAAAAATATACGGCTTTGCTCACGGTCGTCATTCTCGTCTCAATGATCTGGATCGCCTTCCTCGCCTTCTCCAACTCCCGGGACCGCCAGTCGGAAATCGGAATTCTCCGGGCAATGGGCATCTCCACGGGATCCATCTTGGCAGCGCTCATGGGACGGGCCTTTCTCGTTGGCTTGGCCGGAACCGGTCTGACCTTGGTCCTCGCGGTTCTCCCAAGCGGGGTCCTGCGCGAGTCACTCCATGGGTTCGAGCTCCAATCCCTGGTCGGATACGTCCCCATCGTCCTTTTTTCGGTACCTGCGCTTTCATGCGCAGCCTCTTGGTTACCTGCTCTTCAAGCGGCCAACCGCGATCCCGCAACCATTTTGCGCAATGAGTGAGCTCACGCTAAGAATCGCGAATACGAGCAAGTCCTACGCCGGTCCGGAAGGCTCAACCGTGGAAGCAGTCAGGGAAGTCAGCCTCGAGCTCGCTCCAGGGGAATTCATGGCTCTCGGCGGCCCGAGCGGTTGCGGTAAATCGAGCGTTCTCCTTATCGCAGGGGGATTGCTCCGACCGGACGAAGGTGAAGTAGAAATACTCGGAAACAATCTCTATCAAAAAAACAGGGCTCAACGGGCAGCCATCCGGGCAAAGCACTTGGGCTTCGTCTTCCAGCAATTTCACCTCGTCCCCTATTTGGGCGCATTGGACAACGTACTCGCACCAAGCCTTGCCCAACCGCTACCCGATGCCACGGAACGGGCAATGGAACTGCTCGAGCAGTTCGGGCTATCGGACCGGCGGGGGCATCTGCCATCCGCCTTGAGCGTAGGTGAACAACAAAGGGTCGCCCTGGCCCGCGCTTTGCTGGCCAAACCCAAGCTCTTGCTCGCCGATGAACCGACCGGCAACCTCGATCCGGAAAATGCAGAGGGCATACTCGATCACCTCGGCGCCTTTGCCGGTGAGGGAGGTTCCGTGCTCATGGTCACCCACGACAAAAGGGCTGCAGAACGGGCTACCCGATCAATCAGGATGGAAAAGGGACGCATCCCGATTACGCAGTCATGAAAATCACCTTCCGCTATACCTCGCAACTTTCAACCGCTGCCGGAACATCCGAGGAAACGTTGGAATTCCCGGAGGAGACGTCTCTGATCGGTTTATTGGGCCAGGTTTGCATGAAACATGGCCCCGAATTCTCCAAGTTCGTCCTCAATCAAGAGGGTTCCCCGGTCAGAACTTTGGTCGTGGCCTTGGACGGCGCCCAAGTCGACCTTGCGAAGGATCCATGCGTGGAAAGCGGATCGGAAGTTTATCTAATTACCCCGATGTCCGGAGGGTAAACCGACCTTGTAACGTTTACAGGATCGCCATCCGTACCAGACTTACCTCATGCTGACCGAAGAAGACCGGGCCCTTTACGACTGGCAACTGGACGTGCCCGGTTTTGGCGAGGATGGACAGGAAAGACTGCGCAATACCACGGCCTTGGTCTCAAGAATCGGAGGGTTGGGCGGACCGGTCGCCTTTGCCTTGGCCGCCGCCGGCATTGGCAAACTGATCCTTGTCCACGCCGGAAACCTCCGCAAGGACGACTTGAACAGGCAAATCTTGATGCGTTGGGAAGGCCTGGGGAAACCACGCGTGCAAAGTGCGGCGGAAACCCTTTCCGCCTTTAATCCCAGGATCGAGATTGAGGTTCATGACGAGAATTTCAAAGAGGAAAATGCAGCTGACTTGGTCAAGGGTGCCGATTTGATCTTTTCCTGCGCCCCACTCTTCGAGGAACGCTTCCTGATGAACCGCGAATGCGTACGGCAAGACAAACCCATGATTGATTGCGCGATGTACAACCTGGACGGACACGTCCTGCCAATCCTCCCCGGGCAAACCCCCTGTCTGGCCTGTATGTTCCCTGAGTCTCCGCCGCATTGGAAGCGCCGCTTTCCCGTAATCGGAGCCGTATCCGCCCTCGTGGCAAACGTCGGGGTGATGGAGGGATTGAAGCTTACAGCGGGTTTCGGGACAAGCAACCTGGGAAAGATGATGCTCATCGATGCAGACCGTTCGAGCATAAACAAGATCGACGTAAAACGACGGGCGGACTGTCAAGTTTGCGCTTAAGGCATGAGACCTTTTCCTGTTGATGAGCCAAGCCTTGATTCCTTAGATTGACGCCTCATGAAATCTTACGATCCTCAAAAAGACAACCGTTGGAAAACACCGCGGAACAGTGGGGTCATGTGGTCGCTCATTTCCATCTTTGCCCTTGTCATCCTGCTTTTCCTTTGGAAGCAATTCCCGGGCAACGAGACTTCCCCGGACGATCTGGTCGTTTATTGCGCCGCAGGCATAAGGTTACCCGTCGAGGAAACCGCCAAGGCATTCGAGAAGGAGTTCGGCGTAAACATCACTTTGGATTACGATTCCAGCGGTGCCTTGGAAGGGAAGTTGCAACTGGACAGGGACAACAACAAGACCCGGGCCGATCTCTACGTCCCGGCAGACGTTTCCTTTGCCCAACGGGCCAAGGACAAGATGCTGACTGCGGAATCGATCCCCCTCGCCTCTTTCCGTCTGGTACTCGCTTCTTCGCCCAAGGAGGAGCTCTCCTTTTCCACCCTCGATGAATTTCTTGCCCTCAAAGTACCGTTCTCCATCTGCAACGTGGCCGCAGGCGTGGGCAAGAAGACCAAGGAAACCCTTGAGAAACTAGGAAAGTGGGAAGCGTTCGAATCGGCCAAAAAGACGACCTCCCCCCGGGTAACCGATGCGGCCGCCGCCATTGCCACTTCCGATGCGGTGCAGGCGGGCTTCGTATGGGACACCACGGCCAGACAATTCGGGCTGAAAATTCACGAACTTCCCGAATTGGAAAAGGTTCGGTCAAGGATCAGCGTGAACCTGACCTCATCCTCGACCAAACCCGCTCAGGCTCTCCTGTTCGCACGTTACTTGGCTGCTCCGCAAAAAGGACAATCCCACTTTTCGAAACATCATTTTTCAGGCGTCCCGGGGGATGCATGGGAGAAAAGTCCGGAACTAACGGTTTATTGCGGAGGGTTAAACAGGGATGCCGTTTACCAGACCTTGCGTGATTTCGAAAAACGCGAAGGCTGTAAAATTATCGAACATTTCAACGGATGCGGTTCTCTCGTGGCGAACATCAAGACAGTCGGGCAAAACGAATCAAGTACCACCATGCCGGATGCCTTCTTCACCTGCGACGCTTCCTACATGACGAAAGTCGATGATTTGTTTGGGGAAGCCAAGGACGTCTCGGGCACGGATGTCGTCATGCTCGTGCGCAAAGGCAACCCGATGGGGTTGAGAACTCTCACCGATCTAGTCCGGGAAGACGTATCCTTGGGCACGACCGACCCAAAAGCTTCCACCTTGGGCGACCTAAGTTGGCAACTTCTCGAAAAAGCGGGAGTGGCCGAGACAATCAAGGATAACGATTCCTGGGAAGTGACCACCCCGACCGCTCACGAGCTCATCTTGCAAATGGAAGCTCATCCGAAACTCGACGTTACCTTGGTCTACCTTGCAAATTGCCAGAACCTGACAAAGGGAAAGTTCGAGACCGTCCCCATCGACGATCCCCTCGCCAAAGCGACCCAGAACATCGCCATTGCCAAGGGTTCCAAGTTTCCGCAACTTTCCGCCCGCTTGATCGATGCCATAACCTCGACCACATCCCGCGAACGTTTCCTGAAGGCAGGGTTTGACTGGAAAGCGTCCGGTTCATCGAAAAGGTAACGGGGCAACCCCTTCGATGAGCGAACCTCAAAACGAAAAAGAGCGCCCTGCCTTCCAGCCTGGGTCGGACACCCCTTTTCTAGTCGGCTTGGGAATCCTGGGCGGTTCCTATGCCATCATCATCCTGGCAATGATTCTGGCCGACTTGGCCTATGTCGACCAGGAATCCATGCTGGGGGCTCTGCGAAGCCCCGAAATCCATTATTCCATTGTGCTCAGCCTACTCTCCTGCACGCTCTCGACGATTCTCTCCCTCTGGGTAGCCGTCCCACTTGGTTACCTCACCTCACGTTTCGATTTCCCCGGCAAACGCTTCCTCGATACCGTTCTGGATATCCCGATCGTTCTCCCTCCCTTGGTGATCGGGATCTCCTTATTGGCTCTTTTCAATTTCGCTCCCTTTTCCTGGACAAGCGAATGGGTGGTTTTCGAAATTCCCGCCGTCATCCTCGCCCAGTTCATGGTAGCCTGCGCTTTCGCCACCAGAGCGATGAGAATATCCTTCGACCAGATCCCGCAACGCTACGAAAAGGTCGCTCTTACCCTCGGATGCAATCGGGGCAAAGCCTTCCGGTTGGTCATCATGCCACAGGCCAAACAGGGAATTGTCGCTGCCGGCACGTTGGCTTGGGCACGCTCCCTTGGGGAATTCGGTCCAATACTGGTGTTCGCAGGTTCGACCCGGATGCGCACGGAAGTGCTCCCCACTTCCGTATACCTGGAGATCCAAGCGGGCAACCTCAAGGGCGCCCTGGCCGTTTCCCTCATCATGATCGTTGCCGCGGCAGCCGTTCTGGCAACCTCCCGTATCATGGGAATGAAACGCATGGAGCCATGATAGCGGTCGAAAAACTATGCTTGAAACAGGGAGATTTCTCTCTGCGCGACCTCAATTTCGAGCTACCCGAGGGTGCGTATGGCGTACTTGTCGGCAAGAGCGGATGTGGAAAGACAACGCTTCTAGAAGCAGTTTGCGGACTTCGCCCCATCAGCAACGGTCGGATCCTTCTTGGAGGACAAGACGTGACTTCCTTCAAACCCGGCGAGAGGGGAGTGGGTTACGTCCCGCAAGACGGAGCGCTTTTCCCTCACCTGAGCGTTGCCAAGCAATTGGCTTTTTCTCTTGTCCTTCGCAAAACGCAACCGTCTCTTATTGCCAAGCGGGTCGAGGAACTGTCCGAGCGCCTCGGCATATCTCACCTGCTGGATCGTATGCCTGATGGGTTGAGTGGCGGAGAACGCCAACGGGTTGCCCTGGGCAGAGCCCTTTCCATTCGCCCGAAATACCTGTGCTTGGACGAACCTCTCAGCGCCTTGGATGAGGAGACCCACGATGAAATCTACGAGTTGCTCCTTCAATCCGTCAAAGGGACAGGGGTTACCGTACTTCACATCACCCACAATAAACGGGAAGTCGATCATTTGGCCGACTTGGTCTTCCGAATGAACGGTAGTGAACTGAACCGAGAAAGGTAGAAGAGAAAATACCATTCGTCTTTTATCCGTTGAACTAGTGAGCATCGCTCGACCAAGCAATTGCCGGTTATGTCATCCCTTGGCAATAAACAATCTTGATAACGTCAGGAAAAATCGTTCTTTTGTAACATTGTACTCAATCAATAAACCCAGATCCGAATTCATATGAAAAAAGCCCTTCAAGTTCTTTCCGTCTTTGTTGCTCTTGCTGCCTTCGCTTCCTTTGCTTCAGCCAAAAAAAGCGAGCAACACGAAATCTTTGAGGAAATCATGAAAAAAGGCTTCAAGAGCACCAAGGAAAAACCTGCTCTTTTGAAAAAAGTTATCGACGGTTCTGCAACGGCTGGAGAAAAGGCAAAACTGGCTGAATACGTCAAGAAGTTGGTAACCCTTAAGCCACCCGAAGGTGATGCGGACAGCTGGAAAGAAAAAACCCAGGCCCTGAATGCAGCAATGATGAAAAACGACCTGAAGGCTCTGAAGACCGCTGCCAACTGCAAAGCCTGCCACAAGGTTCACAAGTAAACTTCGGAACGCTTTATACTTTCTCGCTCAAGTGTTCGAGACAGTGAGCGTATTGTCCGGGATCAGCCTTTGCGTAAAAATCAAGTGTCGCGGGCTGGCAAGGCCCCGGCCACGTTGTCAAAGTCAAAGCCTTTCACCGCCTCGGCAGCCAGTGTGCCAATTACACGACGCAACGGACTCACGCTGGGGCTCTTCTCGATGGGATGTATTCGATTGCAGAGAAAGATGACGAAGGTTTTTGAAAACGGATCAATCCAAATGGAAGTCCCCGTAAAGCCAGTGTGTCCATAAGAACCCAGGGGGAAAACACTCCCGCGCGGACTGGAGTAACCCGAGTCGACGTCCCAGCCAAGCCCACGACGCAAGGAGAGAGCCGAAGGTGTTTGCACCGTGGTCATCAATTTCACAGTCTCCGGCTTGAACAGGCGGGTTCCATCCAGTTTGCCTCCCTGCAGAAGCATCTTCGAATAGCGGGCGAGATCGGGCGCGGTTGTGAAAAGACCGGCATGGCCGGCGACACCTTCCGTTTTCCGGGCACGCGGGTCGTGTACAATGCCCTGCAAGGCCTTCCCGTTCGTAACGGTTGTGGGGGCAACGCGGCTACGCTTTTCGAGGGACGGGTTGTAACCGGTGTCAATCATCTTCAACGGGCCAAAAATTTCCTTCTCGCAAAACAGGTCGAGCCGACGGTTGGTGACGCGACGAATGATCTCATCAAGCAATTGAAAATTGATATCGCTGTACCTGAACTTCTCGCCCGGCTTGGATCGCAGTTTCTCGGCGATGCACTTGGCTATGCATTCGGCGTGACCGTTCCATCCGGCAAGGGAAATGTCCGGGCGAAGCCCGCTGGTATGGGTAAGAAGATGACGGAGGGTAACCTGGTCACGACCAGCACCGGTAAATTCAGGGATGTATTTCTTTACGGAATCGTCAATGCTGAGTTTGCCCCGCTCGTGTAACAAAAGTACGGCGGGGGTGGTGGCAACCACCTTGGTGAGGGAGGCGGCATCGTAGATCGTATCGGGTTGGGCAGGAGAATGGACGGGTTCCACACTCGCATGCCCGTAGGCCTTCGTGAAATGGACACCGTTGCGCTCAACCCACAATACCCCCCCTGGGAATCGCTTTTCATTTCGCGCCTTGTTGATGACCAAGCCGATGGATTTCAGTTTTGGGAGATCGAACACCTCACCCGGGCGGGGAGATTGTGGAGGAGCAGTGGGTAATTTGATACAACCTGACGTCAGACAAAGAGCCAGCGTCAAAACAAATGAAAGGTAACCGGACATGAACGTTGAAAATACTTGACGCTACGGCGGGAAGCAAGGAGCGAGGCCAAAACAGTCTGGCTATGGCCTGTTGGTTCCGGCAAAGAGATTCCCGTCCTCAAGGGTCATGGGGAAACGCCACCTGCCATCGCCTGCTCGCCCGATGGCAAGCCCATAGCCTTTGCAAACAAAGGGAAAGTCATCATGAAAGCGCTTGTCCGCAAAGGGGACTAGATCAACTGGGGAATCGGCTTGGCATCGACTACGGCTTTCTTCACGTCAGATGGAATGCCCGACATGAGACGAACCTGACCTGGATCGAAAAGGGTATGCATCAAGGTTCCGCGGAGCATTTCCGGGGTAACGAGATCCTCAGCAGGTTGTCCGACCAGTTTGTCCGACTTGCCAACGACCTGGCCCATTTTCAGCCCACCACCCGCGAAGGCGAGGGTGCAAAGGTTGCCCCAGTGGTCACGACCACCACGGTTGTTGATCTTGGGCGTTCTTCCGAACTCGCCGGAAATGACGAGAAGAATTTTTTCGGAAAGACCGCGCTTGGCGCAATCCTCGATGAATGCGGAAGCTGCCTTGTCGACGGCGGGGCCGAGAACGGGCATCCCGTCATCAATCCCGAAGGCATTGCCATGCATATCCCAGCCCGTGCTGGTAACGGTCACGAAACCGCAACCGGCCTCGCAAAGCCGGCGGGCCATCAGCATTTGCTTGCCGAGAGCAACGGGAGACTGGGCGGGAATGGCCTTCCCGTTCTTCTTCTTTTTGGTCAAATGCTTGGGGGGAACAAAGGCTGAGGTGTCATAACGCTCAATTAGGCCTGGATCCTCCTTGGAGAGATCGAAGGCATCGGTAACCCCCCCCAGAATGACGTCAAAAGCCTTCTGGTGAAGAGAGTTGGCGGAGGGAAGGGAATTCTCAGCCGATCGTTTAAGATCGTCGATTCGGGAAAGCAAACCACGCCGGTTGTCGAAGCGTCCTCTGGGCAAATGGAGTTCCATGTCGTTGAGTATTTCCCCACCCTTGCTCGGATCGAATGGTGAAAAGGTCTTGGACAAGTTGCCAACCGAGGTGATGCGATCGATCTTGTTATTGAGCTTGGCATATTTTTCTCCGCAGGTGGCGGGCACGACCACGCAATTGTTTGGCAACCCGGTCCGATGGTTGGTAATTCCCGCTACCCTGGAAAAGAGAGACCCCATGCAGGCGCCGGTGGAACTTCCTCCGGCGGCAACCAAAGCTGCGGCTGAACCATGACTTCCGTTTCCGTGACGAAAGGACCGCACGACTGCCATCTTGTGGGCAAGCTTGCCAAGCAGGGGGAAATGATGGCCGAAAGTGACACCGGGCAAGCTAGTTTTCACTTCCCCGAACATGGCCCGGTACTCGGACGGAGCGGTCATTTTCGGATCGAAGGTCTCGACGTGCGTAGGCCCGCCTTGGAGATTAAGAAATACTACGGACTTGTTCCGGAGAATTTCGTAGCGGTTGCTCTCGGAACCCAAGGTCTGTAGGCTAAGCAAATCCGTCAGGGCTAGTCCGCCAAGACCGAGCGTCCCTATGCGCAGGAACTCTCTGCGCGAGCTACCCTCGCAGGTCGCGGAAATTTCGTTGGAACTTACTTTTAACATGACTGGATTCCCATACTAAACCCGGGTTAGACCAAAATTAGTTCGTTTCGCCACCCAAAGGCAAACCACAATACCTGAAAATCCGATAAGAAATTCGGCAGGTTTCATGCATTGCCGGCTTCCCGAAAAGATTCTCTGATCTTGAGAAAACAAGGGGAGTACTGGTTTTTCCCTTGGAGAAAGAACTTGGGCAACTAGCATAGGGCCAACTGGACACACCATGATTCGTTTCTTTCCAACTTGATTTTCCACTAGACCAACCACTGTTTTCATTCATGAACTTCAAATTCCCTTACCTCGTCCTTCTATCCTGCCTTTTCGTCACCCTTGCCCTTGGGTCGCACCACAAGAAATCAGCCTCGGCCGACTGGCCCCTCTGGCGCGGCCCTGGGCAAAACGGCTTGGCCGCCACGGGACAGAATCTGCCCCACGAGTGGAGCGATTCAAAGAACGTCATTTGGAAAACGGAGATTCCCGGACGCGGACACGGTTCGCCCGTCGTTTTTGGAGATCAGGTGATTCTGCCCACCTCGGACGAAAAAAAGAAGACCCAGAGCGTTCTTTGCCTGGACCGGGAAACGGGCAAGCTCCTTTGGACGACCCAGATTCACGAGGGTGGGTTCATGAGGCTGAACAAAAAGGGCACCCATGCCTCCGGATCCCTCGCCTGCGACGGCAAGCGCCTCTACGTCAATTTCCTCAACGCCGGAGCCGCCCACACCACTGCCCTTTCCATGGACGGGAAAATTCTCTGGCAGACCAAGATTACCAACTACGTCGTCCACCAGGCCTACGCCTCCTCCCCTGCCCTGCACGGCGACAACCTCCTCCTGGTGGCCGCCGACAACAAGAAGAACGGTGCCCTCGCCTGCCTGGACCGTACGACCGGAAAGATCATCTGGAAAGTCGGCCGGCCGAAAAAACCAAACTATGCATCCCCCGTAATCTACGAGTTAAACGGGCGCCAACAGCTCATCATGACCGGTTGCGACCTAGTCTCCTCCTACAATCCGCTAACGGGCGAAAAACTTTGGGAAATCAAGGGAGCGACCACCGAGTGCGTCACCACCACCGTAACGGACGGCGTCCACGTTTACTCCTCGGGCGGTTATCCCAAGAACCATGTCTCGGCGATCCGGGCGGATGGCTCGGGCAAGGTCGCCTGGAGCAACAACATCCGGGTCTACGTACCGTCCATGATCGTCAACAAGGGTTACCTATACGGCATTGCCGATGCGGGAATCGCCTACTGTTGGAAAAGCGACACCGGGGAGGAAATATGGAAGGGTCGACTGGGTGGCACCTTCAGCGCCTCCCTGACCTTGGCGGACGGGAACCTATACGCCGCCAACGAAGCGGGAGACTGCTTCGTCTTCGAAGCTTCCAGCAAGGAATTCAAGCTGCTTGCCAAGAACAAGCTTGGTGACGAGATCTTCGCCTCCCCCGTAATCTGCGGGAAACGACTCTTCCAGCGTACGGCGCACCGATCCGGTTCCGAACGTCAGGAGTTTCTATACTGCATCGGGAAAAAGTAGGCCTGATCCTGCATTATCAGGATTGGTCCCGGACCTCTTGGGAATCCTCCAGGTAGGCCTCGATCACCTCGTCCAAGCTTGAATCGGCGCTCATCCCGAGGGCTTCCGCCCTCTTGGACTCCGTCCCGATGGGCCACCCTTCCACCACCTTGATCACGAGGGGGTCGGGTTGGTCGATGATCTTGCCCAGCGTGATCCCCTTTTGCTCAGCCACCCGCTCGAGGGCCAAGATCATGTCCTGCACGAAATATTGCCTGCTCGGCAGAGTCAGGACCCGGTCGTCCCCCAAGGCTTCGCCATCGCACTCCATGGCCAGTATAAAGGCTTCCACCACCTTGCGGTAGCTCAAGAGCGGAACCCCCTGTTCTCGGCTCACCGGCAACTCGAAATCGACCCCATTGAGGGGTTCGCGGAACAAGCCGCTGGCAAAGCTGGAAAGAGCGGCATTGGGCTTGCCCGGTCGGATGAAGATGGTAGGCAGGCGGATGGCCCGCCCGTCCAGAAAGTCCTTGCGGGAGTAGTCGTTGATCATCAGCTCGCCCGCAAGCTTGGTCATCCCGTAGGTGGTCTGGGGCAAGGGCTTGGTTTCGTCCCCGACCACAGGCGGGCAAGACTCACCACCGAAGACCGCCAGGCTGCTCGCGAAGACAACCCGGGCATTGCCCTTGGAACGGCGACAGGCTTCGAGCAGTTTCCGGGTTCCGTCGAAATTCACCTTCATGCACAGATCGAAGTTCTTC
>JABGWD010000300.1 GCA_018645725.1 Opitutia bacterium
CAGGTTGTAGGTCGATCCGTGAAATTCTATTTTGGCCCCGGCAAGCAACTCGGTGTATTCCCTTTTCAAATCCGTTTCCTGACGCAACATGTCCATGATTTTGGGATCGAAAATCTTCAAACTCATTTCGATTTGCTTCAGGTAGGTATCCCCCAATTCCCTTCCGAGTTCCGACTTGAAGCGGGAGGCATCGACGGCCTTCCCCCATCGGTTGTTGATTTCCGCCATATTCGGGCCGATCGAATCGTAATATTCCTTCTCTGCCTTGGCATCTTCATCGCGGACGTTCCGATTGAAATTCAAATTGGCAATGGACGCATAGGAAGCATATTTCCTGTACGATTCGTCCACTTCCTTAATTACGGTGATCTGCTCGTCGACCGATTTCGCGTCATTGAATCGCTGCAGTCGTTCGTTGAGCAGTTCGTTCTGCTCATCGACTGTAACTCGTTCGTAGTGAAATTCGCTGTATTTCATGTTCGGACTATCCTGACTCAGACTAATTTTTCATTCAAGGAATATTGTTCAAAGCCGTTTGTAAAGCGATTGATGGTTGCCTCCATTGAAGTGCCGCACATTCCTTAGGAAACCGATGAAAACTATCTTTGTGAATATCGTTGGGTTTCCTTTTCCGCTTAATTACTTAGGAATTAACTTCCCGTCATGAAATCGCCATACAGTATCAGCAACGAAAACCCCAAAGGCACGTCCTCCGGAATTCGAGCGATGCCTATCGATTGCATTCCCAACAATGGGAAAGCAGCAAGCAAACCTCCGCAAATCCTTGCCCGTTTGGTATTCGGTTTTGCCATCGCCCTCCTCGCAATCCCGATATTCGGCCCTGGCGTGGTCCATGCCGCCAGGGCATATAAGGAACGGATTGTTCCGAATTGGTCGGATGACGGTTCCCACCTGTGGTACCGAAACGATCTGGCCAAGGGAGCGAAGGAATACGTTCTGGTCGACTTGCAAAAAGGAACCCGAGAATCTGCCTTCGATCAGAACAAGCTCGCCCAGGCCTTGATTGAAAATGGTCTGAAAGGCGTGCAGGCGGACCGCTTGCCCATCGACCGCTTGCAATTCGACCTATCCGAAAACCAGGCATTCTTCCAGGCCAAGGGAAAGCCTTTCGCATGGGATCGGAAAACGAGTCAATTGAAGGAGGCCAAGCCTCCCGGAAGCGAGGAGAAACCGGAAGAGAAAAAGAAAGGCGGGGAAAAACCCAAGGCTTACCGACCGAGCCGCAACCTTTCCCCGGATGGGAAATGGAAGGCCTTCGTCAAAGACCATAACCTGTTCGTGAAACCAGCAGAGGAAGGCGAAGAAATCCAACTGAGCAAGGACGGCAAGAAGGGGCATGAATACAAGGAGGCTTTCTGGGCCCCGGACTCGAACCACTTGGTTTCCTTCCGGGTCAAACCGGGAGAGATCAGCGAGGTTCACCTCGTTGAATCCTCTCCCAAAGGAGGAGGACCGGCCAAGCTTCATACCCGCAAGTACGCCCTGCCCGGCGATCCGTTCACGACCTTCGAATTGAACTGGTTCGACCTCTCCACAAAGCGTCAGGAAAAACCGGAGGTCGGTCTGATCGATTTTCGGTGGCCCCGCCTCCGCTGGTCACCTGACGGCAGGAAATTTCATTACCTGAAGATCGACCGCGGACACCAAAGGCTGCGCGTTATCGAGTTCGACGTCATTACGGGCAAGCACCGCAACGTCATCGACGAGGTCTCCAAGACCTTCATCTGGACGGAGCACCCGAAGGATCTCGGAGCACCTCTCGTCAATTGGTTAACCAAGACAGATGAAATCATCTACCTTTCGGAAAAGGACGGTTGGCGCCACCTCTACCTGATCGACGTCCTCACCGGCAAGATCACCAACCCGATCACTCGGGGGGAATACGTAGTGCGCTACGTCGACCGCATAGACGAGGAAAAGAGGCAGGTCTGGTTTCGGGCCTCCGGACGCAACCGGAGACAGGATCCCTACCTCATGCATTACTACCGCGTAAACTTCGACGGAACCGGATTGACCGCGCTGACCAAGGGAAACGGCTGGCACAAAATCGTCTATTCCCCCGACCGCAAGTTCATCATCGATTCCTATTCACGGGTCGACTTGCCCCCTGTTCACGAACTGCGCCGGGTGTCCGACGGAAAGCTCGTCTGCAAACTCGAGCGGGCGGACGTGAGCGAACTCAAAGCCGAGGGGTGGAAACCGCCCGAGGTTTTCAAGGCCAAGGGCAGGGATGGGAAGACGGATATTTGGGGAATCGTTTGCCGGTCAACCGACTTCGATCCGAAAAAGAAGTACCCGGTATTGGAAAGCATGTATGCGGGTCCGCACGATTCCTACGTCCCCAAACAGTTCAGCTCGGGACGACCCTTCTCGCAATGGACGGACATGGGGTTCGTGGTGGTCAAGATGGATGGGATGGGAACGGCCAACCGCTCAAAGGCTTTTCACGACGTCTGTTGGCAAAACCTCAAGGACGCGGGCTTTCCCGACCGGATCCTCTGGCACAAGGCATTTGCCAAGAACAATCCATGGTACGACCTCAAGCGGGTCGGGATCTACGGAGGCTCGGCGGGCGGACAAAGCTCGACCGGGGCCCTGCTCTTCCACCCCGAGTTTTACAAGGTTGCGGTTTCCTCCTGCGGGTGCCACGACAACCGAATGGACAAGGCATCTTGGAACGAGCAATGGATGGGATATCCGGTGGGTTCCCATTATTCCGAATCTTCCAATATCGACAACGCCCATCGTCTTGAAGGGAAGCTCATGCTAATCGTGGGAGAACTGGACAGGAACGTCCCCCCCGAATCGACCTACCGGCTGGTGGACTCTTTAATCAAGGCGAAGAAGGATTTCGAGTTCGTGCTCATCCCGGGCGGCGGGCATGGAGATGGGGGTCGCTACGGCGACAGAAGGCGGAAGGATTTTTTCAGGGAGCACCTGCTGGGTATCGAGCCACCCGAGTACAATTCGGATCCCTGACTATCTAGAAAAAACCTTTATTCGTTAATCTCAAAAGGATCGTCAAATTTCCTTGATTTAGCGATCCCATCAAAATAATAAATTATTTGGTGAGCGACATAGGAGAATGTAAAAAATGTGGAGCGAGGATTACGAGGAGCACCACGTTTTGCAGGTCCTGCAACACGGTTTTCCCCGAGTTCGTCGAAATTTCAGAGGATACGCCCTCTTCCGAGAAGGATAAAGCTTCCGAGGAAAAGAAAAGCCCTGGGGGCTCGGGGTTAACCTACACCCCGCTCGGTTCTTCCCAAGAGAAGGAAACCAAGAAACCCGATACTCCTCCGTCATCCGGAAGCGAACCTTCCTCCGGTTCGGTTCAGGAACCGGCCGGGGATCCAGAACCGCAACCCGTCCCTCCGGTTGAGCAGGAACCGCAACCTGAGCCCGAACCCGTTCAGGAACCGCAACCCGTCCTTCCCGAGGAGCAGGCTCAACGACCTGAAGTCGAGCCCGAGCCGAAGCCCGAAGTTGAACCCGAACCCGTTGATGAACCGGAAAAGCCTGAGCCTCAAGAACCGGAACCCATCCACCGGGACGAACCGACCAAGGCAGTCGACAGGAAACACCGGCCGAAGGAAACAGTGGGAGGAAAGAAGTCGACCACCAGGGAATTCCCCGTCTTTCAGGATCCCAAACTGCCTCAGCCCGGAACCAACGTCAGGCTGAATGAATCCGGCAAGAAATTTTTCTCCAGTGCCGAGGTCATTGCCGAGATCGCCTCCGAGACAAGCAGATCGCCGGAGGAAGTGGCTGGAGTGGTCGATGGTTTCTGGGATTACGTTGCAGACGTCAGGCAACACTATAAGGAAGGCGTCAAGCACCACTTCCTGACCATTCCACACTTCGGGACTTTTCGTTTCCGGTTCAAATGGAAAAAAGGAAGGTTTCACCCCAAGCTCACCTTCAAGTCCTCGACCACTGTCTCGGCCAAGGCGAACCGCAGAACCTATTCCTCGAAATGGGCGGATCAATGGTCGGGCGATTTGGAGGGCCTTTCCGTGAGAAGAAAAATTTCCGTCTATGTCGCGGAACGTTCCGGGCTCTCCCTCCGCCAGTCGGACATGATCTTCAACCGACTTCTGCGAACCACGCGCGAACTCTGCGAAGGGGGCGGAAGGATTCACTGGGCTCGCCGGGGAACGATGGGAACCTTTCGGGTCGTGGATAAAAAGGAGAGCTCGGGCAGAAACATGCAAACCGGGCAAAAAACCACCGTT
This sequence comes from Opitutia bacterium, assembly GCA_018645725.1. Classification (GTDB taxonomy): domain Bacteria; phylum Verrucomicrobiota; class Verrucomicrobiia; order Opitutales; family Seribacteraceae; genus Seribacter. The sequence goes on from JABGWD010000300.1 coordinate 4,257, forward strand.
CGGACTGGACGGGATTCCATAACCGGAGAAAGGATCCCGGAAGAAGGAAACGAACACTTTTCCTTCTCCGCATCCGGGGGATTCAAGGAAAGACTCAAATTCCCCGACATGCCTGACAAACCAAGGAAGGCGACAACGGCCAGTTACAACCCATTCTCATCAAGTCATCAAACGGGCAAAAAGCCAAAGGCAAAGGGTTGCTCCGGATGTTTGGGATGGGGATGCTTGGGTAGTGTCGTATTCGGTTTCGCGATTTTCGCAATCGCCATCATTTCCGAACTTTCTGACGACAAGAAGACAGAGGAGGCAATTGATACTTTTCTTCTCCGGGCTCACCGGTTCGACAATGAAAACAACGCATCCATGAGACCCTCACCCCGAACCAACGAGAGAGCGAAAATCATTTTCGAAAACCAAATGAACTCTCAAGTTTTGGTCCATTTGGTCGATTCCAAGGGAAATCTCCGATACAGTTTCGGGCTCTCAAGAAACGAGACAGACATACGGGATACTTACAATGGACATACCTGGCTGGTCACCGATCCGAAGTTATCCCCCCTGATGTATTTCATTGCGGAACAAAGGGACCACAATGATATCGGACTCGCTGAAATCAAACCGGTGCAGCGGAGCAGGTAGCAAATGTCAGATACGGCACCCGACTGCTCGACGCTACCCGGACTGGCTCGGCTTTTGGGCATGAACGCGGACAGGCTCAACCAACTGACCGGAGAGGCGGAAAAACTTTATGAACGCTTTCCCCTCAAGACAAGAAGACGACGCCCCCGCTGGATCGAGGCCCCCATGCCTTTTCTCAAACTCGTTCAGCGCCGGTTGCTCGACCGCTTGCTCTACGAAGTTCCGCCCCATTCCGCCGCTCATGGTTTCTACCCCGAGCTTTCCATTGTCACGAATGCCCAAACCCATGTCCGCTCGGATTGGGTGATCTCCTTTGATCTCAAGGATTTCTTTCCCACTACGGACGTGGAAAAGGTCAGGCAGGTCTTGAGCAAATACTACGCCCTCGAGGGAAATACGCTCGACACAATCCTCCGCTTGACCTGCCGGGGAGGTTCGCTCCCTCAAGGGGCTCCGACCAGTCCGCACCTCGCGAACCTCGCCTTTTTTGACGGGGACGAATGGCTCGCAAATTTGGCCAAAAAACACAAGCTCTCTTACACCAGGTATGCGGACGACATGACCTTTTCAGGAAACGGGTTACCGGATGGATTCGAAGATCTGGTCGAGCAAATAGTCCGCCGGACTGGCTACCACCTGGCCGGGGAAAAGACCAAGCGTATGGGGAGACACCAATGCCAGAAGGTTACCGGCTTGGTGGTCAACGAGGGAGTGAGGTTGCCCCGCAACCAAAGAAGACGGTTGCGGGCCATCCGTCGGGACATCGAGACAAAGGGCATCGAGAGCGCCCTCGCCCGGGGTGGGTTCGATTCCTTTTGCGAGCTCAAGGGCCACTTGGCCTTTGACCGGATGGTTGGCGAAGGAAACTAAGCGTCGCGGGGTTTCCAAAACCTACGTCCGAAGAACGGGTGGTCAGGCCAACCGCTGGTTGAGCCGTGAAAGGATTTCTTGGTCAAAGACCAAGAAATCCTTTCGACCTCCCGTTCGGAGGAGACAATCGGCTGACCACGGCGGTACGCCGCAGTGAACGCCCGACTCCGAATTGGAATCGACTGTATAGACTGTAGGCTAGGTCCGTTGAAAACCCCACGACGCTGACAATGTCTCCCCAGCTTATGCCAAAAGTCAAGCAGGGTTTCGCAAAACCTTGACATGACCCCATCCGCTTAATGGATTGAGCAATGGACTCATCGGAACACCGGAACTACTTGCATGATCTCTCGTTGAGGCTGGTCAGGCTTTCCGGGAACGAGCGCATCCGCAAGCGGATCCGTGGGGCCGGGGGCGGAGACGCTTTCAACGTGCTTGATGAGGTCCCGCAGTTCACCCTGGATCACCTTTTGGCAGGCAAAACCCTGGGACTCATCCCCTACCCTAATATCGAGGACGTCCTCAAGGACGAAAAGACCAAGGAATTCGAGGATGCATTTCACGACCTGCGGGAACGCGAAGGCCGGGAATTCGACTCTCTCGATGAGGAGGAGGAAAGGGAATTAAAAGATCGGGTGCGGGAAGTCCTTGGACTCCCACCGATCGAAGAAATCCTCCCCGACCATTCCATAGATTTGCCCAGAACCCCGACGGGTGAAGAGCAACCGGAAAGAAAGCACGTCGACCGCCACCTGCAAACGGATATTCCCGAAGACAGCTTCGGGAGCACCCTTTCCCGAATCGAGAAACGAAGGCTGGTATTCGAGCGCGAAAAAGGACTGATGACTTTTTACCTGGCCATCGGATTCCTCGAGTGGACAAGACAAAAGCCCAACTCGAAAGATTTTTATCACTTCAATTCTCCGCTCCTTCTCCTGCCCTTGCACTTCGACCTCAGTTCAACCTCTGGGAAAATCGCCCAGATGGGTGGAGATATTCGACTGAACGAGGACCTGTTTCATGCACTCAAGGAGGTCACTGGGGAGAAAGTGCCCGAGTTACCCGAATCGGAGGAAGAGGAAGAAGAGGGAGACGAGCTGGACATTGATGCCTACCTCGATCTTTTCCAGACCTTCGTCACGGAAAACGGGCGACCCGAATGGAAACTCCGCAGGCGGATGGTCATCGGCATCTTCAAGTCAACCGGTATCCCTCCCTCCGAGTTACTGCCCGAGCGCTTCACGGACGAAAGCATTGAACGCATGGGATCCTGGGTCTTGGGAGAGGATGCCGTACAGGAACGACTCACCCTGCGGGACGTTGACAGCGAGAAGAATTCGGACCTCGCACCAGCGTTCGCGCTACCCGTTGACAGTTCGCAACATTCCGCCGTTCTGGACGTGGCGGAAGGGATGAACCTGGTCATCGAGGGTCCGCCCGGGACGGGCAAGTCGCAAACCATCGTCAACCTGATCGCCGGTGCGATCAACCAAAACAAAAAAGTCTTGTTTCTAGCCCAGAAGACGGCCGCCCTGGAAGTGGTTAGACATCGCTTGCATAAGGTCGGTTTGGGAGACAAATGCCTGGCCATCCACTCCGAGCATTCATCGAAAGCGGAAGTTTTTGAGGAAGTTGGCAAGCGCATTGCCATCGAGGCCGCGGACAAACCGATCCGCAAGGAATTCGACCGCCTGAGCAAGCGCCGGGACAAATGCATTGCCAAACTAAACCGCTACTCCACCCTTCTCGGGGTTAAACTGGGAACGACCGATGGCGCGTCCGAGGACGACGATCTATTCACAGCCTACGAGGCCGTTAACGAGCACTCCATGCTCTCCCACGTCCCCAATCATCTGAAGGAGAACTTTTCCATACCCGCTCAAGTGGGGAAGAGCTTGCTGGTAGAATTGCGCAAGGGTTGCGAACCGATTGAAACCCTCGCCCGCAAGCTCGGTCTCGAGATTCCGGTGAAGCTCAATTTTCTCAGGCGCTCCAGACCATTTTCCCCCTTTGAATTGGATGAATTCGACACCATCATTCACAACGGACATGCCCTGCTCGAACCCTTTGGCGCTGAAAATTCCGATGCCAACACGGAATCCCTCGCAACCGAACTGGAAAAAAAGAATGCATTGCTTGAAAAACGGGTAAGGCTTGATGAAATTGAGGATCAACTGGAAAAGGAATACAAAAATCATGACCACCTGTCCTCGAATGAATTGACCGATCTCATTTCCACTCTCTGGCGGGCAAACTTTCTTACCGCCTTCCTTTGGCCGAGCTTCCGGCAGGCCAAGAACCAAGCAAGGGCACTGGTCCGCAACCCCGACGTCAGTTTCCCGCAACTTCGCAAAATGGCGGAGAATCTCAAGGGAATCCTCAAGGAAGGCGAGGGAATGAAGGAGCAATTAAAGCAAGGCGGAGAGGAACACTCGACTACGGAAGGATTGACCGCGGAAACGAAGCAACTGATTGACTTGTCCGAGCGCTTGAACAAGGCCGCCGAGATATTGAAGGTCGAGAACTGCTTGCTCGAGGAACCGATCAGCGCGAACGACCTCAAGACCAAGCTTGATCTCCTGCTCGAGCATAAAAGCTCGCTTCCGGACTTGACCGCCTTCAACCAAGCCCTGACCGAGATCGACGGAACTTTCCACTGTAACGAATTCATCCGCTCCGCCCTCTCACTCGAGCATCCGCTCGCTGACGTTTTTACCAAGCGCTTCCTGCGCGAGCTTTGTCGGGAGCTTTGCAAGGAAGAACCCGACTTTCTCGAGTTCCGGGGGGATGAAATCGAGCGCCTGCGCAAAGAACTGAGCGAGATGGAAACGGAAATGCGTTCCGTATACTGCCGGATGCTGGCCGCCACCGCACCCGATCCCAAGACCGTTCACTCAGTCAACGCCCGCCGGGTCGGGGAGAAGCGCGGACTTGCCCTGCTCCGCCACGTCGGGGCGAAAAACAAGGCACGGGTAACCGTTCGCGAACTCCTTCACCGGGCCGGAACCGCGCTCAATGAGTATTGCCCCTGTTTCCTGATGACCCCCTCCTCGGTAGCCGACTTCCTTCCCCCGGATCATTCCTTCGACTTGCTCATCATCGACGAGGCGTCCCAGATGCTGGTCGAGGAATCGGCCGGTTCCCTCTTGCGGAGCAAGCAAATCGTGGTGGTTGGAGACCGTCAGCAGATGCCACCCACCCGCTACATGGTTTCCACTCTCGACGTACCGGAGGACGAGGACCAGGACGAGTCGATCCTCGAGAGAGCGAGCCTCGCCCTGCCCTACAAGCGCCGCCTGCTTTACCATTACCGCTCGGAGGACGAGAACCTGATCGCCTTTTCCAACCACGAGGTTTACGACGACGAACTGCTCACCATCCCGAACCTCCGGGAAGACCCGACCCTTGGGGTTCACCTGATCAGGGCAGGCGGGATCTACGAGAGTGGCAAGGACGGTTCCTCGCGCGACCCAAACCCAGTGGAAGCGGAACGGGTCGTCGATTTGATCCTCGAACACATGGAAAAGTTTCCCGACCGTTCTCTTGGGGTGGCCGTGCTCAATCTCAGGCAAGCCACCCGGGTCGAGGAATTGTTCGAGGAAAAAGCGAGTGGAAATTCAGTGGTCACCGAGTTCCTCAACCGATGGCAAGAAACACCCGAATACTTTTTCATCAAGAATCTCGAGAACGTACAAGGGGATGAACGGGACGTCATCCTCATTGCCACCGTATTCGGGAAGAATTCGCAAGGGAAGGTCTACCAAAGGTTCGGCCCGATCAGCCAACCTCAGGGCGAAAACCGGATTAACGTACTGATCACCCGGGCCAAGAAGCGCGTGCTCGTCTGCACCTCTTTGGAACCGACCGACTTGACCCTGGAGAAGGAAGGACCCCAAGTCCTCGGCCGGTACCTTGCCTATGCCTCGGCCGGCAAGCTGCCAAGCGCGGTTCGCAAGGATTCCGAGGAAATTGCATCCGCCGAGGAGAAATGGTTTTGCGAACGCCTCCGTTCGGACGGATACGAAGTCGACCCCCAAGTGGGAATAAGCGGTTGGAGAGTCAACCTGGGCATCAAGTCGCCTGGCAAGCCCGATGAATACTTGTGCGGGATCGAACTGGACGGAGCCTCCTACCACTTGGCTCCGGGAGCACGGGACCGTGACGTCGGCCGTCCCTTGATACTCGAGTCGAAGGGCTGGAACATATTCCGGGTCTGGAGCATCGATTTTTTCCACGATCCCGAAGCCGAGTATTCCCGAATTGTTCGCTTGATCGAAAACGCAAAGCGCAAAGAATCGGAATCCATTCATACCAACCCTCAAACATGACAAGTAAAATACCTTACGTACTCATCCTCTCGCTCCTTTCGGGCGCTTGGGCAAAAGAACGAACACTCTTCAATGGAAAGTCCCTCGATGCATTCGAGCTTGCGCCCGGATCATGGGAGATCGAAAAAGACGGCTCGGTCGTTTGCCGGATGGCAAAGACCACCGACAAGAAAGGCAAAGAGCGAATCCGTGGAATGGGTTACCTCTGGACCAAAGATGAGTTTTCCGACTTCAAGCTTACCGTCGAGTACAAGCTTTCTCCGGGAGCCAACTCGGGTATCTTTTACCGCAGCGACAAGGACAACCCGGTCAACGGGGGCTTCGAAATTCAATTGATGGACAACGAAGGGTTTCAGAAGAAGGCCAACAAGGTTCTTCCGGCACGCAAGCTGAATGCATCCTTTTACGACGGGGTCGCTCCGAAGGGTGACTACTCCAAACCCGTCGGTCAATGGAACCATAGCCGGCTCGTTTGCAAAGGGCCCGAGGTTGCCTTTCATCTCAATGGAAAACTCGCCTTCAAAATCAACTTGGATGATTGGAAGGAAGCAGGCAAGAACCCGGACGGCTCGACCAACAAGTTCAAGACTGCGCTCAAGGATCTTTCGAGAAAGGGACGAATCGGTTTTCAAAACCA
>JABGWD010000003.1 GCA_018645725.1 Opitutia bacterium
GCTTCCCATGCCGAGGACAAGGACGACAACAACATCCCCCGCATGGTCTGGCTGGCTCTCGAACCCATGGTACCGGATAACTCGGCCAAAGCCCTTACCTTGGCCGCCACGGCTAAGCTTCCCCGGTTGCAGGAATTCGTTCCGAAAAGAATGCTGGCAGGGAAAGGTCCCGTTCGTCCCCCGCAGAAGCGTAAGGTTTCCAAGACCGACTGGCAGAGGTTCGTCCAGCAGGCGGCTCCCGGATTCAAGGTGAACGATTCCGGTCAAGGAGGCGTGATCCGCTTCGGTACCTTCCGCAACAAGACAGCCACCCGGACTCATCCCATCAAGCGCGGCGTTCCCTCGGTTCTTGGCCGAAAGCTTGACGTGCCGAAGGGAAAGAAAACAACCCTCCGGGCAATCGTCAGCCATCATTCTCACGGCGATTGGGAGTTGCGGGTCAAGGTGGATGGAAAGATCATTTCCAAGGCCGAAGTCTCGTCCAAGACCACCACCGACGAGTGGTTGAGTCACGAAGTGGACCTTACCCCCTATGCAGGCAAAACGGTTGATCTTCAACTCGAGAACAACCCCACCGGTTGGATGAACGAATGGGCCTACTGGAACGAGGTCAAGGTGATCAGCGCCCCCCTGACCCTAAAAAAAAAGACAAGCGGTAAAGCCAAGGCCAAGGTAGTATTCATCTCGGGCAAGCCCAGTCATGGGCGGATGAAGCACGAGCATCGGGCCGGCAACATGATTTTGGCCAAGCGCCTGAATGAGTCCGGCTTGCCGGTAGAGACCGTCGTTCTGGATGACGTCGGTTATCCAAAGGACGATTCCGTTCTCGAGGACGCAGCCACCATCGTGATCTTCTGCACGGGTCACGGAGGGCACGTTCTCAATCCTAAACTCAAGGAATTCGATGCCCTGATGAAAAAGGGAACGGGTGTCATCATGATTCACTGGGCGACCGAGGCGGTGAAAGGTCCGCCCGGGGAACGGTTTCTCGAGTGGATGGGCGGATTCTGCGATCTCAACTGGTCGGTCAATCCCCACTGGAAGCCCAATTTCAAGCCTCAGAAGCATCCGATCTGGAATGGCGTCAAGCCCTTCAGTGTGGATGACGAGTGGTATTATCACATGCGCTTCGTGGAGGACCGGACCGGTTTCACGCCCATCCTGACCGACCTCCCTCCACCTGAGACTTTGCGTAGAAGGGATGGTCCGCGCAGTGGAAACCCTGCGGTGCGCAAAGCGGTGGCCAATGGGGAAAGCCAGCATGTTGCCTGGGCCTACGAAAGGAAAGACGGAGGGCGCGGATTTGGATTCACGGGCGGGCATAATCACGTCAGTTGGCAAGACGATGGTTACCGCAAGATCATGCTCAATGCCATCCTTTGGACAGCCGGCTTGGAAATCCCCAAGAATGGAGTGGACTCGCCCGCTCCCGACAACGCCGAGATCGAATCCAATCTTGATTCGACCCGCAAAAAATAAGAGTTCCCCATGAAAAATTTACTTCTCGGCTGTTTGCTCGTGTCTCTCTTTACCCCCTTGGCATGGGCTAAGCAGCCGAACATCCTGTTCTGCATATCGGACGACCAGTCCTATGCCCACACGGGGGCCAATGGGGATCCGGTCATCAAGACTCCCGCTTTCGACCGGGTGGCGAGGGAGGGAATCCGTTTCACGCATGCCTTTTGCGATGCCCCGACTTGCGGTCCCTCCCGCAGCGCCATTCTTACCGGACAACACATTTGGCGCTTGGAGGAAGCGGGTAACATCCACAGCACCTTGCCCAAGAAGTTCATTACCTACACCGAGGTACTGGCCGAAGCGGGATATGCCGTTGGTTTTACGGGCAAGGGCTGGAGCCCCGGGCGCTTGGCGGCGGGCGGGCGCGATTCCAACCCTGCGGGCAAGGAATTCCAAAAACGTCGCCTGAAACCTTCTTTCCGGGCGATGAGAAATACCGATTACGCGGCCAACTTCGATGATTTTCTCGGAGAAGTGAAGAAGGATCAACCGTTTTGCTTTTGGCTGGGTACGAGTGAACCGCACCGGGCATTCGAATTGGGGGCGGGCAAGCGAACCGGCAAGGATCCTGCCAAGGTGATCGTCCCGAAAATCTTTCCCGATCACCCCGTGGTGAGGAGCGATATTCTTGACTACTACGTCGAGATCGAGCATTTCGACAAGATGGTTGCCCGGGCCTTGAAGTCCTTGGAAAAAGCAGGCCAACTGGACAACACCATCGTGGTCGTGACGAGTGATCATGGCATGCCTTTTCCCCGGGCCAAGGCAAGCCTCCATGATCAAGGCTCACGAGTTCCCTTGGCCATCCGTTGGCCCAAGGGGATCAAGAACCCTGGGAGGGTCTTTCCCGGCCCC
>JABGWD010000301.1 GCA_018645725.1 Opitutia bacterium
CCCTCCTCGCCAACGTTGGCTCCGTTGTCACTGGAGAAAATGACGAGTGTGTTCTTGCGCAGGCCATGCTCGTTCAAGGCTTTGATCAGTTTGCCCACCTGGTCGTCGACCGAGACGATCGCCCCGGCCAATTTGCTTCGTTTGCCTTTGGCGGTGGTGCGTTCGGTCAGGCTAGGTGGAGCTTCGTCGTTTTTCGAATGCACGGCTTCGGGCGACCAGTAAAGAAAGAAGGGCTTGGCCTTGTGGCGCTCGATGAAGGTGACGACGTTGTCCCCGTCGTAGTCGGTCAACCACTGGGTCTTGCCATCCTTGTTGGTGCAAAAGTATTTCGACCCCTTTTTCTTGGGTGGCTTCTGGGCGACCTCCGCGAACCCAACCTGGAGTGGCCCTTGGGCTTTGGTTCCGATGTCCCACTTGCCGATCTGACCGGTGACGTATCCATTCTTGCCCATGAACTTGGCGAGGGTGGGGCGGTCCTCGGGGATAGGCAGTCCACGGGACATCCCGTATTTTCCGAAGCGCTGGCCGTACTGTCCCATCATCAAGGCACATCGGCTCGGGCAACAGGGTGGGTTGGTGATGTAGGACGCGGTGAAGCGAACCCCTTCCTTGGCCAACCGGTCGACGTGCGGAGTGGGGATGTCTTCGCAGTCATAGCATCCGACGTCCCCGTAGCCCAAATCGTCAATATAGATGAGGACTACATTGGGCTTGTCCGCAGCGTTTAGGTCATTAGAATTATTGAAGCAAAGTGGGACGGCCAAGATGAGCCACCCGATTAAGCAGGTGCAGATTTTCATAGCTTGAATTTTGGAAAACCAGGGAAAGGTTAAAGCGAACTTAGAACTTTCGGTATTTGCCTTCGAGATGCGGGTTGGCTTCGGCCAAGTTGGTGACCTTCATCTTCTTGGCGTTCCAGTCGAGGCGCTTGCCCGGGAACTGACAGGCAACTACGCCAAGGCAGAGGGACTCGGCCAAGGGACCGGCATAGTCGAATCCTGCGAGGGTCTTGTCCTTGCCCTCGATGGCATCGAGAAACTGGGTGTAGTGGTCGACCCCTTGAATGTCGGGCTTGGCGACCTTCTTCAGAACGGAATCCGGGTAGAAGGTGGGCATGGAACAGTGGGGGAGAACCATCCGCCCGCCTTCGCCCACGAACACCGCACCCTGCTTGGGCAACTGGTCACCATTGGGCAGGATCAGGTCGGGGTTGTTCTTGTGACGGGGAGCCTCGGCCCCGTCCCACCAAGTGAAAGTGAAATCGTCGGTGGTGTATTTGGACGGTGCGAAGCCGTAACGCACCATGTTCTTTTCCGCATGGCCGAAACCGTTGGGTTCGCGACACTCAGCTTCCACCCACAAGGGATCCTTTAGATCCAAAGCCTTGAATGGGGTATCGAAGATGTGGATGCCCATGTCTCCGAGGGTTCCGCAACCGAAGTCGATGAGCTTGCGCCACTGTCCGGGATGATAAACCTTGCTGACATAATCATGAACGGGAGCGGTGCCCAGCCAAAGGTTCCAGTCCAGGGAATCCGGAGTTTCGGATTTTTCCTTGAAGGGTTTCCCATCGTATCCCCAAGTCTTGAAGGACCAGACGTATACTTTGCTGATCTTGCCGAGAATTCCATTTCTGAGGTGATGACGGGTCAAGCGGTAGGCCTCCCTGGATTGGTTCTGGATTCCCATTTGGGTGGTCAGGCCCTTTTCCTTTGCGAATTTCGCCAGGTGCCGGGCCTCGGATAGCTTGTGGGTAAGGGGCTTTTGCGTGTAGACATGCTTGCCCAGTTCCATCGCCGCTAGGGTGGCGGGGTAGTGGGTGTGGTCGGGCGTGGAGATGGATACCACGTCGATCTTGTCATCGAGTTCGGCAAGCATCTCCCGATAGTCCTGATACGCGGTGGCGCTTTTGAATTGTTTGGACCAGGTGTCGATCTTGCCGTGCTTGTAATCGACGTCGCACAAGCCAAGAACTTCGACGTGCTTGTGCTTGGCCAGGTAGGCGGTGTCAACGCGGCCCTTGCCTCCGGTCCCGATATGGGCGGTGCATATTTTGCCGTTGGGAGAATTAGCCCGTAAGCCGGAGGGCAGGATGAAGAAGCTGCTCACGGCCCCCGAGGTTTTGATGAAGTCTCTACGTGACGTGTTTTTCATGATGATTCTATCTGTTTTATTAGTCTGAACGTTCTCTCTGGAAAGATTCTTACTCTGCCTGACCTTTTTTCAGTTCGCAAGGTAGGAAGGCGTGTTCTTATTTTTTTGGCGTTACACGCTCGCGGTAGGAATTTACCTCTTTGACGGACTGGTGCAGACCGAGCCGCGCGACAAGGCCTTTTTCGAAGAACCCTTGTTTTACGCCGGGCTTGCCAAAGCCTTTTGGAGTATCGACCGGATTGCACCAAAAGACCCCGACCACATAATCGGTTTGGAGGGCGGCTTGGACATACTCGGCATAAGCTTTGCCCGCGGTGACGGAATCGGCGGCCGGTTTCCAGCTGCGGATGTCCTTTTCGCCATCCTTGAAACGGATTGCGAAATCGCAGATCAGGATGGGCTTTTGGCTGAGCCGGTGAATTTCGTCGAACTTTTTCTTGGGGAATTCGCCATGGAAAGGTGGCTGGATCGCGATGGCGTCAACATAGGGCAGCATTTCCTTCATGACGTCGGGATCCAAGGTGTTGAAGGCAAAACGGTCTCCGAAGATGAGATGGTCGGGGGCATGTTTGCGTTGAGTTTCTCCGATGATGCGAAAATATTCACGGGCAATGAGGCGAAGGAAGGCCTGGTCGCGCGCTGTGCCATCTTCCCCTTCCCATGTTTTCAGGAAAGCTTGGTACGCTTTTCTACCTGGAGCCTTTTGGGGCAGGTTTCGGATGAAATCGACCCAGTTTTTGCCCGACGGGTTTTCCAAGGGCCAAGAACCGAGATCCGTCCAACAATATCCGATGACGTTGCGCGAGGTCTTTGCGTTAATCCGGCAATATGCTTTTACACCGGCTTCCAGACGGGCTTCGACTTTGGAGTCGAAGACGTCGACGAATTGGACGCCGTTCTTGCCCCGGTAGTAGGAAATGGGCACGAGGTGATTCCAGCTTGCAACGTAGGGCATGTCTTTGCGGAGCTGTTGGGGACAGCCGTATCCGTAGGCGTTGAAACCGAGCTCCTTGCAGGCTTGCGAAAACTTTTGGAAGTCGAGCTTGGCGCCCCGGTTCCCGGCATGAGTGATGCCGTGGGCAAAGAAAGGGCTACCATCCGGCATGAGGAGCCAATGGCGACCTTTGATCTTCGTGAGGGTGAAGCTGCCCGAGTTCTTCCCTGACGCTGGCTCGGGGGCATTCGACCGAATTCCGCCTGGAACCAGCAGTAGGGTCGCAAGAACGAAGGCGAGGCCTCCTTTTGGGCAATTCGATCTTTTCAGGTGCATTTGTCCGTCTTTTTTAATTGGTTTCTTACCAAACGATCCTTTTTTATTTCTTTTCTCCCATCTTCATCAAATCTTTTCCTCCCTTTCCAAACTTTAAAATTCCTTGGACTTGAAGTTGTTATCGTCTATCAAAACAACTATATTTTGTTCTATGAAGAATTTTCTTTGTATCCTCCTATTGACAGTCGTCGCAACAATCGCCTCTGGCGCAACCAGACCCGACTTTCTCAAGCATAAGTTACTTTCGGAGGTCAAGACCGTTGCTCCCGGTCAGACTTTCACGGTGGCCCTCTTTCTCGATCACGATGAAGACTTTCACACTTATTGGCAAAACCCGGGTACAGTCGGGCTTGCGACCTCCCTGAAGTGGGAACTTCCCGCTGGCTTCAAGGCTGGTCCTATCCAATGGCAGGCCCCCGAAAAAGTGAAAATGGTCACCTACGATGCCCACGGCTACAACAGCGATGCCACGCTACTCGTTGATATTACCGCTCCCGAAACCTTGCCGGATGATGGCGTGGAGCTGAAGGCAAAAGCGGTGTGGATGGTTTGCGGACCGGAGCCCAAGCTATGTTGCAACTTGGGGTTCAAAAACCTTTCGCTCGAGCTGAAGACCTCGACCTCGCCGGAATGGGATGCTGATGATCGGGCCCGCATAGCGGAGGCTCGGCAACGACTTCCGCAGGTTCTTGATGGATGGGAGCATACTGCAAAACGGATTGGCGAGAAAGTGGTGCTGACCGTTCGCAGCACCAAGGGGTTGACGGTGTTACCGGATGATGAACTCTATTTTTATTCCGAATCGAATCATTTCACTACGCTTTCGGATCAGCGGACGAAGGTAGAGCGTAACGAGGTGAGTGTTACTCTTCCGGTCGCCGATTACGCCCCCAATAAACTTGGTGAATTGGTCGGGCTCTTGTTTCATCCCAAGGGATGGCCCGGTACGAATGGAAAAAAGTACATGCCGGTCTCCTTGCAGTTGGATTAGGCAAATCTTCGGAGTCGTTTTCCCTTACTTTTCCTTTTTGGGCTTCACCTTGATGACGTCGCCGCCCTTTGGCTTTCCCTTGCCGTGACAGACCATGTCGAGGAACTCGAGGTAAGCGGCGTGGGTTTCCTCGTCCCGTGATTGCGGGCTGAAGAGGGCACGCTTGGCGGGCACGTGTCCCATGAAGTCGATGTAAACCATCTTGCTCCAGACCTTGTTCTTTTTGAGAGCGGCCTGAATGTCGTGACCTTGCCTGGCGGGGGTGGCGGGGTGTTCCCTTTTTCCTCCGTACATGACGAAACCGGGAGGGTCGCCGGCGCCAACTTGATTGATGAGGTTTTTCGGAAGGAAGGGACTGTTGCCAAACCAGCCCACGATGTTGAGTTTCTTCGGCTTGTGCTTGGCGTAGGCGGGCCATTTCCAATTCTTCCGGTAGGCAATCCAGGCACTGACGTAGCCACCGGCAGAAGCCCCCGTGGAGACGATTTTGGTGGGGTCACCCCCGTATTTTTTGGCATTGGCCTGGATATGGGCCACGGCCATGGCGGTGTCCATGGCGCAATCGTCCTTGTTCACGGGTTCGCCTTTCC
>JABGWD010000302.1 GCA_018645725.1 Opitutia bacterium
AAATTAAAGAAAGCCCTGCCTGACTGCCGGATCAGCAGCAATCCAATCAAATGAGGCCCCCTTCAATCTCAGCTATAAAGGGCACCCCGAAAGTCGTTTGACCTTCGTATGCTTATCTTTCCGCCTTGGGGATATGGATGGTCGCGATTGCATTCAGGCCGAAACCGATCGACCTGAGATTCGAAGGCTTGACGTCGTCACAGAGATTAACGTCAACGAGCAGCATACGCATGAGCTTGTCCGAAAATGAAGTTTATTATCCGTTGGTAGAAAGAAAAATTTGCAACGCCTAAAGCGTTTTTGATATCGCTTGTTCGACTCAATATGCAAAAATTATTTCATGAGATCATTGATCGTCTCCCTCGGTTTCGCCCGCAAAGTGGAGGATTGGTCCTACGAGCGCCTCTTCAATGAAGCGGATTTGGTGATGATCGGCTCAGTACAAGGTTGGGGGTCGGCTAAAGCGGAATGGCCCGAAAAGATTTTCGACAAGTTGCGATTTGAGGCAGAAATGACTGCCTTTCACCCTCTGTCGCAGCTTAAGGGCGAGGCCCCTCTTCCCTGTATTTGGGTCCTACATTTCAGCTACAAAAAAGGAGCCATCCCTTACGAGGACGGCCCTGGCTTGGTGACTTTCTTGAAGAAACCCATGATCGTCGAGGTGAAGTCGAAGGAGGAAGAGGAAGCCAAGGAATTGAAACTTAAACGGACCGGCAAGAGCTTGGTCAGTTCCCCTGAATACCTTCTCTTTCTCAAGGAGCGCAAGGATGGCAATTATGAACCGGTATCCGGGCAATTGGATGCTGCATTCTCGGTGCGGGCAATATTTCCTTCCGGCGTTATCAAGATCCCATGAAAAAAGGCAGTGTCCTTTTTACCTTGGGACTTCTTTCAATCATTTGTTTCGTCCGCTGTGATCGTTTCCTTGGGAACAGATATCACGACAAGGTTGAAATCATTCAGGAGGAGAAATCTCCAAACGGTCAATACGTCGCCACCAGCTTTTCCTGTTCTGGCGGAGGACCCGCAGGTTATTTCTATTTCAATGCCAACCTACGCAAGGCAGCTGAGGAACTGGATCAATTGGACGGCCTAATGGGCAACCACAAGGATTGGAAAGCCTTCTTTGAGATCGAGGTGCGCTGGATCGACGACGAAAACCTCGAGGTCTCTTACGAAGAGATCGATTTGCCTGCTTACGTGGATAACAATGCGGTTAAAGTGAAATCGAAATACGGGATCAAGATTCATCATGTTATCAAGAGACCAAAGCAATGAGAGTTTCAATGCTGTTGCTCCTCTTTCAGAAAACCGTTCCAATTTCAACATGAACAACGGAAAAACGAGCCCCATTTTGTCAGCTTTCATTTCTCTCGTTTTCTTGCCTTCGATCTGGGCGGCCAAGGCACCCTCTTCAAAGGAGCAACTAGAGAAGATCGCCACCCATGTCGTTGTGGGCAAGGTTCAGGCCATCTACTCCTACAAGGAGTGCGAAGGCATTCCCGTGCTGAGTGGGTACGAGTATGACCACAAAGTGGCCGAGGTGAAGATCGAGAAAGTCGAGAAAGGCAAGATTGTCGAAAGCCTGGTCTATGTCCGCTACTGGAACCGCAAATGGAAGGGATTGGGGCTTCCGCCCCCGGGTGGACAATCTTACGAAAATCAGCCGGAAAAGGGGGAGACTTGCCGCTTTTACCTCGCAAAAAATGCCTACGACGGATGGTCGAAGGGATCGCAGGACGGCGGATACAACGCCGTCTACGTCAACGGCATCCAACCGATCAAGAAATAAGATTCGACGATGAAGAAAAACCTTTTGAGCCTCGTTATCCTTCTTTGTTCGAACATCCCTTTGTCGGCAACCCAAAGGCCAAACGTCGTCTTCATCCTCGCCGACGACTTGGGTTATGGAGACGTCAAGTCCTTCGGTGGAGCAAAGTCCAAAGTCCCCACCCCACACTTCGACCGCCTCTGCAAAGAGGGCATGAAATTCACCAATGCCCACGTGACCGACTCGGTCTGCGTGCCCAGCCGAACTTCCATCATGACGGGGCGCTATGCCTTCCGGTTTGGCAAAGGGGAACAAGGTGGACCATGG
>JABGWD010000303.1 GCA_018645725.1 Opitutia bacterium
CGCCAGCCAAGTCGTCTGCTTTTTGAGCCTCTCTTAGTTCGAGCTGAATTTCCTCCATTCTTGCAAGAACTTGCTTGCTCGCCTTGGCTCCCTTGCTTGCCAGGCTTACCATTGTCCTTGGTTCCAGACCTTCTAGCTTTTCCTGGTATTCGGCAAATCGGTCGAGCTTCTCCTGAATTACGTTTTGATCCCGAACTCGCTCGTCCGCGTAAGGGACGGAAAGGGAGACGAAGGAATCCCACAACTGCTCTGCGGACATACGGGAAAGAATCGGGCCCTCGAAATAATAAGGTTGTCCGTTTGCGACTTCATAGTCGGTCGCTTCGCGCCCGAAAGCCTTTACGTTGAGAAGCACGCGTTGGAATTCCCTCAAGTCATAATCGACCCGGATCATGAGTTTTTCCAATTGATCGAGAAGTTCGGGAATGGAAGCTTGGGTATCGTCGCGCCAGTCATCCACAGGCTCGACCAGGCCCCGACCGAAAACCTTTTTCCACATCCGGTTGGCAATGACTTTGGTAAAGCGGGGGTTTTCCGGAGCGGTCAACCATTTCCCATAGAGATCGACTTTATTCTCTTCGTTCAGGCCATCCAATGGTTCGCCGAAAATGGGAGCGGGTGAAACTTTGTCCTTGGGCTTTCCGTCCTCGTATTGGTAGTCATGAGGCAGGGTGAGCTTTCTTGGCGTACGTTGAGCTCCGTACTGCAGGGGCCGCAACATTTCTTGAAGGGCTTTGCGCATGGCCGCGGCATCTTTGGACTGAGCCTTTTTTTTCCTTTGCTTGGGAGAAAGCCCCGTTGTCGCTTTTACGAAATGATCCCGAATACGCCCCTGCAGATCCCTCCCCATTCTGGAGGAGATCCCATAAGTGAAGGCGGCCATCTTGTAATACTCCTGCTGAGTCCATTTGTCGAAGGGGTGATTATGGCACTGGGCGCATACCATTTGCGTACCTAAAAAGAGTTGCGTGGTGTTGGACATATTGTCCAGTTCCATGCCGGCATCCCTGAGGTAGTAGCCCGCGGCACCGTCTTCCCAAGGATACCCTTCGGCAGTGACCAGGGAGTAAGCGACCTGATCGAAAGGCTTGTTCTTCACTACTTGTTCCTTGACCCAATGGTTATAAAGTTCACCGGCTCCGATTTGGGCGCCCCCTCGCATTCTGGATTGTAACCTGAGCAAGTCCGCCCACCAGTTGAACATTTGGCTATCGTAGGCGGGAGAGAGCAACAAAGAGTCGATCAACATAGCCTTCTGCTCTTTGCTTTCGTTGGCCAAATAGGCGGTTGTTTCGTCGTAGGATGGAATCCTGCCAGCAACTGTCAAATAGAGCCTGCGCGCGAGCTTTCCTTCGTCCAAATCGCCCGGGAATTGAACCTTTTCTTTCCGGTGAGCCTTTTCCAGAATGCGGTCAATGGCTGTGGCTTCCAGCTTCACTTCCTTTGCCGAAAGTGAAAACCGATTCTGCTTGGCTTTTCCGTTCAGGGAGAAAACCAACAAAAGAAAAACGAAGACGGGTAGAAATTTTATCATAACCTATTTGTTTATACTACCCTCCCGAGAAAAAGTTGCACTCAAAATCTCGACTGCGTAATGATTTTACTTTTCGGGGGGCGCGCGCCAAATGTCCTGCTCCAGTCAAGTTGGCAGAGCGATTCTTTGTTGGTGAACGCTAAAAAGAGTGAGCTAGGGAGAAAATGAAATTGCGCCCCGAACCATTCAGTCCCGACCCATGAACCCGGTAGTCGACGTCTCCCAAGTTCTCGGCGGCCAAGGTGAGCGAAGTATGTTCACCAATTGATCGTCCTCCCCGAAGTCCGAAAAGGGCAAAGCCAGACGTGCCGTTGGCGGGAATGCGGGAGATGTCCCGTTCGTCGCGCAAGGAAAGTTCGTCCGCATCACCTATCGCCAAAACGCTTCCTTCAGCCCACCACGGAGAGGCGGGGGGAGAGAAGCGGGTGGTAAAATTCATCTGGGTTGGCATGAGACGATCGACTGCACGATCGACCTTACGGTAGTTCGAACCGTCCACGCTTACGGAACCTGTCCCGTCGAGAAGTAATTGTTCGACCTCTCCATCCATCCAGGAGAAGGCTAGGTCGGATTTCCAGAAATCGTTCCACGAGTACCCGATTTGCACTTCAAGTCCTTGGATAAACCCATCCCCGTTTGACTTGATGACGGTCGATCCAGTGGAATTTTTTGGGGATCGGACGATCATGTCCTTGATCCACGTTCGGTAAGTCGCAAGGTTCCAGTCCCACAATCCGTTTTGGCCCCTTATGCCGATCTCGGCTTGTAGAAAATTCTCAGGCTCAAGCTTGACGTTCGGGGTTTCCTTGACACTTGTTTCGTCCGTGGAAGTCAGATCATAGAGGCTAGGCGGTCGGAATCCCTGGGAAATCCCGGCATAGAGAAACTGGTTTTCATGGACTTGCCTGGAAATGCGAACCGAACCGACGAATTCGTCAAAGTCCTTGTCGAACGGGTCTTCGGCAAGAGTGCCGTTCGCCGTCGATTTGTACCACTCGTTTACCCCCGCGTCCACATGGGAGTATCGAATGCCGGGCTCAAGTGTCCATCCTGACTCGGTCTCGAACCTGTCGCTCAGGTAGAAGGCAAAGCGATCATAGTCGGCATTTGCCGCCAAGGGTCCCTGTGTGAGTGACTGGCTGAAGACTTGTGCAGTGGTCAGTTCGTAGGCTCCGGAGGAGAGCGATTCCCTGTGTGTCTCGGCACCGTAGGCAAGCCTTCCGCCCCAAGGGTCGTCTACTTCAAAGCGGGCAGTAAATCCGACGTCCTCCAAGTCGAAATTTTGAATTTCCCCGCCACTCGCCTTCATCCGGTTTCTCTCTTGTTCGTGCTGGTGCAGACTGAGGGTAACGGAGCCTGCATCCGCCATGCCCCCCGCGTTTTCCCAGCCCAATCGGGCGTAATAAAGCCGGCGTTCCTGATCGAGTCTCCTCCACAGTTCGTCTCCCTTGGACAACCCTTTCCAATCCAGGGCATGAATCGTCTTATGAGTTCGGGGAACGTCATCCATGAAAACACGCTGAAAACCAATGACGAGACGTGAGTCTTCCTCGAGCTTTCGAGCCACTCGCAAGTTCGTCCCTCGGGAATCGTAGCCCGTGGCAATTTGATCGCCGACTGTCCGTCCGCCTTCCAAGTTGCCGAAGCTTCTTTCGGCGTGGGATAGCTCGGTGAACCATTCGGGCGAGGAGACTTGACTGCCTATTTGCCCAGTCCATGACGATTCGGCCGAGGACAATCTGCCAAACAAATCAGTCGACTTTCGAATTCCTTGAAGAGTGAAACCTGGATCGTCTGTCAGAACGTTGACGACCCCGCCAATCGCATCTGCCCCGTAAATGATTCCGTTGGGACCCCGAACGACCTCGATCCGATCGGCCCCGAGGAGTTCCACCGTGCTCCAGTACTGATTCGGCCCCGAGCGCATGGCAGAATGGTTCAGGCGAATGCCGTCAACGAGGAGGACATTGTGGTAGCCCGTTAGCCCACGCAAGTAAGGGGAGGATTGGCCCAAGGCCGTTTTTTGTACAAGGACGGAAGGCAAACCGACGAGAGCCTCCGGCATGGATCTTGCCCTGTGCCGAAGGTCATTCACCTCTATCCTTTTGGTTGACCATGGAGAGGAGGACCACAACTCGGCAAACCCTCCTCTAGCTGTTACGACCAAGGGTGGAAGCTCAGCTGTCGCGTTTGGTTCGGATTGTGAAAGGGCGTCCGTTTGAGAAAATGAAAACAGGGCCCAAAATCCAATGAGAGCGGTTTTGTGGGAAACAGGTAATACTTTCATTAAGAGAGCTTTTTTGGCGGAGGAGAGCATATTAATGGTGACGGGTCTTTTTGCCGAGCGCATTCTGAAATCAAATTGAATAATTATGAATGGGTTACCCTCAGTCTTTGATCCTTGGCCAGTGCGAGAAAAATCAAACAACTCAAGCCAATCAAAATGACCGAGGTCCATCCGACCTGACTGGGGCCAAGCGTTGTTATAATCCAATATCCGACAAAAGGCGCCGGTACGCC
>JABGWD010000304.1 GCA_018645725.1 Opitutia bacterium
CGATTCCGGGATCTCCGGGTGGATGACCACTCGACTCCAATCGAGGAATTGGAAAGAATCTACCGGCTTCATCGAAAAATCTTCGCCCGTCCGGACGGGAAGTGACTTTCAAGTTCGACCTTGGATTCTTGAGAAACTAGAAGAATACGCCTGTGAACTTTTCAACCAAGACAATCGAATGAAGGCGGTCGTGCTCTTTTCCGGCGGGCTTGATTCGACCGTGCTCGCATCCCACCTTTTGTCCAAAGGTGCCGAAGTGCGCTTGCTTTCCATCGACTACGGGCAAAGGCATGCCAAGGAACTCGCCCACGGGGAGGCTTTGGCCAAGCACATGAACTTGCCGAGGAAAAGTCTCTTGTTGCCCGACTTGGGTGACATACTCGGAGGAAGTTCCCTGACCGACGATTCGGTCGCGTTGCCCGAGGGCCATTACGCCGAGGAATCCATGAAGGCCACCGTCGTACCCAACCGGAACATGATCTTGTTAGCCCTTGCGGGGGGCTATGCCCTTTCCTCCGGATTCGACACCATAGCCTATGCAGCCCATGCCGGGGACCATGCGATCTACCCGGACTGCCGGCCCGAATTCGCCGAAGCCATGGAAAAAGCGCTCGATTTGGCCGATTGGAAAGACTTGAACCTTTACCGCCCTTTCGTCGACATGACCAAGGCGGATTTGGTCCAACTGGGCGAGGAACTCGGAACCCCCCTGGGAATGACCTGGTCCTGTTATGCCGGCATGGACAATCATTGCGGAAAATGCGGCACCTGCGTGGAAAGAAAGGAAGCCTTTGAGCTCGCAAAAGTTCCCGACCCTACGAAGTATGAAGGGTGACTCAAGCGCATGATTACCTGCAGCAAAACCTATCGGGACATCCCCCTTTCCCATCGCCAACCCTTTCACGAGGGCCGTTGCTCCCGCTTGCACGGCCATAGTTGGTCCATCACCCTGACTTTCGAGGCAAGCAAACTGGACGACAACGGGTTCGTGATCGATTTCGGCGACCTTCATTTTATCGAGGATTGGATCGACGGGCATCTCGACCACGGGACCGTTCTTTGTGAACAAGATCCCCGCAAAGATGAGTTGCAGGCCCTTGAGGCAACGGGTTTGCTCAAAATCACTTGGGTCGAAAGCGCATCCTGCGAGGGAATCGCCAAGTTCCTCTTCGAGACCTTCAACCCCATGGTTTCCGAAAGAACCAACGGTCGGGTGAGCCTGCAATCAATCCATCTCGAGGAGGACTCCAAGAACTCCGCCACCTACCAACCCGACGCCGGCGAATGAACGCCCTGCCCGTCTACGAGCGCTTTCACTCGTGGCAGGGAGAAGGCGTCCACTTGGGAAAATCCGCCTTCTTCATCCGCTTGCACGGTTGCCCCGTTCATTGCCCATGGTGCGACTCGGCCGGCACCTGGCATCCCGATCACCTGCCCGGGAAGGTCGACCGGATTGAACCCGACGAGCTCGCCGACGAGGCTTTTTCCTCGGGTTGCGAAATTGTCATCGTCACCGGTGGGGAGCCTGCCATTCACAATTTGCACGACCTCTCCTACCAATTGAGAAACCGTAACCTTCCCGTTCACCTGGAAACCTGCGGAGCCTACGCCATCCACGGAGAGATGGACTGGATCACCCTGAGCCCGAAATGGAATGCCATGCCCCTGGAGGAATGCCTCGATCAGGCGGATGAATTCAAGCTGATCATCGAGGAAACCGATAGCATCGAAAAGTGGACGGAGGCCCTGCCCCTTCATTCCCATGGGATTCCGGTTTGGCTCCATCCCGAATGGTCAAAGGCGAAAGACCCGGAAATCTTGCATTCGATCAATGACTGGGTAAAGGAACGCGGAGCCCCTTTTCGGGCGGGCTTTCAATTGCACAAGCTTTACCAAGTGGACGAAGCGGACGAACGATCCCGCCCGGATGCCTCCCTGAGCCATTTGTCCGATGACGGAAAATAGTTTGGGCTTTCCCACTTCATTCATTCAGCCAAAATGTGCGGAAGATATTCATGGAAAAAGCCCGGAGCCAAGCGTTTCGCAAAGCTCACCGAAAAAGAACCTGAGCTCAATCGGCCCAGCTTCAACAGGGCTCCCGGTCAACGCCACCCCACCCTCACGCTTCGGGAAGGCTCGGCTAACTGGAATGCCATGTGGTGGGGCCGGCCGCCCGGAGGGCCTTCCACGGCCCGTCCTGTTCCAATCAACGCCCGCTCCGAAACGGTGGATGAAAAGCCAACCTTTCGCGAATCATTCGAGAGCAGGCGATGCCTGATCCCGGCGGATGGTTTTTACGAATGGCAAATCGTGGAGACCGAAAAATACCCGCACTTCATTCATCTCCCCGATCAACCGACCTTTGCGATGGCGGGAATCTGGAGTAGAAATCCGGGAACAAAGGAGAATGAAGACGCCTTTGCAATCCTGACCCAGAGCGCCCACCCGGGCCTACTCCACTTGCATCACAGGATGCCCGTCATCCTGGAGGAATCAGGCTGGGAAGAGTGGCTTGCCCCCTTGTCTCCAGTCTCGGGTCTCAGGGAAATCCTCGCTCGACCGGGCCCCGAAATGATCGCCTATCAAGTGGGGAAACGGGTGAACTCGACCCAGAACGATGATCCCGACCTACAGGATCCGTCCGCTCAAAGACAGGACCTCTTGTTCTGACTTTGCTCAACTTCCCGTCAAAAGATATCCTCGTCCCAATCGTCGTCCAACTTTTCCTCCCCCCAGGTAAAAGGACAGGCGTAAAAGAAGTAATTGATTGAGCGTGGTGCCCCCCGGTCAACCATACGGGGCGTCTTCCCGGCAGATTTTTTCTTTGATGAACCAGGACGCTTCGGTTTGCGCTCCGGCTTGATCAGCCTCTCGATCCGAATGGCTTCGGCGAGCCAATGGGCAGCGACCCCAAGGTTGTCCATTTCCATATGGAGGTAATGCAACTTGTAGCGCAAATCATGATTGCGTGGGAAATTTTCAAGGGACCCGATGATCACCCGCGTCGCCCCCCAAGCCCCGTCGAGAGCCAAGGTGGCCTCGAAGTCACTCAACAAGTAGCTGAGTTTCTTATGCGGAGTGCCCGAAAGATAGCGGGCCAACTCCCGCTGCTCGCCGTAATGTTCATCCTCCCGGGCCTTGTCATGCAAAATCTCCATGGCACGGTGGTCCGGCTTGCCCTCCGAATCGACGATCAACCAGGAACGGTTCTCGGCAGGGCCGTATTCATTCGAATCGAACAGTTCCAATTGAGGCGCCACCTCGATTTTGGACTGATGCTTCTCCATCGCTGATTTTTCAGGATCCATGACGCAAAACAAACTGGGTTAAAGATTGTCCGCGAAGATTGTATGCTCTGGACGCAATATGCTTCGGTTCTCCTGAAGTTAACTTCTCGCTCAGCCACGGAGATTGATTTCCCACCAACTTATGTTGCCTCTCCGCGGCCTGGAATTGGTCTATGTTTCTTTTTTCATTCTTTTCTATCATCATCTTTGTTCTTTCTTCTATATGTTCGTACTACGGGATATCGGAATAGAGGGAGAGAGAAAGAGCCTCCGTTTTCTTCACCTGCAACCAAAAGGCAGGAAAAAGAAAAAGATCACGAAACCGACAAGCGTGGTTTCGAAGAGGAACCCTCTCCAGGAGTACGCCTATTAGAAGGCCATGTTCCTCATCCCACCAATTTCAAGGTTCACCCGAACCTTCACCACCAAAAAACCTTTCTCAAATGACTTCCCCCGCTTGCCATTCAGCCTCCCGCCCAGAAGAACGTTTGCGCAAATCGAGTTAAGTTGAGTCATAAGAAAAAGGACAACCAACAAAGCGCGTCCCAAACAGGATCACAAATTATTTTTTGGTCTTTTTTTTCCCTGCACTTCCGGCAAAGGACCAAATGACAGGTAAAACCGTTGTATCTTGACTTATTTGACCTCGATCGTTTTTATCTGCGTTCGCGATTTGGGGTAGTAGCTCAGTTGGTTAGAGCGCCGGCCTGTCACGCCGGAGGTCGCGGGTTCGAGTCCCGTCTATCCCGCCATCGCAATCTCTCGTCAGGTTGCGTCAATGAGCGTCCGGAGCCCACTGTTAACGGGCTTCCTGGGACTTCACCCTCCTCACCCGCTTCGCCAACCCGTGACGCCATTTGACCCGTTTCGCCGGAAATCTGTGTCAATATCTGTGTCCACTCCCCCAACCCGTCTATCGCCCTCATACTTTCCTGCAAGGGCAACAGACTCGTGTCCAGGTATAGCTTGTCGGTCAGCCTGCGGTCACTATGCCTCATCAGTTCCTGAGCCATGCGGGGAGCCACACCGTTGGTCTGAAGCCAAGTGTTGAAGGTGTAACGCAAGGCGTGAAAGTCGGCGTAGCGTCCGCTTTCGTCGACGTACGGGATTCCTGCGGCCTCGAGGTCCTTCCTCAGAGTCACGCATCTTGGAACGCCATCGGCAAAGACCCGATCGGACGCCTTGGCTCCATCGGGCTTAAAGTCGGCGAGCAGGCGTTCGAGTTCGGATATCAAAGGGATTCTGGCCTCTTTCTTATTCTTGGAAATGCTTGCCCGAACCAAGACGTGAGAGCGTTCCCCATCCAGTACAATATCCCCCCACTGGAGTTCGGAAAGCTCGCCATACCTTAATCCCGTTCTCGCCGACATGAGATAAGGCACCCGGCGATAGTGTGGCGAATGCCGAAACAGCCTGCCCAATTCCTCGTCGGTCAATGCCCTCCTCACTCTAGTCGCCACGGTCTGGTCGACTTTGGAAACCGAGATCAGCGGATTTGCGGCCAACCGACCCTGCAGGATCATCCAATTCAAAAAGGTTTTGGCCTCGGCCAGATAATGGTTCTTCGTTCGGAAGGACATGCTCTGCAAGCCCGCTCGCCAGTGCGTGAATGAATCCGAGGTGATTTTCCCCAAGCTCGTCCATCCGCATTCCCGAATCATCCGTTGAAGCCTGTTCCTGACTTGTTTGGCTCCCTTGCCTTTCCTGCCGTCCCTGCCTCGTGCCTTGAGGTCCGCCAAGTAATCCTTAACGTGCGAGCCAACGGTTTTTTCTTCCGCCTCTCGAATCGAGCGGGGTGGCAAAAGTCCTGCCTTCTCGGCTTCGAATTCCCGTCTGAAATCGATTGCCTTCTGCCAGGCAACATCCTTGCAACTCACTTCGAGTGCCTTGAGCTTGGGTGCGGGCATGGCATCAAATCTGTACCTGAGATAGTAGTTCTTCGAACGCACCGTACACCCGCTTACGTTACGCATTCTTTTTATTACGCTGAAAATCATCTGATTTATTTTCTTTTAGTATGTTTCCTCACAA
Organism: Opitutia bacterium; assembly: GCA_018645725.1. Classification (GTDB taxonomy): domain Bacteria; phylum Verrucomicrobiota; class Verrucomicrobiia; order Opitutales; family Seribacteraceae; genus Seribacter. The sequence continues at coordinate 5,319 of JABGWD010000304.1, forward strand.
TTGCTTCTCACCCTTCAGCACCTCGTCGATTTCACTTGCTCTGAAACGGACGCAACCGCCTACCTTGACTTTGGTAAGTTTGCCCCGAGCCAGCAACCTGTCGAGGGTTCTTTCAGAGACCGCCAAGGTTTCCGCAACCTGTTTTTTCGTCATCAATCTGTCGTGCATAATTTAAATTCCAAGTTTGCTCTTAAGCTGTATCCCGAACTCCTCGCCCAATCCCTCCTCCGTCATGATTTTGATTTTATGACAAGCAAAGAGTTCTTCGTAGCGATGCGGTTCGACCTTCTCAACGACGACCGCAATCCAACTCGATCGATTTAATCGCTTTGCTTCGCATGCGTAGGTGAAAAGCTTTTCGAAACTTTCGACGACGAGACGAATAAGAACCGGCACGGGTTTCGCCTTGGATGGAGCGTTCGAGTGGAGCAGCAAGTCCCAGAACGGCGATTCGCTGACCTCAATTTTTACTTTCCGGCCATCGACCTGCTTCGCCAATTGCACCGCCCATGTGCCTTCTTCTTCAGAGGTCTTTCGTTTCCGATTTCGTGGGTTTTTAGCCCGAACTCGATCAGCGAGGGTGAGAAGTTTCTTTCTTGTTTCGCCATCCAAACCCAGGCCGTCGATTACGGCATCGAGATTCTTGGAAGACGGTATCGCTTTCCCCGAGAGCCAGCCATGGATCGCTACACGAGTGACGCCGGATTTCTTGGCAATCGCATGAATCGGGAGCGGACTTTTTTTAATTTGTTCAGTGAGTGATGACCCCAAGTTCTTCATCAAAACAAACAAAACGAAAAGGCGAACCAAGTAAAGTCTAAAGTTACGTTATTCTTTACTTCAGGGATTTTGCTGTTACTGTCTGTACACATTCAAATGATTCAAACAAAAAGTTATCAAACCCAAGACGAAGAGAAACAACGGCTGCTGCAAAAGGCTCATCGCATCTGGTGCAACGGATTCTTCGTCAAGGCCCAAAAGCACTTGTTCCCGGAGATACGCCTTACCTCCGACACCAAGCCTTACCGGCCGTTTCGAGACTTCCTTACATGCCTTCGCAAGATGTTCTCGGTAGTGGACGTCGATGGTTGCCGCTATGACTGGCGATACGGCACCCAGATCGACCCATGGGGATGGCGCAAGACCTCCAAGAAGGAGCTGGGGAAACGTGCCGGCCTTACCGAAAATCAAGTTCGAGAATGCCTGAGGCTAGCCGAAGAAAAGAAATTTCTGGAAAGACGACACAAGGGCCTCGGAAAAGGAAAGGGAGCAACACTTGAAATTCGAATCGACTTCACTCGGCTTGAGCAAAATATCATGAGTTCAGAAGAGGGGCACGCCATCAAATTGGCTCCCCCGGCTTGGAGGAAAAACCTTAACACGGAAGTTGCTTTAGACGGGGGGAATTCCCCCCGCCAGTATACTATATATAACAATAATGACACTAACGACAATGTAAGGATAGAAGTATTAATTATAGCGAGTAGAGTTAAGATAAAAACCAACCCCGCCGGGCTTGGGGGATTTCAAAAAGGAAAGACTCCGGCTAAAGAAAAAAAGAAGGAACCGGACACCTTTGTCGTTAACGAAAAGGAAATGGAAATGGTTCAATTCCTCCAGTCCGGTGAATTTATTTCAGGGTTTCCTTCACCGGTTCGCATTTGGGAAAGAATTCCAGTTTCGTGGTCTCCAAGCCTATTTGCTCTCTTTTTGTCAAGAGTCCGTTGTGATGGGCTCGACTTGAAGTTTCTTCGCTCCTACGAGCAAACCGTTCTGGATGATCACGAGGGCAACTTGTCCGGCTTGTTTCGGCTCAGCTTTCAGAATTTTCTAAGGTTTTTCCCGAAGCACAAGGATTTCTTCATCGCAAAGGCGTTTGGAGAGGACTTGTTTTCACGACAGGTTCAAGCAAAGTCCTTTATTGACATGGCCAACATGCCTGACTTGGAAATCTTCATGGAGCCGGTCCAGCAGTTCATTGGCAACCGTTCCGAAAACGGAGCAAAAGTTGCGAACATTGAGGGAAAGATCATGTTCTTCGATAGACATGTGCGAGAAATTCATTACCAATTCCGAGATTTCGCTTGGCTTGCCTTTTTCCATTTCGAACCCGAATTTCTTGGCCCTGAACTTACGGAGGAAGCGTTTCGTATTCACCGGCAAACGGAAAAGGAATCGATGGCCAACTGTTTGGCGAAAATGTTGTGCTTCCATCGCTTAAAGCCGGACTTCCTAAAGCGAATTTTCCTGGATGATGAAGATGAGTTGGGCAAGTTACTCGATTATGCGGAAAAACTGAAAAAATGGGCCGAATCAATTACTTTACTCACTCACAAATGAATCCCCAACTACACTGAAGGGTCTAAACTTGGGCGGGATTACAGGGACGTTACGAATAATGTAATCCGACGGATTAATTTTATTCCAGCGAA